>JACRPR010000056.1:0-23877 GCA_016223105.1 Chloroflexota bacterium | reverse complement strand
TGTCCCGTCATTTCGAGCGAAGCGAGAAATCTCCGTTGTTGAAAGAGATTTCTCGCTTGGCTCGAAATGCCGGGCTGAGTTGCATAAGACGAATTGACACCGCGCGTTGGCTATGCTAAAATCCGCGGCGATGGCACAGAAACCAGCAAGCGCAAAGAAAAGTTATATTCCAATTTTGGTGATGATCGAAACCGCCGTCGTTGGCGTCGTCGCGATGGGCGTCTTTGGCGTTCTGGTCGAGCAGTACGAAAAAACGACGCAGACGCTCGCGCAACGAACTGCAGTCGTTCACGCGACCGCGGAATTTATCGCGATGCTCACCGCGACGCCGCCGACCGCAACGCCGACGAACACACCGACCGCGACGCGCACCTCCACACCGACGCGCACGCCGACGCGCACGAACACACCGACTGCAACCGCATCGCCCACGCCCACGCTCTCACCCACGCCCACACTTTCGCCGACGCCGCGCCCGACTGCCGGACCAACGGCGATTCCGTGGGAAACATTGACGCGATGTACAACAATTGACGATACCGGTTTTTATAGGCTCGGTACCGACCTCGCAACGAACGGCGATTGCATCACGATCAAATCGTCGTACGTCGTGCTCGATTGCAACAATCACGCGATTCGCGGCACGAATTTTACCGGCTATGGCATCGCGATTCGCAAGTACGGTTTGCTCAACATTCAAACGCCCGCGTATGTCGAAGTGCGCGGTTGTCGCGCGTCGAATTTCTTGTACGGAATTTTTGTCGAAGCCGGGAACAAACTCGTGATTCGCAACAATGACAGTTCGAATAATTTTGACGATGTTGATCCTGGTTCGCGCTTTGGAAAATTTTTGGGCATGACCGAAGGCGGCGGGATTCGCGTCAACAACACCACCGATTCGCAAATCATCAACAACACGACGACGCGCCAAGCCATCGGAATTGACGTGCGCTATTCCTCCGGCGTTTCCGTGCGCGCGAATACTTCGTCGGACAATTCCGCGTGGGGCATCAATTTTTTGCGAACGAATAACAGCGAAGCGATCGGGAACACGACTGCCGATAATGTTCGCAAATGCACTTGGGGCGCGGGCACGGTCGGCTGGGGTTGCGATGCGGGCGGCATCGTTGTGCAAGACGGCGCGAACGGCAACGTGATCGCGAACAATGCGATCACCGGGCGCAATGGCAATGGCGTCTTCATCAAAGCGCACGCGCTTCCATGCGGCAACAATAATTCGATCATCGGCAACACGATCACATCGGTTTTGTACAACGCGGTCGAATTGTCGTTTTGTTCCGGCAACAAGGTCAACGACAATCAAATGCGCGATGGGCTCGATGGCATCTGGCTCGGTTTCGCGCACAACACCGAAATCAAAGCAAATACGATTGTGAACATGCGGAATCACGGCGTCATTTCTTTGAACAGTCGCGGCAATACCGTGTCCGGCAATCACATCGCGAATAGCAATGAAGCGATTTATTTTTATTCGGAAGAGTTCGAGAAAGGCGCGTACTCGTGGTTGCCCGCCGGCGATTATCGTTCGCACAGCAATTGTTTGTGCAACAACACGTTGCAAGGCAATAACGTCGCGGTGCATTTGTTGGATTCGACGAGCAATCAAGTTACCGGCAACACGTATTCAAGCAATGGTCGCACGTTTTTGATTCAAGGTCGGAGCGACGGAAATAATTTGCAAGGCGCATTGCCGTTTCCAATTTACGCGTTCGCGCAAATGCTGGCACCCTGAAGCGAAGGGTCGCGCGCACGGACCGGAGATTCCTCACTGCGTTCGGAATGACATTTCTCGTTCGGAATGACATTTCTCGTTCGGAATGACTTTGCGGTTTGTGTTCTTTCGCGGCTAATCCGGCTTTGCCAAAACCGAAATCGGACTTGGCTTTGACTCGCTTTGGACTTGCCTCTGCTACACTGCATCGCGTAGGTTCGATGCCGGGTTGTGCATCATTCAGAATGATCGCGGTTGAAGAATGCCTCTCAAGTGTGCCTCGCGCCTTGAGAGGTATTTTTAGTTTGTGGCGCGGGCTTTCAAGCCCGCCATTGCAACTTGAAAAGTTGCTCCACTAGAGAAATTTCAATGAAACGATTTCAATTTTCGATCAACCTAATGGCGCGCGTAATTTTGCTCGTGTCCGTCGGCTTGCTCTTGATGTTTGGCGGATTCGCGTTTCTCGGTTTGCAAGCCGTCCGCGAAAGCACCGAACGATCTCTGCAAGAGCGAATGTTGCTCGCGCGCATCACCGCGAGTCGCGTGGATGATCTCCTCGAACAAAAAATCACCTTTTTGCAAACGATGATCCAGGACACGCCGATTGATCCCGATCATCCCGCGCCCGAAACGCTAACGCCGATTCTTCGCACGATGACGCAACATCTCGGCGATTTCGTCCGGTATATCGTGGTAACGGATCGGCAGGGCAATGTGATTTGGAGCGAACCGGTTGT
The DNA here is from genome assembly GCA_016223105.1 of Chloroflexota bacterium. GTDB lineage: Bacteria > Chloroflexota > Anaerolineae > UBA4142 > UBA4142 > JACRPR01. The sequence continues at coordinate 21,408 of JACRPR010000056.1, read as the reverse complement.
CCGGGAACTCGTTGGCACGAATGTCGCGACGAATCGCTATGTGCATTTGGTGCTCCAGTCCGGGAAGCCGGTTGTGTCGGGATATTTCGCGCCGGACAATGTGGACTCGACCGCGGCGATCCTGGTGCCGCTCGCAAATTCAAACGGCGCGGTGATCGCCGCGGTTAATCTGCGCGATCCCAGCATTAGCCATTTGCTCGGACCGTTGGGCTTGGGCAATCGCGATCGCGGGATGGTTGCCGGGCGTTGCCACGATTGTCACACTACGACCGCGGATCAACGCCGACAAAATGGCGTGATGGCATTCGCCGCGCTCGCAACCGCGCCCTGGGGCATCGTCGTGCAACAAGATGAAGACGAAGCGTTTGCATCGAGTCGAACGTTGGAACGCAACCTGTTGCAGTTTGGCGCGATCGCGTTTTTGATTACGCTCGTCGTCGCGTGGTTGTTGACGCGCAGTGTCGTCCGTCCGATTCACACATTGATCGCCGCGTGTCAACGCATCGCCGCGGGTGATCTCTCGCGACCGATTCCGCGCGCGCGCGGCGGCGGCGAGGTGAGCGTCCTCGCGCGCGCGTTCGACGCGATGCGCGAACGGTTGAAAAAATCGTTGGACGAAATTCAAAGTTGGAACACCGAACTCGAACAGCGCGTCGAGCAACGCACGCGCCAACTCGCGGACGCGGAACGCGATCGCCGCGAATTGTTACGCAAACTCGTCGTCGCGCAAGAAGAAGAACGCCGCGGGCTTGCGCGCGAATTGCACGACGAAACGAGTCAGGCATTGACCGCGCTCGTCGTCGGATTAGAAACCGCGACGACCGCGCCCGCGCAGAGCGCGGATGAAATCAAGGATCGGCTCGTGCCGATCAAAACGATGGCGACCGAAATGTTGCGCGAGATTCAGCGCATCATTCACGATTTGCGTCCGGCGATTTTGGACGACCTGGGATTGGTGCAAGCGATTGATTGGTATGCCGAGAGCCGACTCAAGCCGTACCACATTCAAGTCGCGATGGAAACGGCGGGCACGGAAAAACGTTTGCCGTCCGAAGTTGAGACGGTTGTGTTTCGCATCGCGCAGGAAGCGATCAACAACATCGCGCGTCACGCGGGCGCGGAGAACGTGAGCATCAGTTTGGATTTTACGGAAGAATTTGTCGTGCTTCAAGTTGAAGATGATGGTCAGGGTTTTGATCCGAACGTGGTGATGGCGCGCGGCAATGGCAATGCCGGGTTTGGATTGTCCTGCATTCGCGAGCGCGCCGCGCTGTTTGGCGGCACCGCGCAGGTCGAATCGCACGCGGAGCAAGGCACGATCATCACGGCAAAAATTCCGTTGAAAGGAACGCGCGAGAATGGGCAAGATTCGAGTTCTGCTCGTGGACGATCACATCATGTTGCGGGAAGGATTGAAGGCGCTTCTCAATCTGTCGGATGATTGCCAGGTCGTCGCGGAAGCATCCGATGGGCGCGAAGCGATTACGTGCGTGCGCGAACATTCGCCGGATGTCGTCGTGATGGATATGGCGATGCCGGGAATGGACGGCTTGGAAGCGACGAAACGGATCATCAAAGAACGACCACAAACAAAAATTCTCGTACTGAGTCAACACGATAACGAACGCTATGTGCTTCCGATTTTGCAAGCGGGCGCGATGGGCTATGTGCTGAAACGATCCTTCGCGTCCGAGTTGGTGAACGCGATTCGCGCCGTGTCGCGCGGCGAAGTGTTTGTGCCGCCCGCGATAACGAAAATGTTGTTGACGAACTATCGTCAGCAAACCGAACCCGCGCCGGAAGAAAATGATGATGTGTTGACCGAGCGCGAAAAAGAAGTGCTCAAGTTGGTCGCCGAAGGTCGTTCGAGTCAGGACATTGCCGACTTGCTGAACCTCAGCAAAAAAACAGTGATGTGTCATCGCGCGAACATTATGACGAAACTCAACATTCACAATCGCGCGAACCTCGTCAAGTACGCGCTCGGTCAGGGCTTGATCGAGTTGGATGTGTGAGATCAGAAACCTGGATTTTCGCGATAGCGGATTTGACGCAGATGAGTTTTGAAATTCAAAATCGGTAATGAATTTTCGCGATTCTGGATTCGACGCTTTAGCGGGTTGTTTGTCCGATCCGCGAAGCGCACCGCGTAAACGCTTGATTCCATCGGCATAGGTACTTGGAACGCAGAGTTTAGATACTTTCACCGATTGCTTATTCGGTGCGCGTGCCGTAGACTAATTTCTGTCCAATCGCGACCTGGAAAGGTCGCGCCACATTCTCGCGGCGCGATTTTTTGAAACCGTGTGGCGCGGATTTTCTAATCCGCCGAAAGCGACCTGGAAAGGGCGCGCCACATTTTTGGGAGTTTAATTTTGTCTGCTAAATCTATCGCGCTCACGCGACGCGATTTTTTGAAACTGACCGGCGGATTTGCCGCGTTCGGTTTCGCGATTTTTGCGTTTCGCCCGCAACCCACTTTTCCGAGCATCCTGCCGCCAGGCGCGATTTTACCGGCGGATCTATTTCGCGCGCAGTGCCAACGTTGCGGCAAGTGCGTCGCGATTTGTCCGCATCACGCGCTCGCGCAAGACGCGACGGGTACGCCGTACATTGACGGCTTGAGCGGCTGGTGCGATCTCTGTTTAGATTGTGTGCGCGTCTGTCCGACTGGCGCGTTGCGCGCGGTTGATCCCAAACAATTCAAACTGGGACTCGCGGAAATTGATCGCGATCAATGTCTCGCGTGGCGCGGGAATGGTTGCCGCTTGTGTTACGAAAAATGTGAGATGCTCCAAAAAGCAATTGAGTTGGATGCGGATGTGCGCGTGTACGTAAAAAGCGAAACGTGCAATGGATGCGGCGCATGCGTGAATGTGTGTCCGCAAGCGGATCGCGTAACGAAACACAAAAGCACCGGGCGCGCGGTTGCGTTAAAGGTATTGGATAATGGAAACACCGGTTGAAACAATCACCACACGCGCGCAACGCGTTGTCGCGTCGAAACGTTTGACGAAAAAATTTTGGGCGCGCGCGCGCGTCATCACTTCCGTCACCGCACTCGCGCTGATCGCGCTGACCGCCGCGCTCAAAGTCGAACTCGGCACGTTCTCATCGCTCGCGCTCGGACCGATTCAATTCGCGTGTCCGCTCGGCGTCGCGCAAGTGATCGCGGCGAGTCAACAATTTATTCCCGCGTTCGCGCTCGCCGGGTTGATCGGATTGCTTTCGATTATTTTGCTCGGGCGCGTTTTTTGCGGATGGCTTTGCCCGGGACGATGGATGTTTAATCGCGGACCCTGGCAAGAAAAAATGCCATTCAAACATCGCGGTTGGATTCAAGGCGCGCTCGCGGGCGGTGTCGTCGGACTCGCCGCGGTGTGCCACACGCCGGTTTTTTGCATCGTTTGTCCGGCGGGCATTGTGTGTCGCGGTGCGATTGCCGCGGGCGCGGGCGGCTCGCTTTTGCCAACACTCGGTTGGCTCGGCGGCATCATCAGTTTCGAGTGGCTCAGTCGCCGGTCGTGGTGTCGCGATTTGTGTCCGCTTGGCGGCGCGATCAGTTTGGTCAGCCGACTCAATCCATTTCTAAAATTCAAAGCGAATCCCGAAAAATGTCGTCCGTGTAAGGCGTGCGAAAACGTGTGTCCCGAAGGAATGAACATTGGGCGCGCGGTGGATACGTCGGTGTGTATGAAATGTTTCGCGTGCCAAGCCGTGTGCCCGCGCGATGCGGTTGAATTTCAACCGGTCGCGTTCAAGATAACAACCGCCAAATCTTCCCACTGATACAAAGGAACACGGATATTTTTTAATCATCCGTATTCCTTTGTATCAGTGGGAAAAATGCCGGTGGACTTGAACTTGCCGTGCGTTAGAAACGCACGGCTTTTTGTTGCCCGGCAAATCTAGGTACTCGAGCACAAGAATTTAGATACTTGTACCGATTGTTGCCGCGCGGTGAATCGGTTACACTAAACTCGGATGAATATGGGTGCGCTTAAATTGTTGATTGTCGAAAGCAATCCCGCGCTTGCGAATGTGCTCAAGCAAATTTTCCTCGCCACGCGCGATTTGGAACTCGTCGGCGCGGTAACGAGCGCGACGCGCGCGCTTCAAGTGCTCGCCGAAACGCGCGCGGATGTCGTCGTGATGGACGCGCTCTTGCCGGATATGGGCATCCTCGAAGCGATTTCACTCGCGCTCGAAAAATCGCCGTACGCGAAAATTATTTTGTTGACCGATGGCGCGGAATCGCGCTATCAAATCGCGGCGATGCGGTACGGCGCGAGCGCGTGCATTCGCAAAGATCGCATCGCGACCGATTTGATCCAGGTTGTGCTCGCGGCGTTAGCCCCATCGTTGAAAACGATAGAATTAGATCATCCAATCAAGGAGCAAAAAAATCAAATATGATCCCACGAATTTTTTCACCGCGTTCACTCATCGTTTTGTTATTCATCCTCGCGCTCGGTTTCATTCCCGCGTGCAACACCGCGCCGCAAGCCACGCCGCTCCCGCCGCTTCCGACTGTGCTGACGACTCCAACTGTTCCGCCAACTCGCGCGCCGACCGTTGCCGCGACGAAACCGGCAGTCATCGCGAAATCAGGTTCGGTGAAAACGGTTGACGATGTGATGAAGACCGCGCCGACCTCGCAATTTATGGACGGCAAGCATCTCGCGAAAAATGTGCAATGCCCGGCGTGCCACGCGGCTCTGCCGCCGACTGCCGCGCCGGAAACCAAGACGTGCTTGAGTTGCCACAAGGGCAGTTACACCGCGATGGCAGAAGTTACCGCGAAAGTGAATCCAAATCCGCACACCTCGCACGAAGGCGAAATTCCGTGCGTGGATTGTCACAAAGGGCATCAACCCTTTGTGTACGGTTGCGGTAAAGCCGGGTGTCATACGGAATATTCAAATACCCGGTTCAAATAACCGGGGAAAATAATGAGGAGGTGCGAATCGAACGAAACCTGGTTTTTCAATTCTCAATGAGGAAGTTGAAAATCAAACCACAGACATGCATTGGAGGTGTATGATGCGAAAGTTGATCGTGTGCGTTGCAATCGTTGCCGTGATGTTGTTCATCGTCGGTTGCGCGAGTTCCAAGCCCCCCGCAGTAATGGATGAACCCGTGCCTGCCGGTTCAGAAGGCGCGCAGGTCGTTGAATTGCTGTTCAACACCAAAGACATTGTGCCCGCGACCGTGAACATCAAAGCCGGTTCCAAAGTCCTCTTTGTGGTCAAGAACACGGATCCGAAAGAAGATCACAACCTGGTCAGCACGGATTTGAGTCTCAAAGAAATTCTGGTGGTGCCGAATCAGACCGCGCGTCGGTTGTGGACGGTCCCCAGCAAAACCGGCGAGTTCAACGTCGGTTGCACGATTCACCCGGACATTCGAATGAAGTTTGTGATTCAGTGAGCCGTGCGGCAAATTTCCAATTTGCCGTACATTTTCAGGGGAGGTTTAAATGGCAACAAATCTAACGCGTCGCGAATTTCTCAAAGACCTCGGCTTGCTTGGCGCAGGCATTACGCTCGCGCCCGCCGCGGTTTCCGGCGCGGACATTTTCGATTGGGATAGTCAAAAAACGCCGGTGCTCAATCGTCCCAGTTGGGTCAACACTTCGGCAGTGCCGACGATGGAAATTGATTGGGACAAGATGGAACGCTGGCGCGAGTGGCGCACGACGCGCGGCAGTTTCGCGGAATACGTCGGCAAAGAGCGCGATGATCGCTTGACCAAACTGCAAACCGAAAACCTCGATCGCTGGTTGAAGCAGAACAAACCCGGTTACACGCTCAAAGATCGCGCGCTTGGTATCGCGACCGGGCAAGGGGCAGGCGCACAAGGATTTCTCCAGCCCAAAGATGTAACGACGCCGGAAAAACTCGGTGTTTCGAAATGGACCGGCTCGCCGGAAGACGCGGCGGTGATGGTTACCGCGGCATTGCGCCATCTGGGTGCGGGCACAATTGGCTTTGTCGAATTGGATCCGCGCACGACCGAAAAACTGATCTACGCCGAAGACCCGGACAAAAAAGTAATGAAGATCGCGGACGTGGATCAACCAACCGAAGATGACAAGACGCGCGTCATTCCGAAAAAAGCGCGCTGGGTGAGCGTGTGGACAGTGCCAATGTCGCAAGAGACGACGAAAGCCGCGCCGACGGTTTTGTGCCAGTTGACCACCGGCTTGACCTATACGCTCAACCGAAGCATTCAGTTGCGCTTGCAGTACTTTCTTGCCGGGCTGGGCTATCTGGGTTTGGGCGAAGCCAGCACGAACGCGTTGGGCATCTCACCCGCGCTCGGCACGATGGCGGGCTTGGGCGAAATGTCGCGCTTGAATCGTCTGATCACGCCCGAGTGGGGACCAATCACGCGCGTGTTCAAGATGATCACCGATCTGCCACTCGCGCCAACCAAACCGATCAACGCCGGGATTATGCAATTCTGCAAGGTCTGTAAAAAATGCGCGGACTTTTGCCCGTCGAAAGCATTAAGCTTCGACACCGAACCGACCTGGCAAGTGCGCGGTCCGTGGAACAACGCCGGACACAAAGCATTCTACGAAGACTCGACCAAGTGTCGCGCGTATTGGCGACAAGTTGGTACGAACTGCGGTCTCTGTTTTACCGCGTGCCCGTTCGGCACCAAGAACCAGGCGTTCTTCCACGAATTCCGCAACGCGCTCGTTTCCGCGACGCCGGTGTTTGACAGCGCGCTCAAAGCCGTGGACGATTGGCTCAACCCAGGTCCCGCGAATCCAGAACTCGGCAATCCGTTCAAAGATCCGGAAAAGTGGTGGAAGACGACCAACTTGCCGATCTACGGAATCAACACATCCACCGGCGTCAGTGAGATATAGGAGGTACACAATGTGGTGGCTCATTTTAGGAATCGCGATCGGTGTAATCGGTTGGTGGCTCGTGGCGTGGACACGCGCGAAAAAAATCGCGGTCAAGTGGTATGAATGGTTGCTCGCCGTGATCGCGCTCGGCTTTGCGCTTCTCGCGCTCCAAAACTATTACGCGTTCCTGCGCGAGATGGAACCGTATTCTGCCGGCGTAATGCTCGCGTTGCTCGGCGTACCCGCGCTGATCTTCGCGGTGATTGCAGTCGGCTTGGTGTGGTGGGAAAATACAAAGGTCGCCAAGACTCCGGCGAAAAATTCCTAGGAACATGATCGTCCGAGCGAGACCCTAAGGGATTCCAAAAACTTTAGGGTCTTGTCTCGCGCGTACAGTACTAGTCCGGCAAAAAATGTGTCCAAACCAGAAAATCGTCCGTAATTTGTCGGACTTTTGAACGGTCACCCCGGAATTTGAAAGAGCTGTTATGCGTAGAGTTTGCGGATCGTCCCTATGGCTCATCTTTGGAATTGTTCTGCTTGTCGCGTTGTCTGCGTGTGCTAACCCCACTCCAAGACCCACGCCGACACCTGGAATCCTCGAACGGCTTGGGCAGATACCAACTGCTACACCCGAACCCATCCGCTCGGTCGAACAAATTATGCAGGGTTGGCGACAATCGCGTTATTTGGACAATCAACACATGTCCAAGGGGTTGGAGTGTAACGCGTGCCATAGCACCTTGTCGCCAGCCAATTCCCCCACAACGGCTACTTGTTTAACCTGCCATAAAGGTAGTTACGCGGCTGTGGCAGAGTTGACTGCACGGGTCAGCCCGAATCCCCATAAATCCCACGAAGGGGAAATTCCTTGCGCCGAATGCCATCGCGGTCATCAATCATTTGTGTATAAATGCGGCGGAGTGTGCCATACAGAGTATTCGAATAGTCGCTATCAATGATCTGCCAGAGTGATCGCGTGGCGCTTGTTTGCGAACGCGGAAGCGTGATCTGCGATTTTGGCATTGCGGCGAACAGTGGCAATTTGGAAAGGAGGTGGTGGCAACTCAATAGTTCTCCAAATCTGATCAAGGACGACCAGAAGTGCTTTGGATGTGAGGTGCATTATGAGCGAGAAACGTGGCTTGTCACGACGTGATTTTCTAAAAATTGCCGGCGCTACTGGAGGCGTCGCAAGCTTAGCCGGTGTTGGGCTAGCAGGGTGGGATAGTGGAGCGACCGGACAGGCGCACACAGGTTGGCAATCCGAGCAAGGGTTGGTTATGTTCAATCGCGAACCATTTCGCGTGGACAAACCAACGTACGGATTAGCCAAAGCAACGCCCGATCGGTTGGACGGACGTGAAGTGATCTTTAACCGAGACACTGCACTCAAAGCCCAGTGGTACACGAGTAAAAAGGGCGAAGCGGGCTTGGACGCGTGGATGAAAGATTATTACGCCAAGTTCCCGGACAAGCTTCAGTTGGATCGTGTTCGCAACGAAAAGATCGAACCGGAGCGCGTGGAAAACCAGAAAAAGTACGGTAGTCAATATATCATGTCGCAAATCTGGTCTGCCGCGTGGAGCGCGGTCAGCGTGCCGCGTTCAGACTTGCCGGAAAAGACCGATTTGGAAGGCGTGCAAAAGCCCGCGTACAAGATCAAAGATCCCGCGGCAATGTCCAATCTGATCAAGAAAGTAACGATGACGTTTGGCGCGACGATGGTCGGGATCGCGAAATTCAATCCGGCGTGGGTGTACAGTCATGCCGGCGCGGATGGGCGTGGCTACAAACGCGGTGACCCGATTAATATCCCCGATTGGTGGCAGTATGCGATTGCATTCGGTGTGCCGCACGAATGGGATATTGTCAAATCAAATCCGACTTATGGTACGAGCAGTGATGCATATAATCGCTCCAGCATCGCGGCGGCACGCCTGGTAACTTTTATCAAGCGATTGGGTTATGCCGCGCGCGAAGAATCACCGAACGGCGGCTACGACACAATGGTTCCACCCATTCTCATTGACGCCGGTTTGGGCGAGCAAGGTCGCTTTGGGTTTTGCATCACGCCCGAAGCGGGCGGCAATTTCCGACCGGCAGTTGTGTTCACCAATTTACCCTTGGTGCCGGACAAGCCGATCAACATGGGCTTGAAATCGTATTGTATGGAATGTAAAATTTGCGCGGAGCAGTGTCCCTCGCGCGCGATCCCGTTTGACGAACCGAAAGAGATTCGCGGCGTGGTCAAGTGGACGATTAGCCACGAACGTTGTTTCAACTACTGGCGATCGGTTGTCGGATCGGGTAGTTGCCGGATTTGCCTTGCGCTCTGTCCGTGGAGCCGCAAGGATGCATGGCTTTACAATATGACCAAGGCAGTGCTCTCGCGCGATCCAACCGGCTTGATGGCAAAGATGTCCGTCGAAGCGCAGAAATTTCTCTACGAAAATCCGGATCCACAAACGTATTACGCGCCCACCAATGCGTCGGTGCGCCCACCCGAATGGTGGATGCGGAACGATCCGTTTATCGAAGTTCCATCGGCACAGGGCGCATCTGCCCCCATTTGGGATGCGCTTCAGGAAGAGGCGTTGCTCAACAACGCGCTGGAATTGTAGGAGGTGGGTGATGTTTGACAACGGTCTGCTCTGGTTCATCGTTGGTATCGGCGCGACGCTTGCCGTGTTCGGATTTAACGAATGGCTGAACGAGAAACAGGTATCGTTCAACTGGTGGCAATGGGTGCTGACAGTTGGCTGGGTGCTCTTCCTCGCGTTCACGATCGCGTTCACGACGATCAATCTCGCGGCGCAAGAGATCCGCGCGGGTGTTTGGGGTCTGGTGATTCTGGGAATTGTCGCTGTCGTTTGGGCGACATTAGGATGGTATTTCGTTTTGCGCCAAAAATTCGCCAAGACCGCATAAGCAGTTTGTCCCGGTCCGATTGAAAATCGGACCGGGACAGTAAATCGAAAGGAACAAAACAAATGCGAACAGTGTTGACGGCGATTGCTTTGATCGGTTTCGTCTTGATAGCAGTCGCTTGTGGAGGCGGTCAGCCCCAAGTGGTGATGGACGAGCCAGTCCCAGCCGGTGCCGAAGGCGCTCAAGTAGTCGAGTTGAATTTTACGCCCGTCGAAATTCAGCCGGATAAAGTGACCATCAAGTCCGGTGCTAAGGTGCTCTATGTCATCAAAAACACTGACAAGCAGGACGATCACAATCTCGTTGCCGCGGATATCGGGCTAAAAGAAATTCTGGTCAAGCCCGGTCAAACGGTACGACGATTATGGACTGCTCCCAGTAAAACCGGTGAATTTCCTGCCGGTTGCACGATTCATCCCGAAATTCGGATGAAGTTCACATTTCAGTAGAGATCAAAGTACGATCGGAGGTCTTGAATGTCATACAATTTAACTCGACGCGAGTTTCTCAAAGACCTCGGGCTGTTGGGCGCAGGAGTAACGCTGGCTCCTGTCGCGGCGCAAGGCGAAACATTCGAATCGTTCGTGGAACGTAGCGATCCAGGTTGGAAACCCGGTCCGGCAGTCCGACCCGCGTGGGTCAAGACAATTGACAAGCCGACGACTGAGATTGACTGGGACAAGAAACAACGCTGGGATGAGCGGAATACCGCGTTTAACTTTCCCAAGTATTTTGGCGATGAACGCCTCAAGAAACTGCAAACCATTCAAGCGGAAAATACCGCGCGCTATTTGAAAGAAGGTCGTCCCGGTTACACTTTAAAGGACCTCGCGCTGATGGCAGGAGCAAATCTGCGCGCGTTCGCAAATGTCTCCGGGTTGGAATTTCCATTCCTCGGACCAGATGTGCTGACTCCCGAAAAGCGCGGCGCGCCAAAATTTACCGCCTCGCCTGAAGAAGCCGCCAAAATAGTCGCGACAGCGCTACGCTTTTACGGCGCAGGAAGTGTTGGATTCGTCGAACTGGATCCCAAGACGACCCAGAAATTGATCTTTTCGCATGATGGCGACGGAAAAATGATCGAGTTTGCCGATGTCGAGCAACCCCAGGAAACCAAAGAGAAACGGATCATTCCAAACAAATGCCGCTATGCGATTGTCTTTACCGTGCAAATGTCCGTCGAGACCCAAAAGCGTGCGCCCACGCCCACCGGCGCGGCAACGACGTACATCGGGTACGAGTTTGGCGGACTCATTCAAACGCGCATTCAGGCATTCCTCAAGTCGTTGGGCTACCACGCGCCGGGGGAATATTCGCGCAATGCGTTGGGTCTTTCGGTCGGCTTGGGTGTGATGGCAGGTCTAGGTGAATTGGCGCGATTCAATCGCTTGCTAACCCCAGAGTATGGTCCCACCGTACGCGTCTTTAAATTGCTCACCGATTTGCCGCTCGCGCCGACCAAACCGATTGACGCCGGTTTTGTGCAATTCTGCAAGGTGTGTAAAAAATGCGCGGACGCGTGTCCCTCCAAAGCAGTGAGTTTCGACGATGAACCGTCCTGGCAAGTGCGCGGCGAGTATAACAGTGTTGGGCACAAAGCGTGGTTTGACGACGCGGTCAAATGTCGCGCGTATTGGTTTGAAGCCGGGACCGGATGCGCCGCCTGCTTTGCCGCTTGTCCTTTTGCAACAAAAGATAAAGCGACCTTCCACCAACTCGTCAAGTTTGTAAGTTCAAATGCGCCCGGGCTTGGTGGAGTTGTGCGCTCTTTGGACGATCTGCTCTACGGCGCACCCGGCGTCGGCGGAAAACCCATCAAGGACCCGAATGAATGGTGGTCGCTGGATATGCCAGAATATGGAATTGATACTGCGAAAGGAAAACGCGATGTATAAAGGAGGCGCGGAATGATGTGGCTCATTCTCGGTTTGGTCATTGGCGTCGCCGGCTGGTGGATTTTCGATTGGGCAAAAGCGCACCAAATCAAGGTGATGTGGTACGAGTGGTTGCTCGAAGCGATCGCTCTACTGTTTGCCTTGTTCGCCATTCAAAACTTTTTCGCGTCATTTGAAGAATTAGAACCAAATGCCGCGTGGGTTCTGCTCGCGTTGTTCGGCGTGCCGGCGTTGATCTTGGCAGGTGTTGCCGGATTCCTAATCTGGCGACGCCACAAGAGCGTCAACCGTATCGCCCAGCCGTGATTTCAAAACGAAGGTACGAGGACATCCCTCGTACCTTCGACAGACTTTGCAAATGTCCTGCAAAGATGGAGGATGATTTTTGATGAATCTAAAATACTGGATCATTGCACTCGTAATTCTGATTATCATTTTATCGCCGCTCCCCGCCGTCGTCGTCGCCAAGGCGAACACCTCGCGCGATTTTACGATTCGCGCGCGCGCGTTCGAGTACACGCCGTCGGTGATTCGCGTACAACAAGGCGATCGCGTGCGCTTGACGATGACTGCCGATGATGTTACGCACGGTTTGATTTTAGACTATTACAATGTTGAACTCGCCGCGATCCCGCGCCAGGAAAAAGTATCGAGCGTCGAGTTCGTCGCAGATCGCGCCGGCAAATTTCGATTTCGCTGTACCCAGGTCTGCGGTCCGCTTCATCCGTTTATGGTCGGCGAGTTGATTGTCGAACCGAATCTGTTAGGCGCGTTCTCATTTCCACTTTTGTTTCTCGTCGCGGGCGGCACACTCGGATTGTTGTGGATCGGCAAAAGTCGTCCCGGCGTTTTGCCCGGCAGTGGCTGGCGATTTGAACTGACCAAATTTCGCGCCGTGCGCTGGGCGGTGGATCAACGCTGGTTTCAGTACGCGTTAATGTTGCCGAATTTATTTTTCTTTGTGATCATTATGCTCGCGGCATTTTTCGGCACGCCGGTCGGCAACGCGAATTTCGCGATTATCTTCGTGTGGATCGTGTGGTGGGCGGCGCTCAAATTGATTTTGATTCCGCTCGGCGGTCGCGCCTGGTGTTCGATGTGTCCAATCCCCGCGCCCGGCGAATGGATTGACCATCGCGCGTTCATCCAAAAAGGTCACGAAAAGCCGATGGCAATCGCGCGCAAGAATTGGCCCAAAGCACTGCGAAATCTCTGGACGCAAAACGCGACGTTCCTCGGCGTCGCTCTCTTCAGCGCGATCATTCTCACGCGCCCCTGGGCAACCGGCGTCGTTCTGCTCGCGTTTTTCATCGGCGCGATCATTCTCTCGTACGTGTACGGTCGCCGGATTTTTTGCCGTTACGTTTGCCCGGTCAGTGGATTCATCGCGCTGTACTCGATGGCGGCGCCGGTCGAAGTGCGCGTACAAGACCCGGAGATTTGCCGCAAGCATGTCGAAAAAGATTGCGTGTGCGGGAATGAGTCCGGGTATGGCTGTCCCTGGTTGGAATATCCCGGCAATTTGAAACGCAACGCGTACTGCGGCTTGTGCACCGAATGTTTGAAAACTTGTCCGAAAGACAATGTCGGGTTAAACTTGCGTCCGTTCGGCGCGGATCTGTTTGTCGCGCAAGGGCGCGGCATTGATGAAATTTACAACGTGTTCATTATGCTCACCTGCGCGATTATTTACTCGGCGGTTTATCTGGGATCGTGGGGCATCCTGAAAGATTGGGCGAACATCGCGACGATTGAAGGATTCCTGTTTTACTCCGTCCTCTTTATGCTCGCGAACCTGGTGATCGTCCCAGGATTGTTTTACCTCGCGGTGTGGCTCGGCAAAGCGTGGGCGGAGGGACGCTTGCCCTCGCGCGCGGAATCGCTCGCGATTTTAGACCCGCTTCGCCCGGTGCCGGATCAAATCGCGCAAATCACGCGCCGAATTTTCCGGCGCGCGGAAAAAACCAGCGCGCGCGGATCGCCGGTGCAATTGTCCGACGCGCCACGCGCGAGCGCACTGCCACCGCTCAAACAACTTTTTGTGGATTACGGTTACGCACTCGCGCCGCTCGGTCTCACCGGTTGGATCGCGTTCACCGTTTCGTTCGCGTTGATTGACATCTCATACGCGATTCCGCTCTTGTCCGATCCGTTCGGCTGGGGCTGGGATTTGTTCGGCACGGCGAAAACACCGTGGATTCGATTTATCCCGGAATGGGTACCGTACATTCAAACGCCGATTTTGTTGATCGGTCTCGCGCTCTCCATCGTAACCGCGTACAATCTCGTCGAGCAACGCGTGCCGGACAAGCGCGCCGCGTTTCGCAGTGTCCTGCCGATTGTCGTGTTTATGGTCGGCATTATGCTCGTGTTTTTCCAACTGTACGTTTAGAGTGGCGGAAACGCACCCTGAGCAAAGCGAAGGGTCTCGCGCAAAACGGCGGGGATTCTTCGCTTCGCTCAGAATGACAGTTCAGGGCTATACTCGAAAATGAAATCGCATTTGTTCAGCATCGCTTTGATCGCAATCGTGTTGAGCGCGTGCGCGCCGGGTAAATTCACCGTGAGCGATCCCTGGGCGCGTCCCGCGCAAGCGCGCGGCACCGGCGCGGCGTACTTGATCATCGAAAATCCGGTCGCGCAATCCGACGCGTTGTTGAGCGCGACGAGCGATGTCGCGCAAGTCATCGAACTGCACAAGACGGTGATGATGCAAGGCGATGTGATGCAAATGATCCAGATGGAACGGATCGTGATTCCGGCGAACAGCAAAACCGAATTCAAGCCGGGCGGTTCGCACGTCATGCTCATCAATCTCAAATGCGATCTGAAAAGTGGCGACACGTTCACACTCACCCTGCGCTTTCAGAATGCCGGTGAATTTAATTTAGCGGTCAAGGTGCAGGACCGGTAGCAAAATTTTCCACGGATAAAAAAGAACACGGATGCAAATGATTTTTCGGAATTGCGGGATTCGACGCTTTAGCGGGTTGCTTGTCCGCGCGATCACCGCGTAAACGCTCGACTCCATCTTGGAAATATCCGAGTTCCCTTGAATCGGTGGAAAAATTTCATTCCTTCAAAATGAATCGTCTGAATCTTCCGTACATTATTTTGCAAAACGTAAAACGCAAACCATACCGCACAGCCGCGATTGCCTTGTGCGTGATGATCGCGACCGGGACATTGTTCGCCGCGACCGTCGCGATGCGCGGCATTCAAAATAGTTTGCAGGTCGGGTTGGAGCGGCTCGGCGCGGATGTGATCGTCGTGCCGCGCGGGCAACAGATCACCGCGCAAGAAGCGTTCATCTCGGGACAGCCGACGACGTTTTATATGGATCGCCAAATCGAAAACCAGGTCGCCGCGATCCCGGGTGTGCGCCGCGCATCGCCGCAAGTGTTCGTGCAAACGTTGACGAACGCGAAATGTTGCGTCGGCGAATTTTTTCTGATCGGTTTCGATCCGCGCAATGATTTCACGATCAGCCCCTGGTTGACGACGCACTTGAACAATCGCGATTTGAAACCGAATGAAATCATTGTCGGTGATCGCATTTTGCTCGAACCCGGTGACACGGTCATGTTTTACGGATCGTTTTTCACTGTCGCCGGAATTTTAGAGCCGACCGGGATGGGGATTGATCGCACCGTCTTTGTGCCGAACGAAGGATTGCGCCAAATGATCGCCGCGTCGCACGTGCGCGCGGAAAAAGCATTGACGATTGCGCCGAATCAAATTTCCGCGGTGTTGATCAAAGTAACGCCCGGCACAAATCCGAACGAGGTCGCGGAGCAAATCGAGATGAAACTCGACGGCGTGCAAGCGATCACCGCGACGCAAATGATTCTCGCGGTCAGCAAACAATTCGCGGGCTTGCTAAACATCATCGTCGTCGTGATCGCGGCGCTGTGGTTGATGGCGTTCATCACGATTGCGCTCGTCTTTACGCTGATCGTCAACGAACGCCAACGCGAGATCGCGCTCTTGCGCGCGATGGGCGCGCGCCAACGTTTTGTTTTTCGCTTGATCGTCGGCGAAGCGCTGGTGTTGACCGCGCTTGGCGGCGCGATTGGATTGCTCGTCAGCGCGATTGTGCTGTTCAATTTTCAAAATCTGTTCGAAGATCGTTTGCACGCGCCATTTCTTTTACCCACCGCGCCCGAAGCGATATTCGTCATTTTGATTTTGTTCGGCGTCGCGCTCGCGTCCGGCGCGCTCGCCTCCCTGCAACCCGCGCTCCGCATCAGCCGCCTCGAACCGTACGAAGCGATTCGACAAGGCGAATAATGTTGCTCCGTCATTTCGAGCGAAGCGAGAAATCTCCACCTTCGCGCGCGCGATTTCTCGCTTCGCTCGAAATGACGATATCGAAATGACGATATCGAAAATGGATTCACAAATCACACTCCGCGCGCTCTCGAAATTTTACAAACAGGGCGATGAAAAAATTATCGCGGTTGACAACGTAACGCTCGACGTGCGCGCTGGCGATTTCATCGTCATCACCGGTCGCTCCGGCGCGGGCAAAACAACTCTGCTCAGTTTGATCGGACGACTCGCCGAACCAAGCGCGGGTACGCTCGCGATTGACGGCGTTGATCTTCAATCGCTTGATGACGCCGCGCTCTCCGCGTTGCGCGCGCGCAAACTCGGTTTTGTTTTTCAATTCGCGAGTTTGATCCCGACGCTCAATGTTTTCGATAACATTCGCTTGCCTGGTTTGTTCGCGGACAAGTTGGTGGATGAATCGCGCGTAACCGATCTCGCGCGAATGGTGGGCTTGGGCGACAAGTTGAACAATCGCCCCGCGCAATTGTCCGGCGGACAGCGTCGCCGCGTCGCGATTGCGCGCGCGCTCGTCAATCGTCCGGCGATTTTGCTCGCGGACGAACCGACCGGCGATCTCGACGTGGACACGGAAAAAGAAATGCTCGATTTGCTTCAATCGCTCAACACCCAAGGAATGACGATCATCCTGGTCACGCACAATCCGAATTTGATCGCGTACTGCAATCGCGCGTTTCGAATGGAGCGCGGACGATTGATTGAAAACGCCCCCGTCATTGCGAGCGTCCTGAGCGCAGTCGAAGGATGCGAAGCAATCCCCAACCGGCATACGGAGATTGCTTCGTCGCGAAAACCGCTCCTCGCAATGACATTTGAAAATTTATGATTCACTCGACGCGCTTTATTTGCATCACAATCTTAATCATTCTCGCGACCGGATGCGCGAGCGATTCGCCACTGCTCTGGTCGTTCAAAACCGGCAAAGAGGTCGCTCCCAGTCCCGCACTCGGCGCGGACGGCACGATTTACGTCGGCTCGCACGATAATTTTTTCTACGCGCTCGCTCCCGATGGCAAGGTCAAGTGGAAAATTGAGGCGGCGGGTTGGGTGCACGCGAGTCCAGCAATCGCGGATGACGGCACAATTTATTTTGGCGCGTACGACGATTATCTGTACGCCGTAACGCCGGACGGAAAAATCAAATGGCGCGTGCGCGTCGAACGCATCATCGAATCGTCGCCTGCGCTTGGCGCGGATGGCACGATTTATCTCGGCGATGACGACAAGCAGTTGTACGCGATTTCATCGGACGGCAAAGTCAAGTGGGCATTCAAAACCGGCGACCTGGTCGTTGGCTCACCGGCAATCGCGCGCGATGGCACGATCTACATCGGGTCGGGCGACAAGAATGTGTACGCGCTCAATCCCGATGGCACATTGAAATGGAAATTTCTAACCGGCGCTGAAGTGTACTCGTCGCCCGCGCTTGGCGCGGACGGAACGATTTACATCGGGTCGAGCAATAAAAATTTATACGCGCTCAACGCAGATGGCACAGAACGTTGGCGCTTCAAAACCGGCGATAAAATTTATTCATCGCCCGCGCTCGGCGCGGATGGCGCGATCTATGTCGGCTCGCTCGACAAAAATTTGTACGCGATCAATCCCGATGGCACCGCGCGCTGGGACGTGAATCTGCGCGAGTGGGTAATCTCGTCGCCCGCGGTCGGCGCGGATGGCACGGTGTACGTCGGCTCGTACAATCACGCGCTCTACGCGATCAACGCGCAAGGTAAAATCGCGTGGAAGTACGAAACGAAAAAATTTGTCTTTTCATCGCCGACCATCGCGCCAAACGGCACGCTGTACGTTGGCTCGGACGATGGATTTTTGTACGCGCTCAAAACATCGAGTCCTGGTTTAGCCGATTCGCCGTGGTCAAAATTTCGCGGGAACGCGCGCAATAACGGGCGCGCGAAATGATCAGACCTGGAAGGTTTCCAAAACCTTCCAGGTCTTGAAGGAATACACATGAAAAAAATTGAACTGGTCGGCGCGTTGCTCGTGGTGCTCGTTCTCGTCATAACTCCGGCGAGCGTGTTTGCGTATCAAGCCGCATCCACCGCGACTGCCGAATGTAAAACAATCATCATGCAAACGTATGAAAACGGCAATCCGATTCCGGCGGAGACGCATGTCAAAAAAGGACACAAGGTTTGCCTGCGCCTCACGAGTTATGATGTAACGCACGGCTTTGTGATTAGCGATTTGGGGATTGACGCCGGCGAAATTCACGCGGGCAAATGGACGCAGATCGAATTTACGCCGAACGAAACCGGCACATTCAACTTTGTCTGCTCGATTCGCTGTAGCCCGATGCACTCGCGCGTGCGCGGCGCGATTATTGTGGAGGAGTGAGGGCAACGTACGATTAGCGCTGTGAAGATTGTAAAACCATCTTTGCAGTGCGCCGCAGTTGGGCCAGTCCCGGATCCGCGATCGTCTGTCCCAATTGCACAAGCACGCACGCGCGCCGCGTTTATACGCCGGTGATGATGTTCGCGCGCGGCGACGGCGGCGCGGTGCAAACGCTTGGCGCGAGCGGTTGCGCCGGTTGCGCGGCAACCAGTTGTAGCGGTTGCGGTTCCGCCAAAAATTAGAAATCATTTTTTGCGCGCGTTGTATTTTGTAGTATAATCATTCCAGCACATTAGCAATCCAGAAAATCCGCGTCGAGCAAATTCGGCGGCGCGGTCGCGCGCACATCGCGCGCGAGTGATCGAGGTGCTCATTCCGAAAGGATGAGCTGAAAAGGGGAAGACCGGTCCATCGTGGGTTCATCGCGATCAGTCCGGCGCTGTCCCGCAACTGTAGGTTAGTTTAGTGCAATAGTTGCATAGTTCAATAGTGCGATAGTTGGCATACACGAGCAACTATCGCACTAACGCACTATCGCACTAGTGCACTAACAACTAACGAGCCAGGATACCTGCCTCTGTCGGTGAACGCGAAAATTTTTGCGTTCACATTCCGAGCAACCTTCGCGAGAAAGGGGGCAGGGCAATGTTTGATAGACCCTAGTCCCTTTGTGAATAGCAAAGGGATTTTTATTTCGCACAATTTCAGTCGCGTGTGTCATTCCGAACGCAGTGAGGAATCTCGCGTTTCGGACTGCGATTTCTCGTTGCACTCGAAATGACGCGCGGATACAATTTCACACCAGGAGCATTTCGAATGACCAAGCATAATTTTTTCATCGCGCGTCTTGTCGCGATGATCGGATTCATCTTCGTTGCCGGTTGCGCGCCAATCGCAACACCAACCGCAACCATCGCGCCGACCGCGACGCCGACATCGGTTACACTCACCGACACCTCAGGACGCCAGGTTACGATCAACGCGAATCCGCAACGCATCATTTCGCTTTCGCCAAGCAACACTGAAATGTTGTTCGCGCTCGACCTGGGATCGCGCGTCGTCGCGGTGGATCAATTTTCCGATTATCCCGCGTCGGTGAAATCTCTGCCGAACATTGGCGGCTCGCGCGGCAAATTCGATTTTGAAAAAATTGTCGAGCTGAAACCCGATTTGATTCTCGCGGTGCAACACAACACGCCGCCCGAAGCGATCAAAAAACTCGAGGAATTGAAATTGACCGTGATGACCATCAGCGTAACAAACACAACATTCGAAACCATCGCCGCGGATATTTTGCTCGTCGGCAAAGCGACCGGACAAAACGCGCAAGCGCAACGCATAACCGACGCGATGAAACAAAAAGCGGACGCGCTCAAAATAAAAATCGCGAACGCGCAAACCAAACCGCGCGTCTTTTGGGAAGTGGACGCGAGCGACGCGACAAAACCGTACACGGTTGCGAAAGGTAGTTTCGTCAACGATTTGATCACGCTCGCGGGCGGCGTCAATGTTTTTGAAAACATCGGCAAACCGTACCCGCAGGTGAGCGCGGAACAAATTCTCGCCGCCGATCCGCAAGTGATCATTCTCGCAGATGGACCGTTTGGCGTTACGCCCGAATCGGTTTTGAAACGCGCGGGGTGGCAGAATCTCAGCGCGCTGAAAAATAATCGCGTCTATCCGCTCGATGTCAATACCGGCAATATGGTCAGTCGCCCCGGTCCGCGCGTCGTGGATGGACTCGAAGCGATTGCGAAAATGATCCAGCCCGAGTTGTTCAAATAGTTGGACAGACCCGAAGGGTTTCTAAAACCCTTCGGGTCTCTGGCAAACGAAATGGAAATGGCAAACACTTTACCGCGCCCGATCACACCAACCGAACGCGCGCCCGCGTGGGCAACACTCGTGCGCGGACGCGCGGTCATTCCGCTCGCCGCGCTCGGCGTCATCGTCATCGCGATTTTGAGCATCGGCATCGGCAGTGTGTTCATTCCGCCATTGCTGACGATCAAAATTTTGCTCGCGCGTGTGATCGCGATCCCGGTAGATTGGGCGGCAACATTCGAAACGATCTTGTTCGACATTCGCTTGCCGCGTGTTCTGCTCATCGCGATCACGGGTGCCGCGCTCGCGAGTTCCGGCACTGCGTATCAAGGTCTCTTTCGCAACCCGCTCGCCGATCCGTACTTGATCGGCGTCGCGGCTGGCGCGAACCTGGGCGCGATTATCGCGATGGCATTGCAGATCGCGTATCCGAATTTGCTCGGCGCGCTCGCTCTGCCGATTGGCGCGTTCATCGGCGCGCTCGTTACCGTCGCGCTTGTGTATTCGCTCGCGCGCGTCGGCAATCGTATTCCGCAAACGACGCTCATTCTCGCGGGCGTCGCGATCGGTTATCTTGCAACCGCGTTCGGCAGTTTTATTTTGCTCGGACTCTCGCAACATGTGATGCGCGTCCTGGTTTTTCTGCTTGGCGGTTACAGCGTCGCGAGTTGGGATGCGTTGTTTGCGGTCGCGCCATTTTTTTTCATCGGCTTTGCGGTGATGTTCATTTACGCGCGTCCGCTTAACGTATTACTGCTCGACGAAGAGCAAGCGCAACAACTCGGCATTGATGTTGAACGGGTCAAGCGCATCGTCGTCATTGCCGCGACAATGGTGACCGCGTCGGCAGTCGCGTTCAGTGGTTTGATCGGTTTCGTCGGATTGATCGTGCCGCACGCGGCGCGCTTGCTCGTCGGTCCCGATCATCGCCGCTTACTGCCGTTGACCGCGCTCGGCGGCGCGGGCTTTTTGATGCTCGCGGATTTGCTCGCGCGCACGATCATCGCGCCCCAGGAATTGCCGCTGGGGATCGTTACCGCATTCGCCGGCGCGCCGTTCTTTTTGTACTTGTTGCGCCGCGCAAAGAACGCCGCGTTCTTTTGATTTATGATTTTCGATGGCGATAGGACTCGACGCTTTAGCGGGTTGCTGATCAGACGCGCGAAGCGAACCGCGTAAACGCTCGAC
>JACRPR010000173.1 GCA_016223105.1 Chloroflexota bacterium | reverse complement strand
TGATCGCGTCCAACTGATCGCCGATGACCAAGAGTAATGTCGTGGGGACATACGATGCCCGCGCGGCGCGGGTTGTCTCACTGGGCATAGGTAGCAGAATTTCAGAACGCAATGGCATCACATCTCCCATTCGGTCAAACAAAAAACAAAAACCGACCCCAGATACAGTGGTCGGTTTCGCCATTCGCTCCCTCCAGCCCAAGGCGACCAATTCACACACGGCTAGAGTTCACAGCATCCATCTGCCCATCGCCCGCATCGGCGACACCCCCGCCGGCATTGTTCGTTGCCTTTGAGGACAAGAATGTTCGTTCAGTCTCTTAGCAGGAATTATAGCGGAATCCGCCAATTAGGTTAGCGTAGAAATTGCGAAACCAGGTCTGTGCGCGCCGCGTGCTTTTTCCGGTAAAAATAAAAATCTGCCCCCGTACTTTGTACGGGGGCAGATTCGTAAACAGCCGGGCACTCTCAACCGAAAGCGCGAAAAAAAGATAATGTAGCATCCCGACCGATCCTCGGAAAATTTCACCGCCGCCAATCTTCGAGCGGATGAATTTTTTTTCCACAAATGCAAAAGAACACGGATATTTTCATAGACATTATTCAGCATCCGTGTTCCCTTGAATCCGTGGGAAGATTTTGGCGAGGGTATTTTTGCAGAAACCTGGTTTTGGCGAATCAATCAATCAAGCCCTTGTCTTTGGCGTAGCGCACCAACTCGACGCGACTTTTTAAACTGAGTTTATCCATCAAATTTGCGCGATACCCCTCGACCGTGCGGACACTGAGAAATAATTGATCCGCGATTTGGCGATTGGTGTACCCTTGCGCGATCAAGCGCAGAACGTCGAGCTCGCGTTGCGAAAGTGTTTCGCCGGTTTCATCGCGCGCCGCGGCGGGCGGCTCTTCGTTGAACAGCGCGCGCGTCAACGCCGGATGCACATAGAGTTGTCCGCGCATCACGACCTCAATCGCGCTAATCAATTCGGACTCGACCGCGCGTTTGATGATATAGCCGGACGCGCCGGCGCGAATCGCTTCGCGCGCGAGCATCGCGTCCTCGTGCACGGTCAGAATCAGCACGCGTGTCTCGCGCAACATTTCTTTCAGTTGGCGCGTAATTGTAATGCCGTCCGAACCCGGCATACTCAGATCCAACAGAACCAGGTCGGGGCGGCATTGGCGCGCGAGGTCAAGCAACTGCGCGCCATCTTCCGCTTCGCCAATCACTTGCAAATTCGGCGCCGCGCTCAACAGCGCGCGCAAGCCGGCGCGTAAAACGCCATGATCATCCGCGACCAACAGACGAATCGGCATACGAAACCTCCACATAGATTGTCGTGCCTTTACCCACGCGACCTTCTAACGTAAACACACCGTCTAGCATTTCGACGCGCTCTTTCATTCCGAGCAAACCCAGCCGCCCGCGTTCCATCGCTTCATCAATATCAAAACCGACGCCATTATCTTCGACGACCAAAACCACCACGTTACGGCGCCGTTCGAGCAATAGATCAATCTGGGTCGCGCGCGCGTGACGGAGCGCGTTCGCCAATCCTTCTTGCGCGACGCGATAGAGCGCGGTCGCGACCGATAATTTCAAATGCAGATTTTCCACGCCGACCGTTTCAAAAAGAATCCGCGTCGCGTGTTTGTGATTCAACATTTCGACGTGTTGGCGCAACGCCGCGACCAAGCCCAAATGATCGAGCGATGCCGGGCGCAGATCGGCGGCGAGCCGATGCAAGTTTTCCAAAACCGTATCGGTCGTCGCTTTGATCTCCGCGATCCGCGCGCGGGTCGCCGGCGCATCGTCCGCGCCTTGTTCGAGCAAACGCAAATCCACCATCAACGACGTGAGCGTCTGGCTCGTTTCGTCGTGCAGTTCGCGCGCGATACTCAACCGCTCGCTCTCTTGCACCTGCACGAGTTGGCGCGACAGCATTTGCAAACGCTCGCGCCCGGCGCGCACTTGCTCGAACAGCCACGCGTTTTGAATCGCGACCGCGGCTTGCGGCGCGAGCGCTTCCGCCAAGCGCACATACTCGTCGTTAAAAAATCCTGGCGCGGCTTTGTCCAATGAAAACAAACCAATCACCTTGCCGCCCGCAACAAGCGG
Organism: Chloroflexota bacterium; assembly: GCA_016223105.1. Classification (GTDB taxonomy): domain Bacteria; phylum Chloroflexota; class Anaerolineae; order UBA4142; family UBA4142; genus JACRPR01. The sequence continues at coordinate 18,827 of JACRPR010000173.1, read as the reverse complement.
AATCCCGATCCAACTTTGCACAAACTCGACGCCGGGTTTATGTTCCCAGCCCACCGCGGTCGTTGTGTCCGCCACAAGCACCCCGCGCCGTTTTTCAACCAGCTCGCGCAAAATCGGATTCGCGCTGGTATCAAACGTCAACGCGCGAACCTGGGACACGGAACTGAGACCGGCATAGCCGCGCGTCGCGCGCACCGCGAGCCGCGTTTCACTTTCAAACAACATCACGTTCGCGCTGTCATACGGCACGAGCCGCACGAGATAGTCCAACAACGTTTCCAACACCGTGTCGAGGTCGAGCGATTGCGTCAGCGCGAGATTCGCGATGTACAACGTTTCCGCGACGCGGCGCGCCGCCGATTCCGCGCGATAGGATTCGGCAAGTTCCGCCGTGCGTTCTTCGACGCGCGTCTCTAAATGTGCGCGCGCTTGATGGAGCGCATCCAGGTTCTTGCTGTTTTGCAACGCAATCACCGCGAGCTCGCCGAACGCGGTCGCGATTTGCGCGTCGTGAGCGTTAAACCCGCCGGGCTTGTTGCCCAGTCCGATCACGCCGACGACCTGGTCGCCTAACGTCAACGGCGCGAACAGGACATTTTCTAGCGGCGAATGTCCCGGCGGAACCAGCGCGGCAAATTCGCTTGCGGAAAAATCGTTATCAAAAAGCGCGCGCCCGGTTAAACACACTTGTTCGCGCATGCCGCGAATCGGCATCGCCTGGGTCGGATCAACACCGCAACCTTGTTCGCCCGGATCCATATACGCATCCACCGCTTCGCGCCGATTCTCCGCCAACACCGCGACGTAACCAACTTGCGCGCCGATCAATTGTTTGCACGCGTGAAAAATTTCGCGCGACGCGGCGTTGAATTCGCGATGTTCGAGAAGCGCGCGCGCGGCGGTCAATAACGCGGCGACTTCGGCTTGGCGTCTTTGCCACTCGACAAGCGCGGCGCGTAATTCCGCCGTCAATTTTTCTAGTTGAGTAATGTCGCGCGCGACCGTCACGGTGCCGGACACTTTGCCTTCCGTCCACAATGGCGAGGCAGATACCAGGATCGTCTGCGTGCGTCCGCTCACATTTGTAAAAAGCATCCGTTCGCCTTCAACCGTTTCACCGCGCAACGCGCGTCGGGAGGGTAATTCTTCCGGTTCCATCGGACGCCCGTCAGAATGGTGCGTGGAAATTTGTTGCAAGATGGTGGTCCGTGGTGTTTCGGTCGGATTGAATCCGAATGCGGCGATGACCGCAGGGTTGGCTTGAATGGGCTTGCCGTCTTTGTCTGTGACAATGACCATATCCGTGATCGCGTTAAAGATCGCTTTCAACTCGTCGGCATGGCGCCGTTTCTCATCCGCCAATTCTTCGGCGCGCCGGCGCTCGCTGTTTTGAATCATCAACGGGCGATACAAAAAAAAGTAGAGGGTTATCGCGGTCATTACGCTCAAGAGCGACGCATCGAAAAAAACTTGAACGACGTTGGGGAACGGCGGCAGGATTGACAACAGTACCATAATAAATGCTTCGAATACAAAGATCGTTACCGTCGTCAACGCGAATAGCCGACGTGGTGATGCGTAAGCATTTGTGACAATTGGTCGATCCATTTTATATATCCCCTCGCTGCATCCGGCGATCAAAAAAAACGACCGTGCCACGCCAAGCGTGATCACGGTCGGTTACGCCATTTGCTCAACTCGGCTTGAGGCGTCCACCATCGCACTGCCGAGCGTCATCGCACCCGTGCCAAAAAATTCACGCCTATAAGAATAAGGGTCTGATACGGCGCAAAAAATACATCGTTAGGATTTTCCAATCCGTTCCACCAATTTGGGCAGAACCTGATACAGATCGCCGACGATGCCATAGTCCGCGATTTTGAAAATCGGCGCGGACTTGTCCTTGTTGATCGCGACGATGATTTTCGATCCCAGGATTCCAACGGTGTGTTGAATCTGCCCCGACACACCAATCGAGATCATCAAACGCGGTTTGCATTTTTTGCCGCTGATCCCGATCATGCGTTCTTCCGCGAGCCAGTGATAATCGGCGGAGAGTGTGCGCGAGCAGGCGATCTCGCCGTTGAGTCTTTGCGCGAGCGCGTCCGCGAGCGCGAGGTCGTCTTGCTTCGCGAATCCTTTGCCGACGACGACGAGCGTCTCCGCGCTTTCGATGTGCGCGGTCGCGGCGGCTTTGGGTTTGCGCTCGACGATTTTCACACGCGGTTCGCACAGTTGGACTGAAACCTTTATCTCAACTGTCGTTGCCGCAGGTTGCTTGATCGCCTCAAATGTTTTCGGCATCACCGCGATCACCTGGCGGTCGGTCGCGATCACATCGGTCGCAATCGTGTTGCCGCCAAGCGCGTAGCGTTGCACCGCGAGTTTTTCGTCTTGTGTAACCAAGCCGATGGCGTCCGTTACCGCGCCGCAATTCAATTTTTGCGCGAGGCGTCCCGCGAGTTCCTTGCCGCGTTTCGTCGAGCCGATCAGCACGATGTTTGCGCCGCTGGTCTCCACGATTTGCGCGAGCGCGTCCGCGTACAAATCGGCGGAATAATTTTCCAGCCGCGCGTCCGCGCCGACAAAAACTTTTTGCGCGCCGTACGCGAAATAATTATTCGCGTTCGCGCCTTCGCCTCCGCTCAGGATCGCCGCGCTCGCCACGCCCAACTCGCGCGCCTTGCACAATAATTCAAACGCGACCGGAGCTTGCTCTGAAAAAACGAGGATGTTTGCCATTATTGCCTCCGTACGGCAAATTTATAAATTTGCCCTACTTTACACAACGCCTTCTTTTTGCAATTGCTTGACCAACTCATCCACGGCTTTGGCAACATCGCCTTCAAACAAAACTTGTTTGCGTTCCTGTTGCGGCGCGAGATTGCTTAGCGTGTTCACCGCTTTTGCGTCCGCGCTAATGCCGAGATCGTTCGCCGACCAGGTCGCGATCGGTTTTTTGGATGCTTTCAAAATCGCGGTGAGCGGCGGCAAGCGCGGCGTGTTAAGTTCGCTCGTCGCGGAGACAATCGCCGGCAAATCGGCTTCGACGACTTCGAGCGCGTCTTCGAGATCGCGCGTCGCGCGCACGCGATTCGCTTCGACGCTCAACTCGCGCACGTACGTAATTTGCGGAATGTCGAGCAATTCCGCGACACGACCGATGATCTGCCCGGAATAATTGTCCGCCGATCCTTCGCCCATCAAAATCAAATCGAATTTGCCGATCTTGCGAATCGCGGCGGCGAGCACTTGCGCGACGTTCGCGGAGCCACTCATCGCGAGCGCGAGATCGGGTATGATCACCGCTTCGTCCGCGCCCATCGCGAGGGCTTCGATGATCGTGTCTTTGATTTTCGCATTGCCCAGCGCGAGCGCGATCACCTTGCCGCCATTTTTTTCTTTGAGCCGGACTGCGGCTTCGAGCGCGTTCTTTTCAAATTGTCCAAAGATAAACGGCGCGCCTTCCAACACCGGCTCGCGCGTCTCGCGCTTGATGCGAATTTGTTGCAAGTCCGCCACTTGTTTCAAACAAACGATAATGTCCATATTTTCCTCATTGCAGATTGCAGATTGTAGATTGCAGATTGAGAAAAATCTGAAATCTGAAATCTGCAATCGCGTTAGCCGAATCGGTACTGCACACCCTGCCCTGCCGTTGGATAGTGCCAGGTCAACGCGGCACTGCGGCACGCGATTATACAGGTGCCACATTCGAGACAGCCGTCGTGTTCGATGTGTATCAAGCCATCCGCGCCGAGCGTGTAGACGCGCGCGGGACAGACGAACGCGCAAAACTTGATCGCACATTTGGTTTTGCAAATTTCGTGATTGATCGCGATGTGACTCGTCGCGTCCACTTTGTACGCGTTGAGTCCCAGTTTCGGTTTGATATTCACTGCCATTTACGGCTCCTTGCTAATGCTCGGAAAAAAATGAATCGAAGGAATCGTCGGCGTCAATTTCACATAGCCCCACCACGTTCCCCAGCGCCCCGCCCCATCGCCAAACCCAAACGGCGTCGCGGCGTATTCTTGAATCGTCCAAAAATTAATGTCGTTCACCGGATCAACCGCCGCGCTACTGTAATCGCCCCAGCGATTGCTTCCGCGACCAAACGTTTTTTCGTAATATCCTTCGCCCGCCTTGAACACAATCGGGTCGCGCGTTGTGTTCGCGGAATCAGTGCTGTAACGAAACGCGTACGCGGCGGACACGAACTCGAACGCGGAAAATCGCGAGAACCCGATCAACATATCGCCATCGCGATTCACCGCGAGCGACGGGTACGCGTAATGATACCCGCCGTTCGAAACGGTCGCGGTCGGATCCTGCACGCGACCTTGTTGATAGATCGTCGAGCTGTACGGGTTCGCGTCCAACTCCCACCACTGCGCGGCATAGCGCGTTGGCGCTCCGCCCGCGGGCAATCCAATGTTGTTCGTACACCACAACGACGTTACGCCGTTGATCGTACGCGCGACCGCGTTGTGAATACGCGCATCGATCACATCAATCGAACGCGCGCCGCCGACTTGCGGAAGCACATCACCTTGTGGCTCCGCCCAGCCGCCGAGCGCGGAAGGAACGAGCGCGGTGCCAATCGTCAATCCCAGGTTCGCGCCGGACGTGCCGGTAACAAGCGATTTGCGTAATGTGCCGGCGGCATCGCCCAGATTTTCAATCAAGTACACGACATCGAGCGAATTGTCGTACATCAGCGCGGGAACTTGGAAAAGCGGCGTGCTGGCATCCGACCAGAAATATGCTTCGAACGCGCCCGCGTAAAAATTTGTTTTGTGGATCGCGTACACCAATCCTTGCCAACTGCCGCTAATCATCGGCACGAGATTGACGGTAACGATGATCCAATCTTTGTTAAATCCAATCGCCGGAAAATCCGCCCACAATGTATTCGAAGCCGACACATCAAGACACGCTTGATACCACCCGGCGGTAGGCGAACTCGATTCCGAGACCGCGAAACAAACCGACGAAGTTGTCGCGCGCGCGTCGGCGGCGACAACCGCGATCCACCGATTTTGAAATGGATCGTACACCACGCGCGGATCGAATGGCGCAGACTTGCCCCAGAACGCGCCGAGCGAAAGCGTCGTAATGTCCGTGCCGCTCTTGTCCTGGATTCGCACCTCGCTGTTGAGCATCGTAACAAGATGAGCCGTCCCGACCGCGCCCATTGTGTCCGGCGGAATGATCGCGTTGTTGTCGGACAGGGCGAGAAAACTATTTTCCGGTGCAGGCGATAGATCGCGCGGGATGCGCGCGGGCGCGATCTCGGGCGCGGGATTTGTTTGCGGCACGCGCGCGGATGGCGGACGCGCGGGCGGCGGAATCGTGATGGGTGTTTGCGCGCGACGCGGACTCGCGGCTTCAGCGCGCGCGGCTTGCGCGAAATTCAATACGCGCGTACTCGTCGGAAAAACGCGCGTCGGTGGAATCGGCGCGCCGCGTTGCGCGGCGACCGGCGATGCCGGAATAATTGTTGAATGTACGCCCGCCAGAAAAAAAATGACGATACCCAGACGAACGAACAGAGTTACTTTATGCAATGCGCTAAACCTTCCGATACAGTTCGAGCCGCGCCGCGATCCATTCTGCTTCGGCGGGCGCAAAACCTGGCTGGGATCGTTCCAGATACGGATCCATTCCCGGAAATGGCGAAGGCATTGAACACCTCCTGATACACTTTACGCTTGCGGCTTGAGTTGTCGCAATACGTCTACGACCTGATCCGGCAAATGCGCGATTTCCGCAAAGGTCAACAACGGGTCGGGCAATTCATCCGCCAACAACCAATCCACGCGCACCCAAAAATTTCGAATCACGGTCGAGCGATAAATGCCGTCATCGCCAATCGGCACGGGGCGATAGTGACCTGGCGCGTCGAGAATCCAAAAATCTGCGCGCGCTTTGCCGGGACGCGGATCAATCATCCAGTATTCGCGCACGCCGATTTCCTGGTATTCGTAAAATTTATCCACGCGATCGCGCGACACGCTGTCATCCGAAATCACTTCGACGATCAAATCCGCGGGACCGGCGAGACGTTGCTCGGTCAGTCGTCCCAGGTTTTCTTGCGCGACAAAAATAATATCCGGCTCACGCGCTTGGCTGGTGGGCGTTGGTTTCATTTCGAGCGGAGCGGAGAACACTTCGCCCAATCGAAATAGCCGGACGAAGAAACCCATCAGCATCAAGATGAAATCGGAAACGCGTTGATGTTTCGGCTTTGGTGGCATCGGAACAATGACCTCCCCATTCACCCACTCGGTAATCGTGTCTTCGCCCGCCCAGGTTTGATATTCTTCGTAAGACATTCGCAATGAGTGGGGCGGTGTGGTCGGTGCATCCAGTACTCGCACGCTGTCCATCGAACTCGCTCCTTCAGGATGTAGGGCAATTTTCCAAATTGCCTTGTGTCCGTGACAAGGGCAAATTGGAAATTTGCCTTACACCTTGAGCAAACCGAACGCGTCTTTGAGCGCGTCCAAATTTCCAAAGCCGCGCATCGCTTCGCGCAACGCGGTCGCCGTTAATTTTTCTTTCGGCGTATCGCCAAGCCAAAACAGTTTTTCGAAAATGTTCGCGATCGTTTCCGGGTAGCGCGTGTACATTCGCGGATTGTCGAGCACGCGCATCATTCCGCCGAACGTTTGTAAATCTTGGATTACGAAACTGTCGCGCAGAAATTTTTCGTACGCGCTGAGCGACGCCGCGCTGAAATCGTTTTTCGCTTTCGCGTCTTTGATCGCGCGCGCGGCGAGCGCGCCGGACGCGAGCGCGAAATCCATCCCGCGCACGGTGATGCCCAGATTCAATCCAAATCCCGCCGCATCACCTACCACGATAATGCCATCGCCGACGAGTTTCGGCATCATTGCGATCCCACCTTCAGGGATAACGTGCGCCGAGTACTCAACCGTGTTACCGCCGTCAATCAACGGCGCGACTTCGGGCCGCGCCTTCAAAATCTCCATCAACTCGGGCGCTTCGATCCTGGGATCGTGATGCATCAACGCTTCGATCCCGACAACCATTCCGAGCGAAATGGATTCGCGATTTGTGTACAAAAATCCGCCGCCGACCATTCCATCGGTGATCGATCCGAAAAATAATTGCGCCGCGCCTTCGCCCTCGCGCACGCCGAAGCGGTCTTGAATCGTTTGCGCGGGCAGTTCGATAATTTCCTTGACGCCGAGCGCATAGTGATGCGGATCGCGGTGAGCGCGCAGTTTCGCTTTTTCCGCGATGAACGACAGCGCACCATCCGCGACGACGACGACATCCGCGAGCAATTCCGAATCGGTCGCCTTGACGCCGACGACGCGCGCACCGTCGAAAATCAAATCGTCCACTTTGTTTTTCGGAATGATGAACGCGCCTTTTTCGCTCACCTTGTCCGCGAGCCATTGATCGAATTTCGCGCGCAGAATCGTGCAACTGTGACGCGGCTCGGCGCGCAACGCGTCGGAAGAAAATTCGACCGTCGTCCCGGCGCGGGCGGAAAGCATCGTCAATTTTTCTTTGACGACCGCGCGTTCGAACGGCGCATCGTTCCAAAAATCAACCGGAAAAAACGGGCGGACCGGATTGAGATACAATCGCCCGCCCGTTACATTTTTACTGCCGGGATAATCGCCGCGTTCGACGACGATGGTTTCGATGCCCGCGTCCGCGAGATGATACGCGGCGGCAAGCCCCGCCAACCCCGCGCCGACTACGAGTACATCAACTTTATCAGCCATAAAAATTTACATTCCGATCAGACACGCGTCGCCAAAAATTCATTCACGCGTCGCGCGACCAAAACGATATCCGAATGGGGATGCGCGCCAATTTCAGACGCGGACACCGATCCGTCTTCCGCGTGAAAGTGATGGGGATGCGTCTCAAGTTCGTCATAATGCGGAGCATTATTCCAGCCAATCACACGTCCGTCGTTTTTGATCAGCACGTACGAATAATTGCCGGTTTTCGCTCGATAAAACAAATCAAAGACAAACCCGCCGCGTAATCCAAAACGCACTTTGGTTGGCAAGTGTTCGACGGAAACAACGTAACGACATTCGTTTTGGAAAAGCGTGGCTAGTTCAAAAAGTTGAGAATCCACTCCAATGCTCGTTTGATCAGTTTCAATTTTTCGAGTTCATCGGTTGCGCTTCCCCACTCGATCGCGATCTCCCATCCTGGATGCTCGGCGATCTCTTTGCGCTTGAGTCGCGCCTCGAACGATGCCAGGTCAGAACCGTGTTGCGTCTCGAATCGTTTGATCAAGTCCGCATAGGTTTGCATCTCGCGGTTCACATCACCCAGCAAAACGCGCAACGTGCGCGCGTCCAGTTGAATCGGATATTTTTCGAGCACCTGGGCAGTGAGAGTCATACATCCTCCCAGCATCGCGCGATTTCAGATTGCAGATATAAAATCTGCAATCTGAAATCGAAAATCGAAAATTATTTGTACGGAATCGCCACGTCGCCGATAAACTCGCGCCCGATGATGATTCGCATAATGTTCGCGCCGCCTTCCGCACCGACGACATACGACATTACGCCGCGCATCAACATTTCGAGCGGCGTCTCTTTGCTGTAGCCGAGCGCGCCGTGATACATCATCGCGTGTTTCGCAATGTCGAGGCAGAGCAGTGGCGCGGTCAGCTTGCAAATCGCGACGCTCGCGTTAATGTCCTTGCGCGTGAACGAGGTTTCGTCCTGGTAGTACGAATCAATCATCCACGCGGATTTGGTCAATTGATTTTTCAGCATTTCGAGTTTCGCGTAATCGTCCGCGATCTCGAACGAGATGCCTTCGAATTTCGCGAGCGGTTGACCGAAGAGCACGCGTTGCTTGGTGTACTCGGCAGAAATTTCGAGCGCGCGTTCCGCGCCGCCGGTGCACGCCGCGCACACCAGGACGCGCGCCGCGTTGAACCCTTCCATATTCATATAGAATCCGCGATTCTCACCGCCGAGCGCGTTCTCGACCGGAATTTCAACATCTTTGTACGCCATTCCGCCGGTGCTGAGACCCATTCGCCCCATATCGTCGAACAAGGTCGTCGTGATGCCGGGCGATTGCGTCGGCACGTACGCGAACGTCATTCCCTTGTTGCCGAGTTCGGGCGCGGTCTTGAACAACGTGAGATGTCCGCCACCGCGTTTGCTCGCTTCGGACACGCCGCTGACAAAAACTTTTTCGCCGTTGATGATGAACTTGTCGCCCTGGCGCGTCGCGGTCGTTTTGATGTTCGCGAGATCGGAACCACCGCTCGGTTCGGTCGTCGCGATGCCCAGGAACCATTCACCGCTCGCGACGCGCGGCAAAACCAAGCGTTTGGTCGCTTCGTTGCCGTGGCGCGCCAAGAGATAACTCCAACCCAGGTTGAGCAGAAAATAAACCGGGAGCGACATCGAGAGTTCCGCGCGCGCGATCTCGTGCACCGCGATCATCGCGTACACCAATTCTTCGCCGGGATTCGCGGTTCCGCCGTACGCTTCGGGAATCGTTACGCCGAACAAACCGAGGTCAACCATGCCTTGGATAATTTCTTCGGGAATGCCTTGCGCTTTTTGATCAATCTCACGCGAGCGCGGCGCGATATTCTTGTCGGCAAATTCGCGCACAGTGCGTTTGAATAATTCTTGCTGGGGAGTAAAACGGAAATCCATTGCGATTTTTCCTCCTTGAAAAAAGTGGGGACCCGCCACGCGATTGCCGCGCGGGTGTTCGATTGCATTATACTAGCGCGGCGCGATGGTGTCAAAAGAACGGGAGCGAACGATGTCCGCTAGATAGAACATCGTTGACGCGATTCGGCGAGTGCGCTACAATTCGCGCGAAAGGAGTTGACGATGCCCAATCCAAAACATGCCGATGAACTGCGCCGCGCACGCGCGGAACTCGCGCAACTCAAATCCGAAAAACTGAAATTGTTTCCGCCAAACCCGCATCCGTTCGCGCAAAGCGACGCGTTTCCGCAAAACGCGACGCGCGCGCAAATCGAAAAACGCAACGCGTTAGTCGCGCGCATCGAAGAGTTGGAAAAATTGATCGCAGAATTGGAAACCGGGAAATGATTTGGAAACCTAAATTAAAAAGCCGGGAGACCTTGATCTCCCGGCTCGCTGAAAATATTTCCACCACCATACGCGACTCGCGCGAAAAAATCTACCCCATCAGCGGTCAACGCTAAACACGCCAATCTGCGCGAGTTGATCGCCGATGTACAATTTCAGTTCGTACACCCCAGCGCGCATTCCCGCATCATCGGAGATGTTGAGCCACCAATCTTTTTCGGTCGCGTTGCCTTCCCACCCTTTCGCGCCGCTCAGGTTTGGAATGCGTTCGCCGTCGCGCGACCATTCCCATTTCCAATTCGTTGCTTTGGGCAAATTGCCGACATCGAAAAACGCCCACACTCTTTTCGTGCCGGCTTTGAAACTTTGATTCGGCGTGTGCACATTCACCGGCGAATCATTCCGGTTATCTTCCGCGAAACGAATCACCGCAAAGAAGGGTGCGCCGGTTTGACGTTTCTCAATTGTGAACTTGGCGGTTTGCGCGACGCGGTCGCCAATGTACAATCGAAATTCCCAGTCGCCGGTTTCCAAACCCTCGCCGGAAAAAATGCTCGACCAGGTTGTGCCGGGTTGATTCACATCCCAGCCATAACCGCTCATATTCGATTTGCGCTGACCGTTGGTGTGAAATTCGTACCGCCATTGGGTCGCTTTGAGCGGCGCATCCACCGCGAACAGCGCATAAATTCTTCCGATCCCCTCCGGGAAACGCGTCGCCGCATCTACCGCTTTGAAATTCGGGTCCGCGCCGATGACGACCGGCGCAATCGTGATCGCGCCAAACGATTTGGGTAATGGCTCCGGCGTCGCGGTAATCACGAACGGAGTTTGCGTCGGCGCTGGCGTTGGCGTGCTTCCCAGCGCGAGCCGCGTCACGCTACTCACATCGCACGCGAGCATCGTTAGCGCAAAAACCAGGATTGCCAAAACAATCGTCGAACGATGATGTGATTTCATTTCGCCTCCTTGCCGAATAGTTTTCACGGATCACGTTTTATCCGAACAACCGATCGATCGCTTCCGCGAGTTGCGCGAGATTGCCGACTTCGTGCACCGTGTCGCAGTGCGGTTGATACTGCAACATATCGCTATCGCCCGAGCCCCACAAGCGCGGATTTTCGGGATTGAGCCACACCATCTTGCGCGCGCGTTTTTTGATTTCTTGAAACGCGTCGAGCCGCGGATTCAAATAGTTGTTGCGTCCGTCGCCGAGTACGATCACGGTCGTGCGATGATCCACCGTGTCGAGGAAATCTTTGGTGAAATGCGCGAGCGCGAATCCCAGGTTCGTGTTGTAATAGCCGGGCGGATTATCAGCGAGTGCGCGTTGCACCGCGACTTCGGGGCGGCGTTGCGAAAATTCCGCGCTCACATCCACGATATCGTCAATAAACACAAAACTGCGCGTGCTACTGATCTGATCTTGCAATTCGTACACGAGCCGAAGCATAAACTCGACCACGTTCCGCACCGAAGTTGAAACGTCGCAGATCAAAATCAATTTCGGTTTCAAATGGCGGCGTTTGTGCTTGAGTTCGATTGGCACGTTCGCGTGACGCAGGTTCGCGCGAATCGTGCGCTTGGCATCGAGCGTGCCGCGCTTGCCGCGCCGTTGGCGCAACGCCGCGCGCGAACGCAAGCGCGCGGCGAGCCGGCGAACCTGGTTTCGCAAATCCTGAATCTCGCGTTCGCTCAACGCGCCGAACGGCTTTTGCATCAAATCGGGTCCGCGAAACGGTTGGCGTTCTCGCGGTTCTTGTTGCTGGTTTTGCGCGATTTGCGCGCCGACGTACTGCTCGAACTGTTCTTCAAGTCGTTCGAGATTTTCCATCGCCATCTGCCCGATGCGTCGCATCGTTTCGCGACTCATTCCCATCGCTTCGAGTTTTTCGATCAGTTGGCGCATCAAATTTTTGAACTCGTCGTCCACACCAAGTTGCCGCAACATTCGCCGCGTGAGCCATTGCTGTTGATACGGATGCCGCGCGAGCGGCACCCCGGCTTGATTGCCAAGCCGATCCATTTCGTCGCGCGTCGGGTTTTGCCCTTCGAGCAAATAGCGCATCAGTTGCCGTAGGCGTTTGTCATCACCGAGCAAATCGCGCAACGCGTCTTTGAGATTTTGCATCTCATCGGACGACAATTCTTTTTTCGGATCGAGCATTGGCGGTCCGCCGCTTCCAAAGTACAGCGGAAACAATCGCTCGAACGTCGGCGTATCGGTCGCGTCTTTGACGAGCGTCGTCCGCATCGCCGCGCGAAATAAATCGCGATCCTGAATGCCCAGATGCTCTATCGCGCGGAACGCGTCCGCGCTTTCCGCGAGACTCACACGCACACCCGCCGCGCGTAGTCCCGCGATAAATTCGACGATTCGTTGATCCACCTGAACTCCATTTTCGATTTCAGATTTCAGATTTCAGATTTTCAATCTGCAATCTGAAATTTAAAATCTGCCATTACCACAGGCGGAATACTATCATCACGACACCGGTTTTGTCAACAGGTGATCGCTGTAGCGCGGGCGGCTCGCCCACCGTTACGATGCGGGCGAGCCGCCCGCGCTACGCATTGCTTTTTTCGGGTGATCGCGTTATAATATCGTTACTCGATAACGAAATTCGATAATATAGGAGTTGCCCACGATGGAATATCTCATCGTAACCGCCGTCGCGTTTTTTACCGCGGCGCTGACCTTGTTTTCAGGGTTTGGTCTGGGCACCGTGCTAATGCCGGCGTTCGCGCTCTTCTTTCCCGTACCGATCGCGGTTGCCGCCACCGCCGTCGTCCATCTCGCCAACAACCTTTTCAAAGTCGGCTTGGTCGGACGCCAGGCGGACAAGACCGTACTAATTCAATTCGCTCTGCCGGGCGCGCTCGCCGCGATGTTCGGCGCGGCAATGCTGAACGGCTTTGCCGGCTGGACGCCGCTCGCCACGTATGCGCTCGGCGCGCGCACGTATGAGATTACGCCGGTGAAATTGATCATTGGGATCGTGATCGTCGTCTTTGCGCTTTTCGATTTGCTCCCCCGGTTTCAAAAACTCGCGTTCGATCGCAAATACTTGCCGCTGGGCGGAATTGTTTCCGGTTTTTTCGGCGGCTTGTCCGGGAATCAGGGCGCGCTCCGTTCGGCGTTTCTGATCAAAGCCGGGTTGAATAAAGACGCGTTCATCGGCACCGGCACCGTCGCGGCGGTCATCGTCGATCTCGCGCGCTTGATCGTTTATGGCGCGGGTTTCTACGCCACGCAATTCGCGCAACTCGATTTGGAAATTGGTGGACTCGTGTTGGCGGCGACGGTTGCCGCGTTCCTGGGATCGTACCTCGGCGCGCGGCTCGTTAAAAAGGTGACGCTTGGCGCGCTTCAACTGATCGTCGGCGTTCTGCTGATCGTCATCGGCGTCGGCATGGCAAGCGGACTCTTCTAAGATTGAGGCGCGGATCATATTTTGACAGCGCATTGCTATCGCAGTATAATATCGTTAAACGATAACGTAAACGGATATGTGCTGGTCACTAAAAGCGGCAAGACGATCTGGAAAGGAGGCGTTCGATCCACTACCGCGCCGCGCTGACATCGCACTGATGTAGGGTTGTCGCTCTGCTTCGCGTGGCTGATGAAATCGGACACGCCAACGACAACGCCGGTTACGATGGGCAAACCACACAGCTGGATTTCAGAAAACCAAAGGAGGTTTCGCCCTAATGAAAACTCGAATGTTGATTGGATTGGTGTTGGCGCTTGCGCTCGCCGCCTGCGCGCCTGCACCGACGCCGACGCCGATGCCAACACCGGTGCCGCCAACCGCCACACCGGTTCCGCCCACCGCCACGCGCGTCCCACCGACCGCGACAGCGGTACCCCCAACCGCAACAGCAGTCCCGACCAAAACCGCCAGTGAGCAATGCTTGACATGTCACGGCAACAAAGACCTGGCGATGAAAGTAGGCGACGAGAGTGTGCCACTCTTCGTCAACGCGACCGCGTTCGCGGCAGGCAAGCACGCCAAGGTCGAGTGTACCGCGTGCCACACCGGGATCAACCCGGTGCCGCCACACAATGCCAAGCGCACGTACGGCAGTTGGTCGCGCTTTAGTGTGCGCGATACCGACACGACCAAAACACGGAACTATTATACGGTTACTACCGACGGATGTCTCAAATGCCATGCGGACGCCAAGTATCAAGCGTTTCTCAAAAGCGAACACAGCACGTACAAAGACACCAAGAACGTCCCGGATGGCAAGCCGCGTCAAGAGATCAAAAAGATCGGTACCGACGGCAAAGAGTATATCATTGACGAAAACTTTGTCGCCAGCGATTGCGAGCGTTGCCACATGGGAAACACCTGCGCGACCTGCCACTGGAAAACGCAGATCAAGCAGAAACAAGCCGGCAACGTCCTGGATCTCTGGACCAAGTATGATGCGGCAAGCGACACCACCAAAGGGAATCTGACCGAGTACGCTATGGATTGGACCGTGAACGTCGCGACGCACGAGTTTCTCAATGCGAAAGCGCTCACATCTTCCAACGAAGTCTGCCAAGCGTGTCATATCGGTTATATTCAAGGCGACAAATCCGTCGCCGCACTCGGCATCTTTGGCATCGGCGTGCGCCGTCATCCGCAAGCACAAGAGTTACAACTCTCAGCGCAACGCGGCGTCCACGAGACGCAACAGATTTGCGCCAACTGCCACAAAGATTTGCACGAGATGGTGTTCAAAAATTCCGAACACGGCGCGCGCTTGGGTGGCAAAACTCAATGTACCAACTGTCACGCGGACAAGGCAATGAAAACCGCGACCCACAAAACCGTAACGTGCATCGGTTGTCACGATGCCGAGTTGACCGTGCAACTCGATCATGGCATGGTGTACCCGCTCGCGCTCAAACATAATTTGACTGAAAGTTGGCCCTCGCACAACCTGGTCAAAGAGGTCAAGTGCGAAAAATGTCACGTCGCGGGCAACAAGGTGAGCGCGCCGGATAAAGTGACGCCCGCCAAGATTCACTAACCCCACATCTTTTTGCCTTTGGCAGAGTTTCTTGACGAGGGTTCTCTCGCCAAAGGAACCTCACTGCTGGGAGCGGCAACCGGACCAGTTGCCGCTCCCTTTTGATTTCTATCGTCGAATGTCCCGCGGGTGTGCGTCAAGATTTTGCATCGTCTCTGTAGCGCACGGACGCCGTTCCGTGCCGGTGGAACACGAACGCTTCGGCGAGCGTTCTCTACCGGTAACCGTTCAGGTGTCATTGCGAGGAGCGTTTTTTGCGACGAAGCAATCCCCGCGTGTCAAGTCCGGATCGCCAAGGTGGAGATTGCTTCGCAAAAACCGCTCGCAATGACAGACGGGGCTGAACGCTTACCTCTACCGCATCACGCAAAACCTTGACGGACACTCATGTCCCGCGCGCGTATTGCGATTACGCGCGTCTCGCGCTATAATATCGTAAAACGACGACGGATCAGAAAATGTTAAAAGAATTTTTTGCCGGGTTCATCAAACTGCACATCGTTTATCACGCCGCGCAAGCGCCGGTGTTTGGCTTGGATTTGATTCGCGAACTGGCGCGGCACGGGTACGATCTTTCGCCGGGCACACTCTACCCCACCTTGCACAAATTAGAACAAACCGGGTTCTTGCGATGCGAAGACAAGGTGGTGAACGGCAAGATTCGCAAATACTATGTTGCCACCCCGCTCGGCAAAAAGGCGCTCAAAGAAGCGCGCGCGAAAATCACCGAGCTCGTCTCCGAGATCATTGACGAGTAAAATTGATCGGCACGCTTATTGCGCGCAAAAAAACTATTGACACCCCCTCAACCGCTATGGTATAGTTTGCGCGAAGGTAAATCGCCCACGAGTTGACGACACGACTCGCGCGCCCGCGCGGGTCGTTTTGCTTTACGGAGGTTGCCGATGCTTCGCGTGGTGATTGTAGACGACCATCCGATTGTGCGCGCCGGGATTCGCGCGGTGCTCGACGCCGCCGACGGCATCACCGTCGTCGCGGAGGGCGCGCGCGGCGCGGAGGCGCGCGACCTGGTCGCCGCGCATCGCCCCGATGTGCTGGTGTTGGACGTGAATTTGCCGGACATTAACGGCATCGAAATCACGCGACAATTGCGCGCACGCGACACCTCTCCGGCGATCCTCATTCTCACCGTCCACAACGACGCGCCCACGATTTTCGGTTTGCTCGAAAGCGGCTCGGCGGGCTACGTCCTCAAAGACGACGCACTCGAAACGATTGTGAACGCGGTGCGCGCCGTCGCGCGCGGCGAAACCTGGCTTAGCCCGGCAATCGCGCGTCAGGTCGTCGCGCGCGCGACCCACCAACAAAACCCGAAGGGTCTCGAAGACCCTTCGGGTTTATCCTCGCTAACCCCGCGCGAGATCGAAGTATTGACCTTGCTCGCGCAAGGACTCGACAACGCCGCGATTGCCGAACGACTCGTCGTTACCACGCGCACGATCCAAAATCACGTCAGCGCGATCTACGACAAACTCGGCGTCGCGTCGCGCACGCAAGCCGCGCTGATCGCGATTCAACGCGGACTTGTCCAGATATCGCCTCTCGGAAAAACCGGCGATGCAAACGAATCGTGATCGAATCGTTCGCTTCTTTTTTGGCGCGATTGCAATCCTCGTTATCGCGCTCGTGGGCTATGTGGTTTATCTGCAAGCCAGTACGCCCGCGCTCGATTGCGCGCTCGATTGGTCCACCGGGCGCGTGCTCACGGTGTCCCAGGATTCGTTCGCGAATTACGCGGGCTTGCAACCCGGCGATGTGATCCTCACCGTCGAGGGTATGCCATTTCAACAGTGGCGCAATCGCGAAATCGAAAATCGCGCGGTCGAGATTCGGCGCGGCGATCAAATCCTCACGCTCGCACTGCCGCTCGTTCCGCTCGCGCAAATGAATCTCCCGAATCTCGCGAGCGCGCTCATCGTAACGCTCACATTTTGGGGCATTGGCACTTGGCTGGCGTGGCGACGCTGGCGCGAAATCGCGGCGCGTCTCTTTTTTTTAATGACACAGAGCATCGGCGTCGGCTTGCTGTTTTTTTTAGCGTACCCGCAAGCAACGGATCGCCCGTACTGGATGGCGGTCATCATCAGCATCGGCTTTCACCTCGCGGGCGCGCTATTAGTGCACTATTATCTTTATTTTCCGGTCGCGCTCGGCACCGCGCGCCAACGCGCGTGGACACTCGCCGCGATCTATCCTGGGATGTTGCTCGCGCTCGCGTTGCGATTGTCGTTCACCGACCTGGGAATCCGTTTGAGTTTTTTGTACAACACGCTCGAAATTTCCGGCGCGATCACGCTTTCGATTTACTCGTACGTGCGCCGTGCGACGCCGGACGGTCGCCGTCGTTTGCGCCTCGTCATCGGCGGCAATCTCGCGGCGGCGTTCCCTGGTTTCGCGCTGTATCTTTTGCCGACGATTGCCGGTTCGTCCACGCGCATGCCCGATTGGATGGTCGGACCGTTCATCCTCATTTCGCCGATCAGTTATCTGCTCGCGATCGTGCGCGACAATTTGTTCAACATTGATCGCATCCTCAATCGCACCGTCGTCTTTGCGATTCTTTCGCTCGGCATTTTGATTTTGTATTTGGGACCGTTCTTGGCGATTTATCGTTTCGCGCCGGGCGATTGGCTCGCGCAAACGATGATCGCCGCCGCGCTCACCTTGCTCGTCGGTTTCGCGTTCGCGTGGTCGCGCACACAAGTCCAACGCTGGGTGGATCGTTTTTTCTACGGCGGCTGGTACGATTATCCGCGCGTCGTTGAAACGATCAGCGCGGCGCTCGCGCGCAGTATCGAACGCGCGCAATTGAGCGATGTGCTCACGCGCCAGGTGCCGGAACTGATGCGTTTGAATCACGGCGCGCTCGCGATTGGCGAGTCGCCCACTCCCCCACTCTCCCACTCTCCCGCTCTGGAATTTCCGCTCGCGTTTCAAGATGAAACACGCGCGATTTGGCACGTTGGCGCGCGGCGCGATGATGAAGATTGGAGCGACACCGACCGGCGCATTCTCGCGACGCTCGCGCGCCAAGCCGAAATCGCGCTCGGCAATGTTCTGCTCGTCGAAATGTTGCGCGGGCAACTCGATGTGATTCGCGCGACCCAGCATCAACTCCTCCGTTCGCGCGAAGCGGAACGCGCGCGCCTCGCGCGCGATCTGCACGATGGTCCGATTCAAGACCTGGTTGGTTTGAATATGCAACTCGGGTTGATCTTGACCAACCCAGGTTTTCGCGCAAGCGACCAGGAAGGTCTCACCGCGATTCGCGCGGAGGTGCGCGATCTGCTTTCCGAATTGCGCCAGGTGTGCGCGGAACTGCGCCCGCCAATGGTCGACACGATTGGGTTGAGCGCGGCTCTGCGCGTGCTCGCGGACGAGTGGTCGTCGCAACACGGCATCCCGGTTCAACTCGATCTCGCGCCTGACGCGATGTTACGCGCGTTGCCCGGCGAAGTCGCGGTGAATTTGTATCGCGTCGCGCAAGAAGCATTGTCGAACGTCGCGCGCCACGCGCACGCGCGCACCATCGCGTTGCATCTCACATTCGACGACGCTCGTTTGACGCTGACGATTCGCGACGACGGTCGCGGTTTCAACGCGCCCGCGACTCTGCATGATCTCCCGGCGCGCGGACATTTCGGCTTGGTCGGTCTGCGCGAGCGCGTCGAACTGATCGGCGGC
>JACRPR010000172.1 GCA_016223105.1 Chloroflexota bacterium | reverse complement strand
AGTTTTCGCAAACGCGCGCATTTCAAAGCCGAACACGGATCGCCCGGGGAAGGCAACAACAAGCACGGCAAGAGCGCGCGCGATTTAGAAATCGCGGTGCCGCGTGGCACCGTCGTGCGCGATGCGGACACCGGCGAAATGCTCGCCGATTTGCTCGCGCCGGACGCGCGCGTGATTGTCGCGCGCGGCGGACGCGGTGGGCGCGGCAATTCCGCATTCGCGAGTTCGACGAACCAAGCCCCGCGTTGGTCCGAAAAAGGCGAACCCGGTCAATCGCGCGCGCTCGCGCTCGAATTGAAATTGCTCGCGGATGTCGGCATCATCGGTTTGCCGAACGCGGGCAAATCCACATTGCTCGCGTCGGTCTCGGCGGCGCGACCCAAGATCGCTGATTATCCATTCACCACGCTCGCGCCGAACCTGGGTGTCGCGACGATTGATGATCGCGACCTGGTTTTGGCGGACATTCCTGGTTTGATCGAAGGCGCGCACGCGGGCGCGGGACTGGGCGATAAATTTTTGCGGCACGTCGAGCGGACGCGCGTCCTGATTCATTTGCTCGATGGCGCGAGCGATGATCCACTTGCCGCGTTCGCGACAATCAATCGCGAACTCGCCGAGTACAGTCCGCTCCTCGCGACGAAACCGCAAATCGTCGCGCTCAACAAAATGGATTTGCCGGACGCGCGCGCGCAATGGCAACGCGTGCAGAAAAAATTGGCAAAGCAAAATGTGGAGGCGTTCGCGATTTCCGGCGTGACCGGTCAAGGCGTGCGCGAGTTACTGCGCGCGGTCGCCGATCGGCTCGCCGAAATTCCGCGCGAAATTCCCGGCGTCGAAGACGAATTGCCGGTGATTCGCCCGGGCGCAGATCAAGACGCGTTCAGCGTATCGCGCGAGCTCCACGCGTTTCGCGTGCGCGGCGCGAAAATCGAACGCATCGTCGCGATGACGAATTTCGATCAGTCCGAAGCGATTTTGCGTTTGCATCGCGTCTTCAAAGGCATGGGCATAACCGACGCGCTCGAACAAGCCGGCGTCCGCGAAGGCGACAAGGTGCGGATTGGCGAGGTGGAGTTGGAGTGGAGAGAATAGGTGTTTTGGGCGGCACGTTCGATCCGCCGCACAACGGACATCTCGCCATCGCGCAGAACGCGTTGACACAACTCGATTTGGCGCAAGTCGTGTTCGCGCCGACGCATTTGCCGCCGCACAAAATTCACAATCACATTACACCGATTGAACACCGCGTCGAAATGGTGCGCCGCGCGATTGCGCCATTCCCGCGATTCGTTTTATCGCGTGTGGATGTGGATCGCGCGGGACCGACGTACACGGTGGACACGCTAAAAATTTTGCGCGCGGGCTGGGATCAAGCGGCGGAAATTTTTTTTATCATGGGGCTGGATTCGCTCGCGAATTTGTTGACCTGGCATCAGCCGGAAAAAATCATCGCGCTGTGCAAACTCGCGGTGTTTGCGCGACCTGGTTTTGACGCCGATCTCGATCCGCTCGAATCGCGCTTGCCCGGTTTGCGCGCGCGCGTCGTGTTTTTGCAATCCGCTCCGCTCGATATCGCGGCAAGCGATTTGCAAATGCGTGTGCGCGCGGGCTTGTCCATCGCACAGTTTGTGCCGGAATCCGTCGCGGCGTACATCGCGGCGCAAGGGTTGTATCGCGCGTAAGGCAAATTTATAAATTTGCCCAACATTGGAGAGAACGATGACGTGCCTTCTCGGATTTTTCCTTACGATTCTGGTGATTTCAATTCCCTCCGCCATCGCGATCGCGATATTGTGGTGGCTGGATCGTTACGAAAAAGAGCCGCTCTGGTTAGCGGCGATTTTGTTTTTGTGGGGCGCGATTCCTGCGGCGATCTTTTCGGTGATTTCCCAACTTGTCATTGACGCACCGCTGACGATGATGCTCGGCAAAGATTTGTCCAATCCCCTGTCCGCAATTTTTGTCGCGCCGCTCACCGAAGAAACCGCCAAGGGCTTGATTATTTTCGCGCTCTTTATTTTTTTCCGCCACGAATTTGATAGCGTGATGGATGGAATTTTATACGGTGCTCTCGTCGGATTCGGTTTCACATTCATCGAAGATATTTTGTACTTGATGGGCGCGCTCGATGAGGGCGGTTGGTCGGGTTGGGGCGTGCTGGCTTTTTTGCGCGTCGGGTTGTATTTGATGAATCATTCCTTGTTCACGGCTTGCATCGGCGCGGGGTTTGGCTTTGCTAGAATGTCGCGGGGCTTGTGGAAAAAAATCTTTTTCATCGTCGCGGGTTGGTTGCTCGCGATGACTTTGCACGGCATTCATAACAGCGGGGCATCGCTGGGCAAAGCGACCGGCGGAGTGTTGTGTCTCGGCGCGACGCTCGTGGATTGGATGGGCGTGTGGATGATCCTGGCTTTGATCTTGATCGTGTTGGATCAAGAACGCCGGTGGTTCAAGCAATTAGATGCCGAAGTGCAAAGCGGAGTGATCACGCCAGAGGAATTGGAGTGGGCGCGCAATTTGGGAACGCGCGGCGCGCGCGGCTGGCACATCTTTTGGCGATACGGTTTTGGCGCGTGGTTGCGCTGGTCGCGCCACGTCCAAACGATTGTTGATCTCGCGTACAAAAAACATCAACAACAATCGCTTGGCGAAGGCGTGGAGGTCACGCGACGCATCGAAACGTTGCGGCAACGGATCGCGCAAGAACGCCAGACCCAAAGGGTTTCCTAAAACCCTTTGGGTCTTTTTTTATACCGCCGCTAAATGATCGAGGAGCGATTTGATCAGCAGTGTGATTTGCGGATGCGCGTCCTCGAATTGATCGAGAATGTTCGCGCCGCGCGCGCTGATCGCGCGCGAGTGTTGCGCCGAAATTTCGGACGCGTCGAGCGCGGCTTGAATGTCGCCGCGCAAATGTTCGAGCGCGTCGCGCGCTTGATCGTCAAGCGTGGTCGCGCGTTCGAGTTCGGTGTGCAATTGCTCGAGCAATTCGCGGAGCCGGGATTCGGATGGATTCATCGCGCGCCTCGCTTTCAAACAACCGTCGTGCCGATCAACAATAACGCCGCGGAGAGGATCACGGCAAAACCGGAATAGGGTAGCATCGGCAAAAAATATGCCGCGAGCGCGTAAACGAACAAGAGAAACGCGATGAGCCATAGCGTCGCATTTGGTTTGTGCGTTTTAATTTTCATTGTTGCTCCTAGATTTTTGAATCGCCGATTATTGTCCATGACAATGTTTGTATCTTTTTCCGCTTCCGCAAAAACAAGGATCGTTGCGTCCGATTTTTTGTGGCGTCGCGTGTGCGGTTGGCGCGGGTGTCGCTGAACTGCGTCGCGTCGGCGCGGGTAGTGTTTGCGTGAACGGAGCAAGATCGGTGAGAATAGATGGATCGAATTTTCCGTCGCGTTCGAGTTCGGCAATTTCCATTTTCACGGCGTCGGCGATTCCAAGTTTTTCCAATGCGGAATAATGTGCCGCGTTCTCCAACGCGTGTATCGCACTGTTCAATTTTTGCCGCGCCGCCGCCGGTTTTTCCTGCACGCCCAAAATTCTTCCCCAGTTGAGCAGTGCTTCAAAGTGATTTGGATCAATCGCGAGCATGGCTTGATACTCGACGATCGCTTCTTCCAGATAGCCGAGAAAGCGATAAATGTTTCCCAAGCGCACGCGCAAGTCGGCGTCCCTGGGATTGGCGGCGACCTCTTTTTGCATCACCTCGATCGCTTCGCGCGGATGCATCTGGCGTCCATCGCGCAGGGCGAAGCGTAGATAGCGGATGTTGCCTTCGTTCGTATTGATGGGCTGGTTTCGCATTTGCCGTCGCACCAAATCGCCGGTGACGGTAAAATTCGCGAACAAGCCCAACTCGTACTGATCTACTGCGCCGCACTTGGGACAAACGATGCGTTTGGGAATGATCAACTCGCTATACTTGGTTTTCTCGCCGCGTGCCTGCCGATCCACCGTGCCAAGATCAATATACAACACTCCGATCTTGTGTCGTCGTTCTCGGCTACATTTTGTGCATTTCAAAGCCAGCTCGAGCGGTTCTTGTTCACGGCGTTTAGCGCGTTGCTCAATAGCATTGCCTGCCAGTGGATCGCGTCCTTGCATTTCGAGTTCGGTGTACTCAATGTCCGTGACTTGGGTATCTATGCGATCTTCCGCGAACGCGCGGCGAATCGCGGGCAATGCTTCGGTCGCGCGCAGGTCGCACAACGCGCAGACGATAAATCCCGCGCCCGTTTAGACGAGCGAATTTGACGCGCGCGCTTGGGTATGAATCGTGCGCGTGGCATCCGCCAGAACGCGTTCGAGCGGTGCGATGCCGGGTTTGCCGATGTGCCCAAAGTATTCGGGAAAAACATTGTCGAGCCAATCGTCATCATCCCACGCGAGCATTGGCAAAAGGGGTTCAATGGATTCGACCGCGCGCAGTTCGCCCAAAATTTTGACCGCGTGCAACGGCGCGTACACGCGCGGATCGTCCGACTCCGTGTGATTCAATTCTTCGCTCGTCGCGATCTCGATCAAGCGCGGCACGGCGATTTGCCCAAACGCTTTGATGCGTGTGATCAAATCATCGGCGATAGTTTCGCCGGTGGTGAGCATTTCATCGAGCGCGTTTTGTAATGTTTCTTTCATGGTGAATGATCCCGTGTGCCAAGAATTTTTTCGATTTACTGATTGCATCGAGAATATGCCGAAGGTAAACGGTGTCATCTTTCTTCATACAAGATCACCTGCTCTTTTTCAATGTAAGGGCGAATGTACGGACTCGGCGCATCTTCGGTCACCAGATCAACTTCGCGCCCAAGAATTTTCCCGAGCTCTTCTTGCAAACCGAAAAAAGCATAGCCGAGCGGAGGACGTTGATGCGCTAGTTTGAGTCGAATCAGGACATCAATGTCGCTCTCGCGTGTTTCCTCGCCCAGCGCGTA
>JACRPR010000055.1 GCA_016223105.1 Chloroflexota bacterium | reverse complement strand
CAGATGATCGTCTTGGACGACAACCACGCCAGGATTGGTTAGGTGAGCTTCAAGCGCATGACAGATCCATTGCGGCTCGGCAATCGCGCGCGATGGAAGGAATGGGCTGTGTTCTCGCTCATGTTTGTAATTTTCGACAAATAATTCGGTAGCTGGCTCAAGGTATTGTTCAGAGAATGGAACAAGTGAATAGTTGTTTTGCATGATGCTCACTTTTCATTGCTGAGTGCTGACATTGTTCTAGCGAGGACGGCTAACGGTGTGCGTTACCTGCTAGTGGTGCGGGACGCTGATCCTCTCCGCGAGCAAGATTCTCTTCGGGATGCTGACACTCTCGAAAAGCCGGGAGCCCACCACCAGTCGGGTGCACGCTGTGTTGGGCGGCGGTGTTGCCCACCCCGCGATCTTTGTCAATATTAGTCAGTCATTCCTAGCGATTTCATCAAGTCCTCATTCGGTACACCAAGCGATGCATGGATCTGCACGACCTTCCACTGACCATCCTCTTGGTGAAAGACAGCAGACCAGCGTGGCGAAAAAGACTTTCCGTTGGGGAAAGTAATCGTAGGATGCACAATGCCCCAACCAACACTACCTTCTTGGAAACCTTCTGCCCGTCCCATGGAGACTTTGAGTTGCATCGCTCCCATCTCCTGCGCTTCCCCTTTGAGTAGCATTGAAGCCTGTTCAAAGTCCAACCACTCATTCGGGTCGGTGCCGACCAAGAGTACTTGTTGCGAGAGGTAGCGGTCTACCCAGGCAGGCTCTCCGGCCGCCACAGCCGAAAACCAGGCGGTGATAATGTCGCGGATTTCAGGTGATGCTTGCATTTTCATGCTCCTTTCTGACTGTCTAAAGATAAACTGAGTATATTCTTTGACCACTGTGCTTTCCAGACCTAAAACTACTCAATTCTTGCTCACTTTAGGACCTCCTTTGTAATGGTACATTTCTTTCCTTTTGCATTGATGTTCTGCAGAGCCGCCCAACGGTTTGCGTTACCTGCGCTGGGGCGGGAACGGCGAAGCCGTCCAAACAGAAAAAGCTCCCAGTGTAGAAAACTGCTTGAAAATGGCGCAGAATCCCCAGCGTCAGGTGCACGCTTTGTTAGGCGTCTTTGCTGTTGTTCGCCGCCTTGTAGGTTAAGATCGCTACTCCATTTTTGGTTATTTTTGAATTCGCAAGTTGCAGGTGCTTGATAGCCTGCCCGTCATGGAATAAACGCGCACCACTGCCAGCAACCACTGGGTAGATTTCAAGGCGCAGTTCGTCGAGCAGGTCTGCTTGCAACAAAGATTCTACTAATGTCGGGCTACCGTGAATACCAATATTCTTACCAGGCTGTCGCTTCAGTGTCATGATTGTATCGGCGAGGTTTCCATTGACAAGCGTTGCGTTCTCCCATGTTCCCTCCGGGGTAGCAGCCAACGCCTTGGATACCACATGCTTCGGTATTTTGTTGATATGGCTAGCGAATGGTTCTACTGTCGAATTCGGCCAATAGTCTGCCCACTCCTGATAAGTAACGCGACCTAGCAACATGGCGTCTTCTTCCGCTACTTTTGCGAAAAAATCTGCTAGCACTTCTTCGGTATCACGCAATTTCATTATCGTATCAGCGACTATATCAAATACAACGACTCCATCCAATGTGATAATTAGATGTGCAACGACCTTTCTCATTAAACACTCTCCTTCTGATGACGCCTAACGGCTTGCGTTACCCGCTGGTGGGCGGGACGAGATAACGCCGCTTTGACGGAACCAACTTCCAGCCAAAAAAACTGCTTGAAAACGCGCAGACTCCCACCAGTCGGGTGCACGCTGTGTTAGCCAGACCTGTAATTATGAGCACTCTAATGGTCTGAAGATACTCACAGATATTTTGAGACAGACTCACTCACTCATAAAAGGGTCGTTAATATAGATTCGGCTTGCATTAACCGATTGGGAAAATCGTTAGCCATATCAACATATGGATAACCAAAACCTTCGCATTCTTGCTGTATAAATGCACTCCATAGAGGAACATCCTTAGCAAATTGACGCCGCAATTCTTCAGGTAGACCACCATACCCAACCGAACGCCCTGGAAATTGATCGAAATGCTCTAATGTCATTTGAGAGCAACCAAGGAACACTGCTTGTAATGGATATTGCATAGAGAGTTGCTTTGCCTGTGCTGGAAGAAAATCAACTCCTTCAATCAGGTAATTTTCTGCCAGTGATGATGCTCCCCAAACAAATCGTTCCAAATAGGGAAAGAACCATTCCGCATTTGCCTTGATTACTTCGGGAGCCGCGTTCCATTCCGTTTTTATACCTTCCACTTTTGTCATTCTCAAGAGTGTCAGGATAAGGTCTGTCGAGACCCAGCCAATTTGAAGATTAGCGGCACCCTGTTGACCCAGAATGCTTTTGCCTACTCTGGGCGCTCCACCGACTAGATAAATCAAGATGATTCTCCTGCAAGGTTGGCGAACTACTGCGTATACGGAAAGATTCCATATAATATCCCGTACAGATTTGTTAGACGGATCTTTTCCACTTATTGCTTTTGTCCGGGAAATAGTATAATCCAATACAGCTGGCAGTCAAGACTGTCCGGGAGAAAACCTTGGCGCAACATCCTCCGCTCCTAATGGACAAGGTTCGAAAAACTCCGGCTCAAACATTATCCATCCGAAAACTAAACACCTTGCGCCCCAGGTTCGGCGCAAGGTGTTTTCATTTTACATTCGTTCGATGATCGCGTCCGCCATTTCGCGCGTGCTCATCACACGTTCGCCCGGTTGCGCGATGTCGGCGGTGCGACAACCCTCGTCAATCGCGCGATCCACCGCGCGCTCAATCGCGTCCGCTTCGCGCGATAAATTCAACGAGTAGCGCAACAGCATTGCCGCGCTGAGAATCGTGCCAATCGGATTCGCGATTGATTTGCCGGCAATGTCCGGCGCGGAACCGTGAATCGGTTCGTACACTCCCAGCACACCCTGAGCGGAGTCGAAGGGCGCGCCCAAAGACGCCGACGGCAACAACCCCATCGAACCAACCAGGACAGCGGCTTCATCGGTGAGAATATCGCCAAACATATTTTCGGTCACGATCACATCGAACGCCGCGGGCGACGCGATCAATTTCATCGCGCAGGTGTCCACGAGCAAATGATCGAGTTTGATCTGCGGATGCGCGCGCCCGATCTCGGTCGCGATCTCGCGCCACAAACGCGAACTCGCGAGTACGTTCGCCTTGTCCACCGAAGTTACCTTTGCGCGGCGCGGTTCCGCGAGTCGAAACGCGAGTTGAACGATGCGCGTGATTTCCGCGTCGCTGTACTCCATCGTGTCCACCGCGCGCGTTTTTCCACTCTCCTCAAAGCGACCTTGCGGCTTGCCAAAATACAACCCGCCGGTCAATTCGCGAATGACGATAAAATCTACGCCCGCGATTTTTTCCGGTTTCAATGGTGAGGCGTGCGCGAGCGCGGGATGCGGTTTCACCGGGCGCAGATTCGCGAACAAGCCAAGACCTTTACGCAAACCCAGCAAGCCAACTTCGGGACGCGTTTTCGCGCGCGGGTCGTCCCACTGGGGTCCGCCGACCGCGCCGAGCAAGACCGCGTCCGCCGCGCGACACGCGTCGAGCGTCGCGTTCGAAAGCGGTTCGCCGGTTGCATCAATCGCGCAACCGCCGATCAGGTGTTCTTCAAATTCAAACTGATGCCCGAATTTTTTTGCGATGTATTCGAGCACGCGCACACCTTCGCGCGTAACTTCGGGACCGATGCCATCGCCGGGCAGGGTGATGATTTTTGTGTTCAATCTAAACTCCAAATGAAATTGAATTTCGTCGTTGACGAATGAGACGTGATCCGTTAAAATGAATTTCGAGAGGTGAGCAAATGGGACCATCCGTAACGCTTGAACAAACGCTCGTCAACATCGTTCGCACACTGCCTCCCGAACGCGCGACCGAACTATTAGACTTTGCGCGCTTTTTGCAATTTCTCACGACGAACGATGAAACCCAGTGGGATCAACTTTTCGCCAAACCCGAAGCGCAACGCGCGATGTTGCAAATGGCGCGCGAAGCGCGCGAGGATTATCGCGCCGGACGCGCGACTGATCTTGCCATCACGGACGATGGACGACTTGCGCCCAAATGAATTCAAAAGCCAATCCGCGATTTTGAGCGATGCAGAGCCAATCTATTCTGCCCGCACGAGTGATGATTATCGCATGCTAGGTCTCTTGGAAGGCGCTACCATCATTTGGTTTTGGATCGGCAAACACGATGAGTACGAACGCATTTTGAAATAGCAGAGTAACTGCTAAGGTCGTCATTTCGAGGAGCGGTTTTTGCGACGAGAAATCTCGATCATGCAACGCGGAGATTTCTCGCTACGCTCGAAATGACAGCGGGCTGAGCAGTTACATAGCAGATTGAAAACCTTGCAAAGTGTTCTGCGCTTTGCAAGGTTTTTAAAATTTCAAACTTCAGATTGCAAGATGTCAATTTGAAATCAGCAATCTGAAATCTGAAATTATTTCGCGACCGAAATCCCGTACTCCACCGCATCCGCCAGCGCGAGCCAACTCGCCTCGATGATGTTTGTCCCCGCGCCGACCGTGCTCCAGCGACTCGTGTGATTCGCAGTGTCAATCATTACGCGCGTTGTCGCGCCGGTGCCCGCGTCGCTATCGAGAATGCGAACCTTGTAATCTTCAAGTTGAAAATTATCAATCGCCGGATACACCGGGCGCAATGCTTTGCGAATGGCGTAATCGAGCGCGTTCACCGGACCATTGCCGTCCGCAACCGTGTGCACGATCTCGCCGTTCACGCGTAGTTTCACGCTCGCTTCCGCGAACATCCCGCGTCCTTCGCGATGTTCGACGACTGCCATAAAATCTAACAACTCGAACGGCGCGCGATAATCCGGTTGTTGCCGGCGCAACATCAATTCGATGGACGCCTCCGCGCCTTCAAAATGAAAACCGCGCGCTTCGAGTTCCTTGATTTGTTGCAGAACCTCGCTCGCGTTTTCGACATTTTCCAAATGCAGTTCTTCGGCTTTGCTCAACACGTTGCCCTTGCCGGACAATTCCGAAACTAGGACGCGCGCTTCATTGCCGACGATCCCAGGATTGATGTGTTGATAACTCATCGCGTTGCGTCTCTGCGCGGCGACGTGAATGCCGCCCTTGTGCGCGAACGCGGATCGCCCGACGAACGCGGCGTGATCATCCGGCGCGAGATTCGCGATCTCCGCGACCGCGTGCGCGAGCGTCGTCAACTGCGCGAGCTTACCATTCGGCACGCACCGCAAATTAAATTTCAATTCGAGATCGGGAATAATCGCGCACAGATTCGCGTTGCCACACCGTTCGCCGTACCCGTTGATCGTGCCTTGCACGAGATTGCATCCGGCGCGCACCGCGGCGAGCGAATTGGCGACCGCGAGTTCGCCGTCGTTGTGCGTGTGAATCCCGAACGCGACGCCGGGAAAATTCGCGCGCACCGCGCGCACCGTCTCTTCGAGCTGCCAGGGCAGACTGCCGCCGTTCGTATCGCACAACGTGATCGAATCCGCGCCGCCTTCGACCGCCGCGCGCAACGTTGCCAACGCGTAATTCGGATCCGCGCGATAGCCGTCGAAGAAATGTTCCGCATCGTAAATCACTTCGCGTCCGTTTGCTTTGATGTGCGCGACTGAATCGCGAATGAGCCGGAGATTTTCGTCGAGCGATGTTTGCAAAACATCGAACACATGCAGTGTCCACGTTTTGCCGACGACGGTAACGACCGGCGTCGCCGCATCGAGCATCGCGCGCAAATTCGCGTCTTCGCTCGCGACACTCCCAGGTCGCGCGGTCATTCCGAACGACGTGAGTTTCGCGTTTTTCAGTTTCAGTGATTTCGCGCGCTCGAAAAATTCCGCGTCTTTGGGATTCGAGCCGGGCCAACCGCCTTCGATGTACGCGATCCCAAATTCGTCGAGCAAGCGCGTGATGTGTAGTTTATCGTTGACGGTGAGCGAAATGCCTTCGCGTTGTGATCCGTCGCGGAGAGTCGTGTCGTAAATGAAAACGTCCATTGGTTCTCCAAATTCGTAATTCGTAATTTGTCCGAATTACGACTTACGAATTTCGAACTGTGAAATCGCATCCTCACGCACGCGCAAATACCCCAACTCGTCCACGCCTTCGAGCAAACACATTTTCGCGAACGGGTCGATCGGAAATTGCACCGCGCGCTGATCCGGCAATTTCAACGTTTGCGTCGCGACATCCACCGACAATTCGACGTTCGGAATTTCCGCGACCAGGTCGAAGAGATCGCGATGCGTTTCCTTGTCCACGACAATCGTGAGCAAGCCGTTCTTTTGCGCGTTGTTGCGAAAGATGTCCGCGAACGATGTGCTGATCACCGCGCGAAATCCAAACGACGCGAGCGCCCAGACCGCGTGCTCGCGCGAACTGCCGCATCCGAAATTATCGCCCGCGAGTAAAATCTGCGCGCCGCGCGATTGCGGTTGATTCAACACAAAATCGGGATTCGCCGTGCGCCAATCGCAAAAGAGCGCGTCGGCGAGTCCGGCTTTGTCCGTTACTTTGAGAAAACGCGCGGGCGTGATCTGATCCGTGTCCACGTTTTCGTTGGGGAGCGCGACGACGCGCGCGTTCAAGGTTTTGAATGGTTGCATTTTTGATTTTTGATTTTCCGGATTCGACGCTTTAGCGGGTTGTTTGTTTGATTGGTCAACCGCGTAAACGCGCGATTCCAATTTGTCTTTACGACGCGCGCAAAACGCGTTTCAAAATTTTACCGGTCGCGCTCTTGGGCAATTCGTTCACAAACTCAACGCCCGCCGGAACTTTGTACGTCGCGATGCGTTCGCGACAGTACGCGATGATCTCATCGCTCGTCGCGGTCGCGCCTTGCTTCAACACAATCGCGGCTTTGACCGCTTCGCCCTTGATCGGATCCGGCACGCCGTACACCGCGACCTCTTTGATCGCCGGATGTCGGTACAAAAATTGTTCGACCTCCGCGGGCCACACTTTGAACCCAGCCGCGTTGATCATATCCTTGACGCGATCCATAATGAACACGTAACCCTCGTCGTCCATCGTGCCAATGTCGCCGGAGTGAAGCCAGCCGTTTCGCAGTGCCCATTTCGAATCGTCGGGTTTGCCCCAGTATCCTTGCATCACGCCCGGACCCTTGATGCAAATTTCGCCCCACTGTCCGAGCGGCAATTCGTTGTCGTCCGCATCCACAATTTTCAATTCGAAATTTTCGACCGCCGTGCCGACGCTTCCAAACTTGTGCCGAAAATCGTGATTGTAACACGCGAACGGCGAGCACTCGGTCAAGCCGTATCCTTCGTACACCGGGCGACCGAAGCGTTCCGTCCACCGTCGCGAAATTTCCTGGGGCATTGTCGCCGCCGCGGAAAAATCGTAACGAATCGAAGAGAGATCGTACGCGGACAAATCCATATTAAGCAGGTTGATGTAGATCGTCGGCACCGCGAAAAACATCGTTACGCGATCGCGTTGAATCGAAGGCAAGACCTGGTCTGGCACAAAGCGGCGATAAAGCGCGAGCGTCGCGCACGCGTTGAAGGTCGCGTTCATAATAAAATTTTGTCCAAAGACATGAAAGAGTGGGAGGAACAATGCCATTCGATCCGCGCGCGTAAATTTCGCGTGATGCACCGTCGAGTACATATTCGAAACGACGTTGCCGTGCGAGAGCGTCGCGCCTTTTGGAAACCCGGTTGTGCCGGAGGTGTAGAGCAAAACGGCGGGCTCGTCCTGGTTCATCTCGATTGCGCGCGCATCGCTCGCGCCTTTGTTCAACCAATCGTCGAGCGTCGCGTTGCCTTGCGTGTCGCCCGCGCACACGACGACGTTTTGCACCGAGGGCAAATCGGCGCGCGCGATATTCGGAACAAGATCGCCGACGGTGAAAATTGTTTTCGCGCCGGAATCGTTGACGATGTATTTCACTTCGTCCGATTTGAACATGGAATTGATCGAAACCGCGACCGCGCCGGCTTTCATCGCCGCGAGATAACCGATCGCAAATTCGGGAATGTTCGGCAAATAGAGCGCGATGCGATCCCCGCGCGCGACGCCGTTCGCCTTGAGCGCGTTCGCGATTTTGTTCGCGCGCGTGTTCAAGTCCGCGTACGTGATCGTCGCGCCTTCGAAAATGATCGCGGCTTGATCGGGAAAAAATTTCGCCGCGCGTTCGACGTTCTGTGCAATGTTCATCGAATCCTCCTTGACTCAAATGATGTGTCGCGCGTCCGCGACCTTTACCGCGATGGCAGATGCCGCCGCGGTGAGTGGCGACGCGAGAAAAGTTCGTCCTCCCTTGCCTTGCCGTCCCTCAAAATTCCGGTTGCTTGTTGATACACAATATTGTCCCGGTTCTAACTGATCCCCGTTCATTGCGATACAGAGACTACATCCTGGTTCGCGCCACTCGCATCCGGCATCGCGGAAAATTTTGTCGAGCCCTTCCGCTTCGGCTTGATTTTTCACTTCGCGCGATCCTGGGACGACGAGCACGCGCACATTCGGCGCGACGCGTTTGCCTTTGAACGCGCTTGCGGCGAGTTGCAAATCCGAGATGCGTCCGTTTGTGCAACTGCCGATGAACACGACATCAATCGGCTGACCCAGGATCGTGTTCCCCGGTTGGAGTGCCATATACTCCAATGCTTTTCGGAGACCCGAAGGGTTTTCAAAACCCTTCGGGTCTGATGGATCGGGGATGCGCGCGGAAATCGGAATGCCCATCCCAGGATTCGTGCCGAACGTGATCATCGGTTCGAGCGCGTTCGCGTCGAGCGCGATCGTCGCGTCAAATGTTGCGCCATCGTCGCTTGGCAATGCGCGCCAACGCGCGAGCGCGGCATCCCACTCTGCGCCCTTGGGCGAAAACTCACGCCCCGCGAGATATTCGAACGTCGTGTCGTCCGGCGCGATCATTCCCGCGCGCGCGCCGCCTTCAATTGTCATATTGCACACGGTCATCCGCGCGTCCATCGCAAGCGCGCGAATCGCGGAGCCGGTGTATTCGATCACGTAACCCGTTCCGCCGCCCGTGCCGATTTTCGCGATCAGCGCGAGAATAATGTCATTGCCAACGACGCCGCGCGGCAGTGCGCCATCAATTTGCACGCGCATCGTTTGCGGACGTTTTTGCAATAGGCATTGCGTCGCGAGGACGTGTTCGACTTCGCTCGTGCCGATGCCGAACGCGAGCGCGCCGAACGCGCCGTGCGTCGCGGTGTGACTGTCGCCGCACACAATCGTCGAACCAGGTCGCGTCAAGCCGAGCTCGGGTCCGATGACATGGACGATGCCTTGATGCGGACTGCCGATGCCGTAGAGCGGAATTCCAAAATCGCGGCAATTGGTCGCGAGTTGATCGAGTTGCTTTGCCGCCATTGCATCGCGAATTGGAAACGCGCGCGGATCGGTCGGGATCGAATGATCCATCGTCGCGAATGTTTTGTCGGTGCGGCGAACTTTTAATCCGCGCTCGCGCAATCCTTGAAACGCTTGCGGCGAGGTAACTTCGTGGACGAGATGCAGATCAATGTACAAGACTGCCGGCGCGTCCGGTTCTTGCGCGACAATGTGCGCGTCCCAGATTTTTTCAAAGAGCGTGCGGGGTGATGAATTCAAAGTGGGTTATCTCCAATTCGTGTCAACGAATGGGCAACGAATAAACGAATGGCAGAGATCAAATTCGTTTATTCGTTTCGCGAAGCGATTCGTTGACGCCAATTTTTTTTCACGCTGACCACAGCGCGGTTGTGTCCCACGCGTTCGCGTGATCGCGCGGTTCGATGAATGAATCGAGTTTGCCCGATCCTGGTTTTGCCGCGTTGTCGGCATGATGCAACGCGATCAGATCCCACGCGTTCGCATGATCGCGCGGCTCGGCAAATGGATCGAGTTCGTGATTCGGTTCGAATTTGTTTGCGTCCATCGTTCGCCTCCAATCTCCAATCTCTCAACCTCAAACTCGCTCCAACTCAAGCGTCGAATGTTGCGCGTGCATGCGCGGCGTGAGTTGCGCGGTAACGAGTTTGTTGAGCGCGCTCAGATATGCTTTCGCGCTTGCAACAATAATGTCGCTGTCCGCGCCGTGTCCACCGTACGTGTGCGTGTCATCGCCGTCCGCGTGCAAGCGCACCGTAACTTCGCCGAGCGCGTCAATTCCTTCCGTAACCGCATGAATGTTAAATTCGAGAAGCGTGTTCGGCGCGCCCACAATCGCGTCAATCGCTTTGTACGTCGCGTCCACCGGACCAGTGCCGATTGCCGCGATTGTTTTATCGAGACCTTCAGGACCGATCAAGCGCACGGTCGCGGTCGGCATGCCGTGGCGTCCGCACACGACTTGAATATCTTCGAGCCGGAACACTTCGTTCGGTTGATAAAACTCGTCCGCGATCAACGCTTCGAGATCCGCGTCGGTGATATATTTTTTCTTGTCCGCGACTTCTTTGAAACGCGCGAACGCTTTGTCGAGATCGGTATCGCTCAACGCGTAACCGAGTTCGATCAAACGCGATTTGAGCGCGTGGCGACCGGAATGTTTGCCCAGGACGAGTTGCGATGCGGACAAGCCGACCGATTCGGGACGCATAATTTCGTACGTCATTTGATTTTTGAGCATCCCATCCTGGTGAATCCCGGCTTCGTGCGCGAACGCGTTCGCGCCGACGATCGCCTTGTTCGGTTGCACCGGCATCCCGGTATAATTCGAAACCATTTTCGACGTGCGCGTGATTTGCGTCGCGTCGATCCCAGTGTACAAACCGAACACGGCGGGGCGCGTCTTGAGCGTCATCACAATTTCTTCGAGCGAGGTGTTGCCCGCGCGTTCGCCGATGCCGTTGATCGTAACTTCGGCTTGACGCGCGCCGGCGCGCAAACCGGCGAGCGAGTTCGCGGTCGCCATTCCCAGGTCGTTGTGGCAATGCACGGAAAAAACCGCCTTCTCACTCCCGCGCGTGTTTTTGATCAGCCCTTCGATCAAGCCGCCAAATTCTTCCGGTGTCGTGTAGCCAACCGTGTCAGGAATGTTGAGCGTCGTCGCGCCCGCTTCGATTGCAACTTCCAACACTTCGCACAAGTATTCGGGATCGGATCGCCCCGCGTCTTCCGGCGAAAACTCGATGTCGTCGCACAGCGCGCGCGCATACGCAACCATTTCGCTCACGCGCGCGACCACTTGTTCGCGCGTCATTTTCAATTTGTATTTGAGATGAATGTCCGAAGTCGCGAGAAACGTGTGGATGCGCGGATGCGCCGCGTGCCTGACCGCGTCCCACGCCTTGTCAATGTCATCCTTGTTCGCGCGCGCGAGACCGGCGATCACCGGCGGACGCGATCCATCGCGCGCATTGCCCACGTCTTGCGCGATGCGGCGCACCGCTTCGAGATCATCCGGCGATGCCGCCGGAAAACCGGCTTCGATAATATCCACACCGAGTTTCGCGAGTTGCCGCGCGATTTCAAGTTTCTCCGCGCTCGTCAACGACGCGCCCGGCGATTGCTCGCCGTCGCGCAGAGTCGTGTCGAAAATGCGAACGTAATTCTTGTCCATAACAATTCCTGCCCGTAGGGGCGAAGCATTTTTCGTCCGAACTGCAGACGAAAAATGCTTCGCCTCTACTTTTTCCAATTCTCCGGTCGCAGAGAGCGCACTGCCGCGCCGGCTCGCCACATTTCCGATTCGCGCACCTCGCGCAATTCCTCGCCCAATTTTTCTTTGTAATCGGGACGACTGTTCGCCGTAAGCACGATGCGCGTTTGTTCGCCGGAGACGACGCTCTGGTACAATTTTTCGTACACGGGTTCGACAGCGCGACGAAACTCGTGTCGCCAATCGAGCGCACCGCGTTGCGCGGTCGTACTGCAATTCGCGTACATCCAATCCATTCCGTTTTGCGCGACGAGACGGATCAAACTCTGCGTCAACTCTTCAACCGTTTCGTTGAAGGCTTCGCTCGGCGAGTGACCATGTTTGCGGAGTTCGTTGTATTGTGCTTCCATCACGCCCGCGAGCGCGCCCATCAAAATTCCGCGTTCGCCGGTGAGATCGCTGTGCACTTCGCGCGCGAACGTCGTCGGGAACAAATAACCCGCGCCAACCGCGATGCCCAGCGCGATCGTGCGTTCGGTCGCGCGCCCGGTCGCATCTTGAAAAATCGCGTAACTCGCGTTGATGCCGCTTCCGTTCAAAAAATTCGCGCGCACGCTGGTGCCCGAACCTTTTGGCGCGACCAGGATCACATCCACAAAATCCGGCGGAATGATCCCGGTTTGATCTTTGTAGACAATGCCAAAGCCGTGCGAAAAATAGAGTGCGTCGCCTTTTTTAAGATGCGGTTTGATCGCGCCCCACATCATCATTTGTCCCGCGTCGGAAACGAGGTACTGATGCACCGTGCCGCGCTCCGTCGCCTCTTCAAGCGAAAAGAGCGTCTTGCCGGGAACCCAGCCGTCCTTGATCGCCTTGTCGTACGTTGCCGTGCCAGAGCGTTGTCCGATGATGACGTTGATGCCATTGTCGCGCATATTGAGCGCCTGCGCCGGACCTTGCACGCCGTAACCCAGCACTGCGACGACTTCGTTTTTCAAAACCGCGCGCGCCTTGTCAAGCGGAAATTCTTCGCGCGTGACCACATCTTCGATCACGCCGCCGAAATTAATCTTTGCCATTGTGTCTCCAGAGATTCGTTTGTCATTGCGAGGAGCGTTTTTGGCGACGAAGCAAACTCCGCACAACTTTACGGTAAATAGGGTTGGGGATTGCTTCGCAAAAAACGCTCGCAATGACAGATTAGCATTTGTTATTGACCATTGCCATTGCCATTGCCATTCGCGCTCACCGCGCCGCGCACCATCGCGACTTGACCGGTGCGAACCATTTCGATAATCCCCCGCGGGCGCAAAAGTTCGACCAAGCCATCAATCTTGTCTTCGTCGCCGGTAACTTCGACCATTACTGAATCGGGCGCGACATCCACAATCTTCGCGCGAAAAATATCCGCGAGTTGCGCGATCTCGGCGCGCGACCCGGCATCGGCTTGTACTTTGATCAGCGCGAGATCGCGCATCACGGTTGGCGCGTTGCTCACGTCATGCACGTCAATCACGTTGACGAGTTTCAGTAGATTCGCTTCGACGAGATGCGGCGCGGTCAGTTCCGTGTCCACGACAATCGTCATCCGCGAAACGTTCGGCTCGTGCGTGTGCCCGACCGTGAGTGATTCGATGTTGAACGAGCGGCGGCGAAATAAACTCGCGACGCGATTCAACACGCCGGGTTTGTCTTCGACTAGAGCGACCAATGTGTGTTTCATTCTCAATCCTTTTGGACTGTCATTGCGAGCGGTCTTTGCGAAGCAATCCCCGCGCGTCAAGTTGGAGATTGCTTCGTCGCAAAAAAACGCTCCTCGCAATGACATTAACTTGCCTCAACTGGTCTGCGAATCATCGCGTGCAAATCTGCGCCAGCCGGGACCATCGGGTACACCGATTCTTCGGACTCGACGCGAAAATCAATCAGCATCGAACCAGGATGATCGCGCGCGGTTTGGATCGCCGGGATCACGTCTTCGCGTTTCGTGACGCGAATGCCGGCGATGCCGTGCGCGTCCGCGAGTTTCACAAAATCGGGACTCGTGATCGGCGTCGCGGCGTATCGGCGTTGATAGAAAAATTCTTGCCACTGGCGAACCATTCCCAGGAAACCGTTATTCAAAATCGCGATGTTGATCTTGAGTGATTCTTGTTGGATCGTTTGCAATTCCGCCGCGGTCATTTGAAAACCGCCATCACCAGCGACGACCCAGACTTCGGCTTCGGGGCGCGCGAATTTTACACCCATCGCGGCTGGCAGAGCAAAGCCCATCGTGCCGAGACCGCCGGACGTGATGAGCGAACGCGGCGCGCTGTGGCGATAGTACTGCGCTTCCCACATTTGATTTTGTCCGACATCGCTCACGACAATCGCGTCGCCGCCGGTCGCTTGCCAGAGATCGCCGATGACGTGCGGCGGCAGTAATTTGCCGGACGCATCGCGTTTCAAAATATCGCGCGCGCGCGTGTCGTCCGCCCACTCGTCAATTTGCTCGATCCAGTTGTGGCGTTGTTGCGCGCTCACGAGCGGGATGAGTTGATCCATCACGCCCGCGGCGTCGCCGACGAGCGGCAGATCAACGTGCACATTTTTCGCGATCTCGGATCGATCAATCTCGATGTGAATTTTTTTCGAGTGCGGCGAATACGTTTTGAGATTGCCGGTCACGCGATCATCGAAACGCATCCCGATTCCGATGACCAGGTCGGCGGCTTGGACCGCGCGATTCGCGTACGCCTCGCCGTGCATCCCCATCATTCCCAGACACAAGGGATGTTCGCGCGGAAAGACGCCGATGCCGAGCAGGGTGAGCGCGACCGGCGTTTGCGTTTTCTCTGCGAGATCGCGCAGTTGCCGCATCGCGCCGCTGATCAAAACACCGTGCCCCGCGAGAATCACCGGGCGTTCGGCTTGGTCAATCATTTCCGCCGCGCGTTTCAATTGCGATTCGGAAAGCAAGTGTTCATGTCGCTTGTGCATTTCAACCTGGGTCGGGTACACAAATTCCGTTTTCGCGTTTTGTGCGTCTTTGGTAATATCCACCAACACCGGACCAGGTCGCCCGGATTTCGCGATGTAGAATGCTTCGTGAATCGTGCGCGCGATGTCGTCCGCGCGCGTAACCAGGTAATTGTGTTTCGTGATCGGCAGAGTGATCCCGGTAACGTCCACTTCTTGAAACGCGTCGCTCCCCAGCACGGACGAGCCGACTTGTCCGGTGATGCAAACAATCGGCGATGAGTCGAGCATCGCGGTTGCGAGACCGGTAACGGTGTTCGTCGCGCCGGGTCCGCTCGTTACGATCACCGCGCCGACTTTGCCGGACGCGCGCGCGTACCCATCGGCGGCGTGCGTCGCGCCTTGCTCGTGCCGCGTGAGAACGTGATGAATCGGATAATCCAACATCGCGTCATACGTCGGTAAAATCGCGCCGCCGGGATAACCGAAAATTACCTCGACCCCTTCTTTGACTAATGATTCCCAAATGATTTGTGCGCCTGTGAGTTGTGCCATTGTGCCTCCAAAAAATTTCTGATAGATGGGAGAGAGGGGATAAGAGGGCAGGGGGCAGAGAGGGAGAGAGGGCGGATAGGGCGACCTCTTCACCCTCTTCGCCTTTTACGCCTTCTTATGCCTTCTTATCCCTTCTCGTCCCTTCCCATCTCTTTTCAATTCGGATCGCGCAGTACCGCGCCGGTGCTTGCGCTCGTAACCTGGCTCGCGTACCGCCGCAACCACTTGCTTTTGATCGCGCGCGATTTGGGCGGATTGCTCGCGAGCCGCGCGCGCATTTCCGCGTCGCTCAATTCGACATCGAGTTTGAAATTCGAAATATCAATCGCGATGATGTCGCCGTCGCGCAACGCGGCGATGGGTCCGCCCGCGGCGGCTTCGGGCGAAACGTGCCCGATGCACGCGCCGCGGGTGCCGCCGGAAAATCGTCCGTCGGTGATCAGCGCGACCGATTCGCCCAAGCCCATGCCCATAATCGCGGCGGTGGGCGACAACATTTCTTGCATTCCCGGTCCGCCGCTCGGACCTTCGTAACGAATCACGACGACCTGACCTGGTTTCACTTCGCGCGCGAGGATGCCGCGCATCGCGTCTTCTTGCGAATCGAAAATGTGCGCGGGACCGCGAAACTTTTTCATCGAGTCCGCGACGCCGCCGGCTTTGACGACCGCGCCATCGGGCGCGAGATTGCCGAACAACATTGCGAGCCCGCCGGTTTTCGAGTGAGGGTTGTCGTACGCGCGAATCACTTCGCGATCAGTCACGCGCGCGTCCGCGATGTTTTCGCGCAGAGTGCGCGCGGTAACGGTGGGGCGATCGAGATGCAGAGTATTTCCGTGCGAAGAAATTTCTTTGAGAATCGCGGGGATGCCGCCGGCGCGATGCACGTCTTCCATATGCCATTTGCCGGCGGGCGACACTTTGCAAATATGCGGAACCCTTGCCGCGACCTGGTTGATGCGCCGGAGATCGTACGCGATCCCGGCTTCATTCGCAAGCGCGAGCGTGTGCAGAACCGTGTTCGTCGAACCGCCCATCGCCATATCGAGCGCGAACGCGTCGTCAATCGCGTCGGCGGTAACGATTTGGCGCGGCGTGAGATTCATATCGAGCAAAGTAAAAATTTGTTGCGCGGCAGTGCGCGCGAGTTGTTCGCGTTCCTCGGATAGCGCGAGCGCGGAACCGTTGTACGGAAGCGCGAGACCGATCGCTTCCATCAAACAGTTCATCGAATTCGCGGTGAACATTCCAGAGCAAGAGCCGCACGCGGGGCACGCCGCGTCTTCGATCACTTTCAAACGTTCTTCGCTCATCGTCCCGGCTTTGACCGCGCCGACGCCTTCGAACACGGAAATCAAATCAACGACTTGACCATCGGGCGTGCGACCGGCGGGCATTGGTCCGCCGGAAATAAAAATCGTCGGGATGTCGAGCCGAAGCGATGCCATCAACATTCCCGGCACGATCTTGTCGCAATTCGGAATGCAGATCATCGCGTCGAACTGATGCGCGCTGATCATCGTCTCGACGCAATCGGCGATCAACTCGCGCGACGGAAGCGAAAATTTCATTCCGCTGTGTCCCATCGCGATTCCGTCGTCCACGCCAATCGTGTTAAATTCAAACGGCACGCCGCCCGCGTCGCGCACCGCTTGTTTGATCAGCGCGCCAAACGATTGCAGATGAACGTGACCTGGGATAATGTCCACGTACGAATTGCAAATCGCGATGAACGGTTTGCCGAAATCTTCGTCGCGCACGCCGGTTGCTTTGAGCAAAGCGCGATGCGGTGCGCGTTCAAAACCGCGCGTGATGGTGTCGGATCGTCTAGTCATTGTAACACTCGGTCAAGCAATCGTTGACCCACGCGGTCGAGTCCGCGTCGTTCGTGTTCGCGCGCGGCGATTCGATCACATCGAATGGTCGCGCGTCCGCGCGCGTATCGTCATTCGTCGCGACGATAAAGGTTGGAAACGCGCGTGGGTTGGCGGATGGTGGTTGAGACATATTGGCTCCTGTTGTACTGTCATTGCGAGGAGCGGGTTGTGCGACGAAGCAATCTCCAAATTGTCGCGCGGGGATTGCTTCGCGAACTGCGCGCGCAATGACAGACTGCACAAACAAAAACCCGCCTGTTCGTTCAGGCGGGTTGGTTTCGCAGTCTGCGGGTTTATCGCACTCGCTTGCGCCGAGAGCGTTTCTCGGTGATTGCCGCCCAAACGAAATTACGCCTGTTTCCCAAAATAAGGACCACAAGCGAAATCAGGACGACAATACTCGAGAGGGAATTTGTTTCGATCAACATGGTTCGTTCCTTTTGTGAGTGCAAGTATACGGATTCGCCGCGCGGGCGTCTATAGACAATGTGCGAGAGCGGATGCGCGGGGCGGTTGTGCAAGATGCACAAGTGATTTATTCTTCCCGCGCGCTCAACAACCGATGCGCGCGCAACGCGAGTTGAATGTTAAAGCGCGTTTCGGGATTATCCAAATCGAGTCCGCCGATTTCTTTGATCCGCTCGACGCGATAGAGCAGAGTGTTGCGATGCACGAACATCGCTTCGGCAGTTTGACTGAGATTACCCTTGTGCACAAAATACGATGCAAGCGTTTGCACGAGATCGGTGCCCTGGTCGCGATCGTACTCGATCAACTTGCCGAGCACTTCATCGCAAAACGCGGAGAGTTCGGGATTGTCTTCGAGTTGAAAGAGCAAACGATACACATTGAGTTCGCCGAAATACAGCGGATTCGGTTCCGCGAGTCGCCGTGCCATTGATTGCGCTTGGCGCGCTTCGCGGTACGAATCACGCAAACCGATCAACGCTTCCGATTGACGACCGATCCCAATCGCGAGCGGATCGTTCGCGTACTCCGCGCTTGCTTTGCGCCGGATATTTTCCGCGAGTCGCCGCGCGCTTTCGATGCCTTGCCGCTCTTCGAGTCGCGCGAGCACGACGATTTCATTTTCGCGCGCTTGCACGAGCGCACCCTGTTCGTGCCGATGCGTTACCTCGCGCACGAGCGTTTCGAGTCGCCGATGTGATGGATGCATT
>JACRPR010000177.1 GCA_016223105.1 Chloroflexota bacterium | reverse complement strand
TTTATTTCGCTATTCCAAGCCTGCCTTGCCCATCTCCGCTTTGAACGCGCGCATCGCTTTGGTGTCCTCTTTGATTTTTTGCACATAGCGCGACCAAGTTTCCGCCTCGCCGATTTGTTGGTACAAGCGACGCACGCACACCAGGTATTCGCACGCGCGAGCATAGAACCCGCGATCACGTCGTTCGATAATCTTCTCCGCGGCAGACGCGTACAACCGTAACGCGTCGCGCGGATGCGTCGCTTCGGCGGCTTGCGCGACCGTGATTCGCAAATTCGGATACACCACGCCAAAACCGTGTTGAATGTGCGCGACTGTTTCGATTGCCGCGCTGATTTCGTTTTCGGCAAGGTGAATTTCGGTCAGCACGCCAAATTGATTTTTTCGCCGCAGATCGGCGAGCAATTCTTCGCGCAGAACGTTCCATTGTCCAAGCGGGTCGGCAAGTTTCCGAATCTGCCGATAGTGCGCCAACGCCGGACGCGCATCAAGTAATTTGCGCGCCCAGATCAACGCCGGGGTTGGATCGCGTTGCGATTCATAATGACGCGCCAACCACTCGGCAAGCCGCGTGTCGTTGGATTGCTCGGCGCGCGCCGCGACAAGTTGCGCGGCAATTTCGGCGTGCTGGGCGCGCGTGAACAGATCCGCCAAACCCAGCAATTCAAAATCGTTCGCGGCTTGCGCGTCGCGTCGCGCCTCGTCCACGCGACCGCGCGCGAGCAACCGCGCGACGAGATCATCAAGCCGATGTGATTCGCGACAAATGCGAATGTACGCTTCATCGTCGAGCGTGTCCGCTTCGAGTTGCAACAGCAATCCGCCGAACACGCGTTGATGCCACGCGCGACTCCACTCATCTCGCGCGGGTGCGCGCATCGCCTCGCGCACCCACGCGGCGATTTGTTTGCGCTCGGTCGCGTTCGTATTTTCGAGAAGCCAACCTGGGACGGCGTCGCCCAACCCGATGCCGCCATAATTTACATCAAAGCGATACACCTCAAACAGCGCGCGCAAAATGGGTTCACGCGCGGTTGGATCGTTTTCGGCTTGCAAACATCCGCCCAAACCATCCACCGCGCGCGCGACCAACTCGGACAAGTCGCCGCTCTCGTCGTGAAACGATCCGAAATTTTCCAACACCTCGCGCGCGACGGCGTCGAATACGGCGAACGCATTGGCACAATCGCCCTCCTCCAAAAAACCACTGCCAATATCCAGCGTCGCGTCAACCTGGCGCGCGATCCCGGTTTCCGCGCCCCATTCGTCAGCACTGCCGCGAAACGCGGCGGCAACCTGGCGGCGGTACACTTCGGGCTTGACCAGGCGATGGGATTTTTTGCCGGTGGGCAAGGGCAGTTCGAGCAAGGATTCCAAATCGGGTACGCGCGCGAGCATTTGCTTGATCAGCG
Organism: Chloroflexota bacterium; assembly: GCA_016223105.1. Classification (GTDB taxonomy): domain Bacteria; phylum Chloroflexota; class Anaerolineae; order UBA4142; family UBA4142; genus JACRPR01. The sequence continues at coordinate 2,113 of JACRPR010000177.1, read as the reverse complement.
CGATCAATTCGTCTTTGTCGCGGCGCGCGAGCGCGTGGTCGGTAGTTTCGATTACGCGGAAATCTGCCGGCTGATTCAACCAGGTCAACAAGAGCGCGGCGACGTGTTTGCAGTGTCCGCCGATGGGGCAACTGCACTCGCTCGCGGTGATCTGATCGTTGGCGAGGGTGACCAGGACGCGATACGAATTGCCGCGTGAACCTTGACACTCGGCTTTGAGTGTGGTGTCGGCGCGACGTGGATGTACGATCATTCCGTCGCGAAAATATATGTTGCCGCGCCGGAAACTTTCGTCGCCGACATAGCGGCGAATCGTCTCCGGGGTGAGTTTCGATTTGGGGAGTGGCATAGATTACGCGATCAAAAAAGAACGAATAAAAAATAATCACCGCGCGCGAGAAAAAATTCTTGCGCGTGGTGTGGGTTTACGGCTTGGGGTTCGCTGGTTGAGCGTTACCCAATTCATCCGATTTGTATCCGACGATGTGCTCCGCCCAACGCACGACGCGTTCTGCCATTTTGACTTTTGGGCAGGACGAAACCTTTGTCAGGGCGATTGCTCACTAATTTTGTAGAACCAATTCCAACGCGAATCTGGGGCTTTTATATCAGTATCTTTTTTATCTTGCAGGCGTGCACAAAATTACTCAGCGCACGCCTGCTCATTCGTCTACTTGAACTTGAAGTTTGCCCGGTGATACGTGCTATCTTTCAATTTCACTACTAATTGCCGACAAGTGTTGGCCCACACCTTTTCCGTCTTCCACGCGTAGATGTACTGATTGGTGATGGGGTCATATGAGAGACTACTCGAGCCGGCGGTAGCGGTCTCTTCGATGCCGTCAGTCGGAGCGGTCGAGTCGCAGGCGATTGGTTGTGACTTGGGATAACCAGACACAAAGATGTTCGAACCTTGATTGCCGACCAGACTGAACCTGACTGGTATAGCACTCCCAGCATTGACCGTATTTAGTGTTGGGAGATTATCCACTGGCTGGAAAAAGCCGCTAAAGGTGGAAAGTAACGGTTGCCAGTGGGGCCAGCCATCCACCCCAGCATTGTTGGTGAGGTTGATTTGACCGGTGCCGTTCGCGTTCATTACGTAGACCTCGTCGTTGCCGTCGCGATTGGAGTGAAATAAAATTTTTGCGCCATCCGGCGACCATTCGGGATAAATATCCATCGCGGATGGATATGCCGTGAGATTCGTTTGAGCGGTGCCGTCTACATTCATCACATACACTTCCCAATTGCCTCCACGGAAAGTGTAAAAGACGATCTTGCCCCCATCAGGTGACCAAGAAAGGTGTCCTTCCTCTGATGGGTTGTTCGTGAGATTGATTAAACCGGTGCCATCGGGATTCATTAAGTAAATTTCGTTATCCCCGGTTCGGTTAGATGTGAAAGCAATCTTGGTTCCATTGGGCGACCAAACTGCGCTATTGTCGTATGCGCTATGGTTAGTGAGATTGGTTTGTCCAGAACCATTCACATTCATAACATAGATTTCTTGGTTGCCGTTGCGATCACTCGTGAATAGAATCTTGGTTCCATCGGGAGACCAAGATGGCACATTATCATTCGATGTTGAATTCGTTAGGTTAGTCTGCCCTGAACCATCCGCGTTCATTACGTAGACTCAGTACATCACAGATTTAGGAAAAGACGGCGGACTGGAATTGTGGCATAATGCTTCTATCCCGCCAAGGAGGAAGCTCTATGCCCAAGCCCGCGCCCGCCGTAGCCCAGCCAGCCAAGTTGACTGACCAAGCTACGCTCGATTATACCACAGCCGTCTTGGAACAATACTTTGATCTCTCGGCAGACGGTTATCTTTGCCAGACCCGCGATTTGTGGCAAGTCCTTGTCTCGGCCTCCGCGTATCGGCGGACGATTGAAGCCACCTGCAATGACTTGCCCGATGCTCCGGACAGCAATACCGTGCGTGGCTACATCAACGCTCAACTGACACCCAGTCAGATTCGCACACTGGAACAGGATTGTAATCGCGCGTTCGCGAGTCGGTGGCCGCACTGGCTCTGGTCGGCGCGACTCGTGGTCGCGGCGGATTTACACGACGAGTGTTACTATGGCGCGAGCGACGCGGCGGATC
>JACRPR010000176.1 GCA_016223105.1 Chloroflexota bacterium | reverse complement strand
CGAAATGTATCAAACAAAATCGCGCACGGCAACGAACTATTGGTTGCTCGCGCTGATGCCGGAAAACTTTGTGCTGATGAACGCGGCGGACGCGAACAAGCGCGGTTTCAAAAATGGTGATCGTGTGCGCGTCGTTTCCGCGACGAATCCGAATGGCGAATGGGATTTGAAGAATGGCGCCAAAGTTCCCATCGTCGGCAAGTTAAAAGTTGTGCAAGGCATTCGTCCGGGTGTCGTGTCGTTCCCGCTGGGCTTTGGACACTTTGCGTACGGCGGCGTGGACGTAACGATTGACGGCGCGGTGGTCAAGGGCGATGTGCGACGCACGCGCGGCTTGCACGCGAACGCGGCGATGCGTGTCGATCCGTATCTCAAAAACACCACGCTCGTTGATTCGTTCGGCGGCAGTGCGGTGTTCTATGATACAAAAGTCAAAGTGGTGAAGGCGTAAAAAAAAGAGACCCGAAGGGTTTGCAAAACCCTTCGGGTCTTTTTCAATCCACCCATGATACTTTGTCGTAAATCATTTTTAGCACAACCTGACAGTCAATGGATTCGAGCGGCACAATAGCGTCAAGCCCCTCGTATGTTTCGACCGTCCACTTTTCGCCCGCGCGTTGATAACGTTCCACGCGCGCCGTTTCACATTCAACCAAAATGTATTCTTGCAACGTCGGAAGCGTTTTGTAAAAGTTGAATTTTTCTCCGCGATCATAAGCGCGTGTCGAGTCGGACAAGACTTCGACAATCAAAAGTGGATTGGCGAGGGTATCTTTGCGGTTAGCCATGAATTCGATTTTACCGCAGACCACCATTATGTCGGGATAGGTGAATAGACCACCTTGCTTGATGTAAAGTCGCATATCACTGTTGTATAGGCGACAAGGTTTTCCTTTGAGTTGTTGACCTAATTCAACTGTGAGACTTACGGCGACCAAACTGTGATCGGATGTGCCGCCCGCCATCGCGAAAATTTCGCCGTTATAGTACTCGCTTTTGTACGCGGCGGCTTCTTCCATATTTAAATACTCTTCCGGCGTGAAAAACATTTTTTTGCGCGCTAACATTTTGCACCTCGTTTCGGCGGTGAGTATAGCACGCGCGCCCGCGCGTGTCAACGATTAGAACGGATGTGCGAAGCAACATCAAGCGGCGCGTAGCAAGATGGAGCAAAATGGATTATCCCACAGTATCCCACATTTATCCCACACGCGCTTGAGCAAGTTCAAGCGGCGCGTGGCAACGCGATGAGACGCGGATAAACGCGGATGCGCGCGATTGTTCACGCTATTTTTTTTCGCGATTGATCAACCACGCGATCAGCGCGACCAGAGATCCATAAATCCACAGCCACGCCCAGCCGCCCGCGTCGTACGCGCTCGCGGCGATGCCGACCGGTCGAATTCGCAACAGCGGAATATCCTGGGTTTTCGCGCGCAAAACATCCTCCGGCATCGTGCGCGGATTCGCGCCGTAGAAAAATCCGGCAAAGCCGCCGTTGATCAGAATTTGGCGAAGCGCGCGCGCGTGCACATCTTCATCTTCGACTTGTTCCGCGATCCCGGTGATCGCGCCGCCCGGCATCAGCACTTGAATTTGTGGATGCGCGAGAATGTTGCGATACCAATCCGAGATTTTGCCAAAGCCCGCAGTGCAGTACACGTTTCCGTTTTCAATCGCGTAATTCACCGGCGCGTAACGCGTCTTGCCGGTTTTTCTGCCGATCACTTGCAAAACCATAATGTAGCCGGAAAACGGATTGCCCATCAACGCGCCGAACCCCAGCCGGAATATTGGCACCATGAAAAATTTGTTGAGATAGTGGAACACGCGACGCAGTGTCGTTTCCATTGCGACTCCTTTTCTAAGAAAGGGAGAGTGGGAGATTGGGGGAGTGGGAGATTTTCTCCCCGTCCCCCATTCGCCCACTCTCCCCCTCACTTGAGAAAAAGCGGAATTGTTGAACGCGCTAGTGTTTGTACCGCAACACCGGCTCGCGCGCGGCTTTGACTTCATCCAGTCGCGTCACCGGCGCATCGTGCGGCGCATCGTGCAACAATTGCGGATTCGTTCTGGCTTCTTCCGCGATCTTGATCAGCGCGTCCGCAAATTCATCCAAACTTTCTTTCGATTGTGTTTCGGTCGGCTCGATCATCAAACACTCCGGCACCGTCAACGGAAAGTACACCGTCGGCGGATAATAGCCGTAATCCTGAATTCGTTTCGCGATGTCGAGCGTGTTGACGCCGTACTTTTCTTTGAACGGCGTGCCGGTCAAAACAAATTCATGTTTACAACGCCGAAAACCGTACGGCGCGCTGTAGGTATCGCGCAAGCGTGCGAGCAAGTAATTCGCGTTGATGACGGCGTTCTCCGCGATCTCGCGCAAATGCTCTTTGCCGAACGCGCGAATGTACACGTACGCGCGCACGAGCGCGAGAAAGTTTCCGTAAAACGATTTGACGCGCCCGACCGATTTCTTCGGCATTGCGAACGCGTACCGCTTGCCCTTCCTTCGACTACGCTCAGGACGCGCTTTCACGACGATCGGTCCCGGCAAAAACGGCGCGAGAAAATCGCGCACCATCACCGGACCCGCGCCCGGACCGCCGCCGCCGTGTGGCACGGAAAATGTCTTGTGCAAGTTGCTGTGCAAAACGTCAATGCCGTAATCGCCCGGTCGCGCGACGCCGACAATCGCGTTCAAGTTCGCGCCATCGCCGTAGACCAATCCGCCGGCATCGTGCACGATCTGGCATGCGGCTTGCACATTCTCTTCAAACAAGCCGAGCGTGTTCGGATTCGTCAGCATCAAGCAGACCGTTGCATCGTCCGCGAGCTTTCGCAATTCATCGAGATCAATATTGCCGCGCGCGTCGGTCTTGATGTTGACGACCGCGTACCCGCTCATCGAAGAGGTCGCCGGATTCGTGCCGTGCGCGGAATCGGGGACGAGAACTTTTTTGCGTTTCGCATCTTTGCGCGCAAGATGATACGCGCGGATCACCAGGATGCCGGTCAATTCGCCTTGCGCGCCGGCGGCAGGTTGCAGAGTAACGCCGGGCAAACCGGAAATTTCGCCGAGCATCGTTTGCAAAGCGTACATCATTTCGAGCGCGCCTTGCGTGCCGTCGGCGTCCTGGTATGGATGAATTTGCGCGAATCCGCGCAGTTTCACCGCTTCTTCATTGATCTTGGGATTGTACTTCATCGTGCACGAACCGAGCGGATAGATGCCGAGATCAACGCAATAATTTTTTTGCGAGAGGCGCGTAAAGTGGCGCACGACATCCACTTCGGAAACTTCCGGCAATTTCAATTCCGCGCGCGCGCTCTTTGGCAATTCAGTTTTCGGCACATCACAATCCGGCAGTGCCGCGCCGATGCGACCGGGACTCGACAGTTCGTAAATCAATGGCTCTGTTTTATTTGAAACGATTGACATATTCGACTCCTTGAAGGGTGAGAGGGGATAAGAGGGCGGGAGAGGGCGGCGAAAGCAGAGAGCGTGAGAAGACGCACGCCTTCTTTCCCTTTTGCCTTCTTTGCCTTCTTATGCCCTCTACGCCCTCTTTCCCTTTTTGCTTTTCACTTGCGCGAGCGCGTCCACCAGCGCGTCAATCTGCTCTTTCGTGTTCATCTCTGTCACCGCGATCAACATCGCGTTGCCGAGATGCGGGTACTCTTTCGCGAGATCGTACCCGCCGATGATTTTCTTTTCGCGCAACGTCGCGTTGATCTCCGCAACCGGGTGCGGGCACTCGACGACGAACTCGTTGAAAAATTCTTTTTTGAGATCGACGCGATAACCGGGCAAACGATTGATCTTTTTCGCGGCGTAATGCGCTTTGTGATAGCACAACTCGGCAACCTGGCGCAACCCGGTTTTGCCGAGCGTCGAAAGGTACACGCATGCGGCAAGCGCGTTGAGCGCCTGATTCGTGCAAATGTTCGAGGTCGCTTTTTCGCGGCGAATGTGTTGCTCGCGCGTCGTGAGCGTCAACACAAATCCGCGCCGACCTTTCGTGTCCGTCGTTTGTCCGATCAAACGCCCGGCAGTGCGGCGCACAAATTCCATTTTCGTCGCGAAAATTCCGAGATACGGTCCGCCGAACGCGATCGGATTGCCGAGCGATTGTCCTTCGCCGACGACAACATCCGCGCCGTACTCCGCCGGCGGTTGATACAAGCCAAGTGAAATCGGGTACGCGCTGACGATGAACAACGCGCCTTGCGCGTGAATGCGATCCGCCGCCGCTTTCAAATCGCGCACTTGTCCGAGAAAATCCGGATTCGCGACGATCACGCACGCGGTCTTGTCGTCGAGATGTTTGTCGAGAACCTGGTCGAACGTCGCGCTTGGATCTTCATCGCCGACGATTTCAACATCTTGCCCGACGAGGTACGTGCGAAGCGTCGCGCGATATTCCGGGTGAAGCGTGGGACACACGATCACCTTGTCGCGATGCGTGTGATTGATCGCGAGGATCGCGCCTTCCGCCGCCGCGGTCGCGCCATCGTAATGCGACGCGTTCGCCAGTTCCATCCCGGTCAAATCGCAAATCATAGATTGATATTCGAAAATCGTTTGCAATGTGCCTTGACTGATTTCTGGTTGATACGGCGTGTATGCGGTGTAAAACTCGGTGCGAAAAATCAGATGCGGCACGGTCGCCGGGATGAAATGATTGTACGCGCCCGCGCCGAGAAAGCACGCGTTCTCGACCAGGTTTGCGTTTTGCAAAGTGAGCCGCGCAATCTCGCGCGACAATTCGAGTTCGGACAGCGCGCGCGGCAAATTGATTTTCGGATCGCGCACATCCGCCGAAATGTCCGCGAACAATTCATCCGCCGATTGCACGCCAATCGCGTTCAGCATCGCCGCGCGATCCGCATCGGTGTTGGGAATGTATGGATGGGGCATGGTAACTCCGTGTTCAGTGAACAGTGAACAGTGAACAGTGCCGATTGACTGTTGACTGATTACTTTTGACTGATTAGTGGATTTCTCCCGCTTCGATCTTTCCCTGATACGTCGCGGCGTCGAACAATTTTTCCATTTCGCCGGCATTGCTGGGACGAACCTTGATGAACCAGCCCGCGTTGAACGCGTCCTTGTTCACGGTTTCGGGATGCTCTTTGAGCGATTCGTTGATCTCCGCGACCGCGCCGCTGATTGGCGCGTACACATCGCTCGCGGCTTTCACCGATTCGACGACGCCAAACGTTTTGCCCGCGCTCACGGTCGCGCCGACACTCGGCAATTCGACGAACACGACATCGCCAAGTTGATCCTGCGCGTAATCCGAAATGCCGATCACGACCAGGTCGCCTTCGGGTTTCGCCCACTCGTGCGATTCGGCGTACTTGCGATCGGTTGCGTAAACGATTTTTTTGTCGGACATTGGTTAATTCTCCTCTTCAATTTGGATTAGTTGTTTGATGTGTGATTGAATCAGTGTCAAATCGGCTTGACCTAACTTGCCGATTTGATTTTTCAATCGTCGTTTGTCAATCGCGCGCAATTGAAATACCAGCGCGACCGATCTTGTTGTGAGACGATTCGCGGCATCTGGTTCGATAACGAATGTGCCGGGAAACATCTGCGCTTTTAATTGTGATGTGAGCGGTACGATGAGCACAGTCGGTAAACGCAATTCAAATCGTGGCGATTGAATGATGACTGCCGGGCGTGTGCCGGCTTGCTCGTGTCCATTGCTTGGTGGAATTTCGACCGCGTAAATGTCACCGATGTTCATTGAGCGAGTCCTTTTTCAAACTCAAGCACGGCTTCGTCACTCAAGCGATCCCATGCTTGCAACTCTTGATCGAGTTCAGCCATTTCGAGTTGCGTTTGCAAAATACTAGTTTTGAATAGGTGAACGATTTGCAGGAGGTTTGGAAACAAATTTTCCGGCAAATCTTTCACCTCGTCCCAAAGTTCTTGTTGGTGCTTGACTGTCATTTTTTGTCTCCTCCCTTCGCGCAATTTTGTTGACAAGCCGGGTCAAGAATGTTAGGATTGGATCAAGATCGGGTGGTTTGGTGAATCTACGGTATCCACCCCGTAGTGTAAGCAAGCAGTAGTGCACAATTTGGCTATAGCGAACATTCTTGCCGTAAAGTGCTCCCCCGATCTGTTTTTATTTCAGATTTCAGATTTCAAATTGCAAACTGATCCAAAAAAATCTGCAATCTCGGTAGATCACGAATTGGGTTTGTAGTACGCGCTTTAGCGCGCTATTGGAGCGATGAATCGCTCACTACAAACATATTTCGTGATGTACTGAATCTGAAATTTGAAATCCGAAATTATTTTCCGCGCGCGCGATTCGCGTAAAACGGCGTTTTGACCACGCGCGCCTTGAGCGGCTTGCCGCGCACGATCACATCAAACTCGGTGCCGAGCGCGGACATTGCCGGTGCGACGTAACCGAGCGCGAGATTTTTCTCGAACGTCGGCGCAAACATTCCGCTTGTGATCACGCCAATCGGGTTGCCCTCTTTCGCGATCTCGTACCCTTGCCGCGCGGTCCCGCGATCCACCATTTCGATCCCGACGAGTTTTTTCACGACGCCTTCGAGTTTGCGTTTGAGCAAACAATCGCGCCCGACGAAATCTTTTGTCAGGTCGCACGCCCAACTCAACCCGGCTTCAATCGGCGACGTGTGCGCGTCGATCTCGTGTCCGTACAAAACCATCTTGGCTTCAAAGCGGAGCGAGTCGCGCGCGCCCAAGCCAATCGGTTTCACGCCGGCATCTTTGCCGTGTTCGAGAATCGCGTCCCAGACATGCTTGCCGTGTGGCGCGGGAATGAACAACTCGAAACCATCTTCGCCGGTGTAGCCGGTGCGCGCGAGAATCCCGCGCTCTTTGCCGATATTAAATTCGCGCGCGTGATGATATTTAATTTTTGAGAGATCGAACGATTCGAGTTTCTGCAAAACGCTTTCGGCTAGTGGACCTTGAAACGCGAGCATGTAAAATTGATCCGACACATCGCGCAGTTCAACTTTGAATTTGCCGCGATGCGCGTTGAGCCACGCGAAATCTTTTTCGCGATTGCCCGCGTTGACGACGATCATAAATTGCGGCGGCGCGCTTTTCGTTTTGCCGGGTAATTTGTACACGAATGTGTCATCCACAATCGTTCCGTCCGCGTAACACAAAATCGCGTACTTGGCTTGAAACAGATCGAGTGACGCGAGATCGGATGTGAGAACGTGTTGCACGAACGCGAGCGCGTCGCGCCCGCTGACTTCAATCTGTCCCATGTGATCAATGTCGAACAGTCCGGCGGCATTGCGAACCGCGCGATGTTCGTCGAGGATGCCGGAATACTGCACCGGCATTTCCCAGCCGCCAAACTCGACCAGGCGCGCGCCGAGCGCGACGTGTGTGTCATACAACGGCGTGCGTTTGAGATTCATTCGATTGTGTCCTCCGCATCAATTTTCAATGCGCCCGCTTCTTTCGTATTCACTTGCACGGTAACGCGATGCGCGCCGGGCGCGAGCGGTTGATCCTCGACGCGCAAAGTTACGGTGGCATTGAGTGGAAATTCGTTCGGTTGATTGAGTGTGATTGCACTCGCGCGGCGCGGTGCGCCATCGTTGACGCAAATAAAAATTTGTTCGAGCGCAATCGTGCGCCCATCAATTTGGAGGGGACTAAAGCCGAGGAGCGTGCCGGGGGCGAGCGCGTTTTTGAGCGTCAATTCAAATCCGTTCGCGGTGTTTTTGAAACTGCCTTTGACGTACAATTTTTTCAAAAGAAACGTTGGAATCATCATCGCCATTTTTTGCCTCCAGTTAAAAGTTGATTTGCGAACAGTATAAACCAAAAACGATTGCCGAACAAGCATTACTGTAGTGCGGGCGGCTCGCCCGCATTGCGTCGCGGGCGAGCCGCCCGCACTACAAAAAAATAGAGGACACGCGACTAGTTCGCGTGTCCTCTGTTTGTTTGCCTGAAAGATTCATCTCACAACATTTTGTGAAACTTGCCTCGTCGGCGTTGGAATGATGCGTCCAACTTTCCAGAGTTTGAATGGCGCGGGGTCCGTTGACCTGAGAGATTCGCCAATCGGCGGCGAGCCGAGTGTTTGCCCCTTCGGTGTCAAGTCGCAACGCGCTTGAGCTCTCCCCCGCAGATTTATTTTTCCAACGCCAATATAGCCGATGTCAATTTTCTTGTCAACGCGCGATTCTTGTGTACAATGTTGGAGCTATGGGATTCGAGCGTTTACGCGGTGGCTTGAAAGCAACCTGCTAAAGCGTTGGATCCAAATTGGAGAAAGCAATGTCCTATCAACCACCCGCGAATGGATTCCGCACATTTTTGATCGTGTGGGCGACGCAGTCGCTTTCCGTGTTTGGATCCGCGCTCACATTTTTCGCGATCACGATTTGGCTGACGCAAACCTTGTATCCGCGTCCCGATCAAAAACCGGAACTCGCGCTCGCACTTTCGGCGGTAACGCTCGCGTTCGCTCTGCCGACTGTGTTCGGTGCACCGATTGCGGGCGCGTGGGCGGATCGGCATGACCGCAAACGCACGATGATGTTCGCGGATTTTGCGAACGGCGCGATGAGCACACTCGTCGCGGTGTTGATGTTCACGCACGCGTTGAGCTTGCCGATCTTGATCGGGATCGTTGGCGTCGTCGCGATCATCGGCGCGTTTCATCATTCCGCGTTCGACACATCGTACGCGATGCTCGTGCCGGAAAAACAATTGCCGCGCGCGAACGGAATGATGCAAACGATGTGGGCGCTCTCCGGCATTCTCTCGCCGATGCTCGCGGCGACCTTGATTTCACTTCCCGCGCTCGCGCGCCAGGGCGTCATTCCGCTCGCGCCGCTCGCGCAATTGACCGATGGCGCGCCGCTCGCCATCGCGATTGACGCGCTCACATTTTTTGGCGCGGCGACTACGCTGATTTTCCTCGCGATCCCATCGCCCCAACGAACCGACTTGCACGATGCGAGTGGCGCGAAAAAAAGTATTTGGGCGGACGCGCGCGAAGGCGCGCGGTACATTTGGTTGCGTCGTCCGTTGTTGTGGTTGCTCGGCACATTTACCGTCGCGAATTTTTTGGGTTCGCCGATTGGAATTTTTTTGCCGCTCGTCGTCAAATTCAATTTGATCGAAGATTGGACGGCGCGCGGTTTCACCTTCGAGACCGCGCTCGCGACGATTACCACGCTCGGCGGCGTCGGCGGAGTTGCCGGGGGAATTTTGATTAGCGCGTGGGGCGGATTGAAAACGCGACGCGTGTACGGCGTGATCGTGCCGATGGCTTGATCGCGCAATTTTCGTGGCCCCTCAGCACCGCGCTCGCCGGAATTCTCGGCGGCTTGTTCAATCCCGGCGCGGTGATCGCGGTGATGGGCGCACTGCTCGCGCTTTTTTGCATCGCGCAACTGTTCAATCCATTTTTACTGCGCGTCGAAGACAAGGAATGGTTGGATGGACTGGCGGCAAAAGCGGTGGGTAAGTAAGGGCGAAGCATTTTTTCGACGGAACTACCGTCGAAAAAATGCTTCGCCCTTACGCGCGTGTCGCGTTGCGCGTTGGCACAAGTTGAATTATAATTGCGCGCGAAGTTAGAACGACCTTTGAAAGGAACTGCTTTGGAATTCTCGAACGAAACGGAAACGCCTGTCCTCACGCTCGAACCGCCGCCCGCGCCGCCGGAAGAATTTGTCCCGCCCACGAAATCTATTTGGAGTGGGCTGGGATCGGCATTGCGCGAATTGATCGAGACGCTCGTGTTGACGCTCGTGATTTTTTTGCTGATTCGATTTGCCGTCCAAAATTTTCGCATCGAAGGTTATTCGATGGAGCCGAATTTTCACGACGGGCAATTTATTCTCGTGAACAAAATCGAGTATATGGTCAAGTCGCCGCAACGCGGCGATGTCGTCGTGCTGATTCCGCCGACGAGCGCGAATCGCGATTTCATCAAACGCATCATCGCCTTGCCCGGCGACACAGTGCAAATCATTGATGGACGCGTGAGTGTCAATGGCGCACTGCTCGATGAACCTTATCCGCTCAATCCTGGTTCGTACTCTTTCGGACCCACGACGATCGCGCCCGACGAGTATTTTGTGCTGGGCGACAATCGCAACAATTCGAGCGACTCGCACGCGTGGGGCAGTGTTGTGAAATCGAAAATCGTCGGCAAAGTGTGGGCGACGTATTGGCCCCCCCAAATGATCGGCTTTGTGCCAGATTATTCGTACGCGCAAAGTAAATCCCCGTGACTCTTCGTGATGATGATGTCCGCTTGCTTGTTCGTCAAGTCGTCGAGCGCGTGCTCGCCGAAAAATCCGCGTCGCCCGCGCAAAAATTCGCGGTCGCGCTCGGCGCGGATCACGGTGGGTTCGCGCTCAAGCAAGACCTCGCAAAATTCTTGAGCGAACTTGGCTATCCACTGAACGATTGCGGAACGTTTTCCTCTGACCCGATTGATTATCCCGATATTGCATACGCGGTCGCGAAACTCGTGAGCGATGGCGCGGTCGCGCGCGGTATCATCATTGATGGCGCGGGCATTGGCTCCGCGATGGTCGCGAACAAAGTGCCAGGCATCCGCGCCGCGCTGTGTTACGATCTCTCGACCGCGCGCAACGCGCGCGAACACAATGACGCGAATGTGCTGACGCTCGGCGCGCGATTAATTGGCGCGGGCCTCGCGCGCGATATCGCGCAAACGTTTCTCGAAACCGAGTGCACGGAAGAACGCCACCAAAAACGCGTCGCGAAGATTATGGATGTAGAGCGGCGGTACTTGAAAAAATGATTTTATGGGACGCGGACAAACGCGGAGGAACGCGGATAAAAAACTTTTGGGGAAATGGGGCATGCGGAACACATCACGAAAATGGGACGCGGACAAACGCGGAGGAACGCGGATAAAAAACTTTTGAAGGGAGTTGACGATGAGTGTTGAACTCAAACACGCTGATCTGACTGACCGAATTTTGCACGCGTTCTACAAAAAAGTGTATCACAGGTTGGGTTATGGTTTTTTGGAAAATGTTTACGAAAATGCAATGGCGTACGAATTGCGCCAGATGGGATTGAACGTTGAACAGCAAGCCAAGATCAACGTGTACTATGAGGGTCAAAATGTCGGGGAATATTTTGCTGATTTGCTTGTCGAAGGCAAGGTGATTATCGAACTCAAAGCGGCGAAAAATCTTACCGACGATCATGAAGCGCAATTGTTAAATTATCTGCGCGCGACTCCGTACGAGGTCGGCTTGCTTCTCAATTTTGGACCCAAGCCGGATTTTCGACGCAAGGCGTATGATAACGAACGCAAAATCTCAGCAACTTGGATCGCGCGCGGAGTAATGTTTTTCGCGCTTGGGTTTGCCGCCACAATGGCACGCTTGGCGCGATTGTGAGAAACATCCGCGTCCAATTATTATTGCGGGTCAAAGATAATGAGGATCGTGTGCATGGCGTTGCTTTTGCGCCTAGAGAAACCAAGATTCTGGCGCGGTTCGTGTAAGGTTGAAAAAAATCATCCGCGTTCCTCCGCGTTTGTCCGCGTCCAATTTGATTGTGAGTAAAGTATGACCACTGCAACTGTTTCAGTTCAAGAGATCACGCGCGCGATTGTCGAGGCGTTGACGCGCTACGCGGTGCCGCTGTCCGGCATCGCGGCAGAAACCGGGTGCGCCGATTGCAACATCTGCGCGCAGAAATGTCCGGAAAACGTGCGCCGAATGATCGGCGCGGGCGCGACGCGCATCACCGCGCGCCCGGGAGTTACGGCTGTGCCGAATGACATCACCAAATTTATTGATCACACCTTGTTGAAACCGGAAGCAACGCCGGCGGAAATTGAAAAATTGTGCGCCGAAGCGAAAGAGTACCGGTTTGCCGCCGTGTGTGTCAATCCGCCGTACATCAAACAATGCGCGAATTTTTTGCGCGGCACCGGCGTTGAGATTGCCGCGGTCGTCGGCTTTCCGCTCGGCGCGCACACGACGGAGACTAAAGTATTCGAGACCACGCAAGCGGTCGCGGATGGCGCGACGGAAATTGATATGGTGATCAACATCGGCGCGCTGAAATCGAAACAGTACGATTTTGTGCGCGATGATATTCGCGCGGTGTGTGATGCCGCGCACGCGGGTAACACAATCGTCAAAGTGATCATCGAAGCCGCGTTGTTGACCGACGATGAAAAAGTGCGCGCGTGCGAACTTTCGAAGGCGGCGGGCGCGGATTTCGTGAAAACGTCCACCGGGTTTGGTCCGGGCGGCGCGACCGCGCACGATGTCGCGTTGATGGCGCGCGCGGTCGCGGGCGAACTCGGCGTCAAAGCCGCGGGCGGCATTCGTGATTACGCGCAAGCGCAAGCGATGATCCACGCCGGCGCGACGCGCATCGGCGCAAGCGCGGGCGTGAAAATTGTCGCGGAGGCGCGGGGCGAAAAAAAGTAGCGAACGGACGCCGTTCCGTTTTTTACGCGATGTGATATGAATACGCGCGATCGTTTTCGCGGATGCTTGCTCGGACTCGCGACTGGCGACGCAGTTGGCACGACGGTCGAATTTCAACCGCGCGGCACATTCGAGCCAGTTACGGATATGCTCGGCGGCGAACCATTTCATCTTCAGCCCGGTCAGTGGACAGATGATACTTCGATGGCGTTGTGTCTCGCGACGAGTTTGATCGAGCAACGCGGGTTCGACGCCGAGGATCAGATGAAGCGGTACTGCGATTGGTATGAGAACGGTTATCTGAGTAGCACTGGCAAATGTTTTGATATTGGTGTTACAACGCGGCACGCGCTCGCGCGTTATCGCGAAACCGGCAATCCATTCGCCGGTTCAACCGATCCGCAATCGGCGGGCAACGGTTCGTTGATGCGGCTCGCGCCAGTGCCGATGTTTGGGTTCGGCAAACGCGACCTGGTCGCGCATTTTTCCGGCGAGAGTTCGCGCACGACGCACGGCGCGGCGGAATGTGTGGATGCGTGTAGCGTGTTCGGTGAAATGATCTTTCGCGCGCTGGAAGGCGCAAGCAAGCAAGACATTCTTTTTACAAACGCGATCGAGATCGCATCGCCCGCGATTCAATCGATCGTGCGCGGCGATTATCGCGACAAACAGATTGACGAGATTCACGGATCGGGATACGTCGTCAAAAGTTTGCAAGCCGCGCTATGGTGTTTTTTCAAAACGGAATCGTTCGAGCAAGCGATTCTCACCGCGGCGAATCTGGGCGACGATGCGGATACGACCGCCGCGATTTGTGGTCAGCTCGCCGGCGCACACTATGGCGAGTCGGGGATTCCCGCGCATTGGCGCGCGCGCGTGACGATGCGCGATGAGATTCGGAATCTCGCGGATCGGTTGTACCGTTTGGCGACGGAAATAGGGTGAAGGAGTCGTGCGTTTACGCGGTTGTTTGCCCGGACAAACAACCCGCTGAAGCGTCGAATCCAATGGTCTCCAAATTTATTTGATCGGAAAATTTTAGATAACCTGTGCAATCTGTGAAATCTGTGGTTGTATTCACCGGAGCCACGATGCAAAAACTAAAATCACTTCGCTCAAAATTTCTAATCCTAATTTTCTCGCTCGCACTCGCCGCCTGCACCGATTCGTCAGTTACCCAAGACGCGGCGGTGGATGCCGCTTGGCGCGCGCTCGATCCGGTAACCACCGCGCACAACCGCGCGAATTTTGAGGTGGGCGACGCGCGGCTGATCAAAGCGGAAGAGGTCATCCAGCGTTTTGCGAACGAACGAATGAATTCGTATTGCTGGGGCACGCGCGTGCCGGCGAACGCGACGATCGATCTCGGCGCGACGTACTGGTACGTGCATTTGAAACACCGCGCGATGACGCCGATTCCGATCACGCGCGTCTCGCCGACCCAGCCGCCCGCGATTCCCGATTGGAACATTCCCGAAGCATTCTTTTTGATTGACGCGCGCACCGGCAACGTGGTCGCGCGCGCGATTGCGTGTATGATGATTTAATTGAACAAAAACAAAATCATAATTATCAAGCAAGCCAAGTCCCATTGAACATTCAACTCAAACGAGCGGGAGAAAGGGAGAGTGGGCGCGCGGGAGAAAACTCCACCAGCGCCCAATCGCTCAATCGCTCAATCGCTCAATCGCCGCGTCTCCGCGTCGCGGTTCCGTACCTGACCCTCATCCTGGGTCTCGCCAGCATCGGCTTGTCCGCGATTTTTGTGAAATGGGCAAACGCGCCCGGCGCGGTCAGTGGTTTCTATCGCATGGCAATCGCCGCCGCCGTAATGACCATTCCATTTGCAATCTCTCTGCGTCGCGCACAATTACCAATTACCAATTACCATTTACTATTTACGAATCGCCACGTCCTCTTCGCGATCATCGCCGGTCTCTTTTTCGCCGGCGATCTAGCGACCTGGAATACGGCGGTGCTGATCGGCAACGCGGCGAACGCGACCTTGTTCGGCAACACCGCGCCGGTGTGGGTGAGTTTCGGCGCGCTGATTTTGTTCAAAGAAAAATTGCGTCCCGCGTTCTGGGGCGGCTTGCTGTTTGCGATGCTCGGCGCGGGCGTCATTCTCGGCGGCGATTTTTTGCAACATCCGCAAATCGGCATTGGCGATTTGCTCGGCTTGCTTGTCGGCTTTTTCTACGGAATGTTTTTTCTCGCGACCGAACGCGCGCGCGATCAACTCTCGTCGCTCGTGTCGTGGTGGATTTCCGCGGCGGTGTGCGCGCTCGCGCTCTTGGCGTTGAGCATCGTGTTCAATCAACCGCTCACCGGCTATCCGCTCGAAACCTGGATCAACCTGGTGGTGCTTGCGCTCGTCGTCCAAGTGATTGGCTGGCTCTTGCTGAATTACGCGCTCGGACATTTGCCCGCGTCCATCGTCGCGCCGACGTTGTTGATGCAACCGGTGCTCACCGCGATTTTCGGCGTGCCGCTCCTGGGTCAACCGATTTCGTTCGTCCAGATCATCGGCGGCGGGTTGACGCTCGCCGGAATTTTTATCGTCCATATTGCAAAGCAGAAGGGTGAGAGGGGATGAGAAGGGAGTTGAAACTATGCCAAACTATGTCGCCGCGGTAGACCAGGGCACGACCGGCACGCGCTTTATGATTTTCGATCACGCGGGCGCGGTCGTCGCATCGCATTACGAAGAGCATCACCAAATTTATCCGCAACCGGGCTGGGTCGAACACGACGCCGGCGAAATCTGGGATCGCACGCGCACGACGATTGGCGGCGCGATGGCAAAAGCCACCCTGAGCGGAGCGACGCCAGGAGTGCAGTTGAAGGGCGGCATCCGCGCGGAACATCTCGCCGCGATTGGCGTTACGAATCAGCGCGAGACGACGGTCGTGTGGAATCCGCAAACCGGCGAGCCGGATTACAACGCGATTGTGTGGCAGGACACGCGCACGCAAGCGATCTGCCAACGGTTGATCGACGCGGGACACGCGGAAATGATTCGCGCGAAAACCGGCTTGCCGATTGCGACGTACTTTTCCGCGCCGAAAATTCAGTGGTTGCTCGAAAACGTCCCTGGTTTGCGCGCGCGCGCCGAACGCGGTGAAGCGATCTTTGGCAACATTGATACCTGGGTCATTTGGAATTTGACCGGCGGAACGCGCGGCGGCGTCCACATCACCGATTACACGAACGCGTCGCGCACGATGCTGATGAATTTGCAAACGCTCGACTGGGATGACGAACTGCTCGCGCTGTTCAACATCCCGCGCGCGATGTTGCCGCAGTTGCGCCCCTCGTCGGATAAAAATCTGTACGGTTTCACCGATCCGACCGGACCGTGCAACGGACGCGTTTCGATTTGCGGCGATCTCGGCGATCAGCAAGCCGCGCTGTTCGGACAAGTTGGATTCGAGCCGGGCGAAGCGAAAAACACGTACGGCACCGGTTGCTTTTTGTTGTTGAACACCGGCGCAGAGATCGTGCCATCGAAAGCCGGATTGCTTACGACCGTCGCGTCGAACGGCGAAATTTGTTACGCACTCGAAGGATCGATCGCGATTGCGGGCGCGGCGGTTCAATGGTTGCGCGACAATCTCAAAATTATTTCGAACGCCGCCGAGACCGAAGAAATCGCGCAGTCGGTTGCGGACACGGGCGGAGTGTATTTCGTCCCGGCATTCAACGGTTTGTTCGCGCCGCACTGGGATATGTACGCGCGCGGCACACTGGTTGGAATGACGCGGTACACGAAACGCGAACACATTGTGCGCGCGACACTCGAAGCGATTTGCTATCAAACGCGCGAGGTCATTGAGGCGATGGAGAAGGATTCGGGAGTCGCGTTGAAGACGCTAAAGGTTGATGGCGGCGCGGTGAAAAATAATTTCTTGATGCAACTGCAAGCCGATATTCTCGGCGCGCGCGTCGTGCGCCCCATCGTCAACGAAACGACCGCGCTCGGCGCGGCGTATGCCGCCGGACTCGCGGTCGGCTTTTGGAAATCGCGCGACGAACTGTGCCAAAACTGGGGCGTGGATCGCGTGTTCGATCCGCAATGGGATGCGGCGCGCCGCGAACAAGGTTATGCGGAATGGAAACGCGCGGTCGAACGCGCCAAGGGTTGGCTGAAGTAAAGCGTAAAACGTAAACCGTAAAACGTAATTACGTTTCACGCATTACGTTTTACTTTCACCGCACAACAACGATCCAGGAGGGGAAGATGAATCTTGAACAAGTAACTCAACGCGTCAACTGGCTTGACGAAGAACATCGCAAAGACAAAGCGCAACTCATCGAAACCGGCAATCAACTCACGTCGCAGTACACGCAACTCGCCGGGCTCGTCAAGACGACCCAGGATTTGGAAGAACGGCTCGCGCGTTTGACGAGCCAATCGTTGCGCTATTCGCAAATCGAACAAGCGACCGGGCAAGTCAAAACCGAAGTGCAAATGATTCTTGAACAGGCGGATAAACGGCGGTTGCAAAATGATGAGGAGCAATTCAAGATTCGGCAGATCGAACGCGAGCGCATTGATCAAATTTTGTCCGCGTTGCAAATGCAGATCGAAGCCCTGCAACAATTTCAACGCTCGGTCATTGGCGATCACGATATTTTGAATCGGCTCGATCTTTCGCTTGGCACTTTGCAACGCGAAATCGAAGATGCGATTCGGCGCGATGAAGCGGTCGTGCAACGCGTCTCGGTCGTCGAAGAATGGGTGCCACGTACTGGGCAGTTGATGACCGAAGTGCATCAACTCGGCGACCGCTTGCGCCAGGAACGCGCGGACGCCGCCGAAGCCGCGCGCCGCGCGGAGCAATCGCGCGCGCGGCATATGGCGGAATGGGCGGAGCAAATGAAAACGAGCCGCCGCGAAATCGAAGAATGGATCGCGCAGATGCGCGCGATTCAGGAAAAGTACAAAGATGATCGCAAGATCGTGCCGGCGATGCAAGAACTCGAAGAACGGTTGAAGCAAACCGAAGCGCGGCTTTTGCAATGGCAACGCCTCGTCGAAGAAACGCGGCGCAAGGAACGCGAACAACTTGTCGCGGATATTGAAAAACGGTGGCAACAACAATTGGGCGAGTGGCAATTTTTGCGCGACGAGTGGAACAAACGGATGGCGGTCATTTCGGATCGCGTGACCAAGTTGGAAGATTGGCGTCCCGAAGTCGCGGCGCAATTGCACGACCTGGTTGAGAAAATGGAAAAGGAACGTCGCGAGCGCGCGCTGATGATTTTGACCGTCGTCAAAACGATGGGCGAGGTCGAACGTAAACGCAATCAAAACCTGGACAAGATGTTGGACGATTTGCTCGCGCGCTTTGAAGGCGAAAAAGTCGCGACGAAAACGCGCAAAGCGCCGGCGGGAGGATAACGCGTGCGCGTGATTGGAACCGCCGGGCATGTGGATCACGGCAAATCCACATTGGTCAAGGCGTTGACTGGGATCGATCCCGATCGACTCAAAGAAGAAAAAGAACGCGAGATGACGATTGACCTGGGTTTCGCGTGGCTCAAATTGCCGAGCGGCGAAAACGTCAGCATCGTGGATGTGCCGGGGCACGAAGCGTTCATCAAAAATATGCTCGCCGGCGTTGGCGGGAGTGACGCGGCGATCCTGGTGATCGCCGCCGACGAAGGCGTGATGCCGCAAACGCGCGAGCATCTCGCGATTTTGGATTTGCTCCAAATCAAGGGCGGCGTGATCGCGTTGACGAAACAAGACACGGTGGACGTGGAATGGATCGAAATGGTTTCCGCGGATGTTCGCAAAGAACTCGCGGACACGATTCTCGCGGACGCGAAAATAATTCCGGTGTCAGCGCGCACGCGCGCTGGTTTGAACGACCTGGTGCGCGAGTTGGATCGCTTACTGCAAAGCGTCGCGCCGAAAAACGATCTGGGCAAACCGCGCTTGCCGATTGATCGCGTGTTTTCGATTGCCGGATTTGGCACGGTCGTTACCGGCACATTGATTGACGGCGCGTTCACGTTGGGGCAAGAGGTCGCGATCATTCCCGGCGAGAAACGCGGTCGCGTGCGCGGTTTGCAAACGCACAAATCGAAAGTTGATCGCGCATTGCCAGGTAGTCGCGTCGCGATGAATCTGTCCGGTCTCGCGGTCGAAGATTTAGTACGGGGTCAAGTGGTCGCGTTGCCCGGCACACTCGACGCGACGCGTCTGCTCGATGCGCGCGTGCAATACCTGGCGTCCGCGCCGAAACCGCTCGCGCACAATGCCGAGGTGGATTTTTTTTCCGGCGCGTCCGAGACGCCCGCGCGTGTGCGCTTGCTCGATCGCGATCAACTCAAGCCGGGCGAAGCGGCGTGGGTGCAATTTCATCTGTCCGCGCCCATCGCGCTCGCGAAAAATGATCGCTACATCATTCGCTTTCCGTCGCCGAGCATCACGATTGGCGGCGGAGTTGTGATCGATCCGCGCGCGGCGACGCGGCATCGCCGATTCAAGCCGGATGTGATCGCGCGCTTGGAAACGCTCGCGCGCGGCACGCCGGAGGAAATCGTCGCGCAATTTCTCGCGGCGCGCGGATCGAACCCGGCGGACGCGAAAGAGATCGCGAGCGCGACCGGCGTCGCGAGTGATGCGGTCATCGCCGCGCTGAACGCGCAAATCGAAGCGGGCGCGACAATCGCGCTCGGCAACACGTTCTTGTCCGCGCCACATTGGAGCGCGCTCGTCGAAAAAATGCGCGCCGCGCTCGATGACTTTCACAAACAGTTTCCACTGCGCCCAGGTTTGCCGCGCGAAGAATTGAAAAGCCGGCTTGGGCTTGCGCCGCGCATTTTTGATCGCATCATCGAACGCGCGACGACGGAAAACATTTTGATCGCGAGCGGCGACATTGTGCGGCGTCCCGATTTCGCGATTACGTTTCCGCCGGAACTGCAACGCCAGGTCAACGCGCTGATCGCGCAATTCGAACGCGCGCCGTTCGCGCCGCCGTCCGCGCAAGACGCACAAACCGCGATTGGCATCGAAGCGGTGAATGTTTTGGTTACACAAGACAAATTGGTACGGTTGAGTGACCAGGTTTTGCTCGCGCCAAAAGCATTCGCGACGATGCGCGACTGGGTGATCGCGACGATTCGCGCGGACGGGCAGATCACCGCCGGACAAGTGCGCGATAAATTCGACACGAGTCGCAAGTACGTGATCGCCCTGCTCGAATATCTCGACGCAAAACGCGTGACGAAACGCGTGGGTGATGCGCGGATTTTGTGGTGAGTGGCAGAGTGGGTGAGTGGGTGAGTGGGAGATTTTCTCCTGCTCTCCCGCTCTCCCCATCTCCCCTCGGATTTTGTGAATGGATTTGAACGAAGCAAAAAATTCTCCGCTCGTGCGCCGTTGGGCGCTCGAACATCTGTCGCGATTTTCGTTGGTCGGGATGGTGCTTGCGCTGATCGGAATGGTTTGCACGGCTGGGGTGATCGCGCAAAAGCCGCCGCCGGTGATGACCGCGATTGTGTTCGTCGCGACCGCGCTACCTTTGCCAACCCAGCCCCCGCCGACCGCGACGCCGATCCCCACGCCCGAACCGCCGCCCATCGCGATTCTCGCCGGTCATTCCGGCGGAAGTGATCCTGGCGCGATCTGTCCCGACGGTTTGCGCGAGGTGGACATTACGACCGATCTCGCGCAACGCGCGAAAATGATGCTCGAGGCGCGCGGCTATCGCGTCGAAATTCTTGCGGAATTTGATCGGCGATTGAGTTCGACGCGCCGCGATTACGCGCCGCGTGTTTTTCTCTCACTGCACGCGGACTCGTGCATCAATTACGCGAGCGGCTACAAAGTCGCGCGCGCGTTGAACAGCGCAATCCCGCTCGAAGAAGATCGGCTCGTGCGTTGTGTTACGCTGACGTACGGCGCGGCGTCGCAATTATCGTTTCACGAGGGGAGCATCACGCGCGATATGACGCAGTATCACGCGTTCAACGAGATTCATCAAAATTCGCCGGGCGCGATTTTGGAAGTTGGATTTCTAGGCGCGGATAAAAAAGTTTTACGCGAACGGCGCGACGCGCTCGCGCTCGGCATCGCGGATGGGTTGGATCGGTTTGTGCGCGGGGACGGGTGTCAGTGATGCGGATTTCAGATTTCAGATTTCAGATTTCTGATTTGTCGTTTGCGCGATGTGTGCGCGCGTGTTATAATTTTGGCGAGGAGGAACGGAATTTAAAATGTCGCCCACAATTTTCACAATCGGTGCGTATCGTTTCTTCTTTAATCGCCGCGAAGAATCGCGTCGGCATGTGCATATCCAAACGCCCGACGGCATCGCCAAATTTTGGATCGAGCCGACGATTGCGTTAGCGGACGCGCATCGGTTGAAACCAAAATTACTGAGACAATTGGACGAACTCGTCCGGGAGCACGAGAATGAAATCAGGTCTGCGTGGGACGCGCACTTTGCAAAATCAAGTTACTAACATCAATTCACTTGGCTTGTGGCTTTTGGTTGAGGATCACGAATACTTTGTGCCGTTTGACGATTACCCGGTTTTCAAAACCGCGACGATTGATCAGATTTTAAATTTTCGTCGGATTGGTCCGCGCCAATATCATTGGCCCCACCTCGACGCGGATATCGAGCTGGACGCGCTGGATCATCCCGAACGTTTCCCGTTGATGTACCGTTGAGTGGTGAACTAAAAACCCGAAGGGTCTGGAAGACCCTTCGGGTTTATGATTGCCAACCCACACAACGCGATGCCCTTGGCATCCAACGCGGCGTACAATTCCGGCGTTTGCGCGAGCAGAGCGTCCGCGTGCGCGATCGCGGCGCGGAAGAAACCCGAAGGGTCATCCAAACCCGAAGGGTCTTCGAGACCCTTCGGGTTTTGCGCGGCTTGCGCCAACGCGATAATGCCGAGGAGCGCGGCGACGTTGTGATTGTTTTGCGGCACATCAAATTTACACGCGGCTTCTGCGGCGGCGCGCGCGGCGTTTAGGTGGTTCAGGTCTCCAAGACCTGGAAGGTCTTTGTGTTGCGCGGCGTACAGGTGCGCGAGGGCGAGACCCCAACGCGCGTAACTCTGCGTTTGTGGAAAATTGATTTCGTCCGCAATCTGGATCGCGTGATTGTAATTTTGGATTGCTTTGTCTATTTCGTTGAAAGCAAGCAACGCGTGACCTGTGTTTTCTAAATCAACGGATTCACCCATTTTATTGCCAATCTCGCGGTCAATCGCGAGTGC
>JACRPR010000200.1 GCA_016223105.1 Chloroflexota bacterium | reverse complement strand
GGAAACAAAACTGTTCACTGATTACTGTTCACTGCACACTGATATTTGGAAATAACATGACGCTACGTTTTGGACTGATCGGTGTTGGCAACATCGCGCCGGTGCATGCGACCGCGATTCAAAACACACCAGGCGCGGAACTCGTCGCGGTTGCGACGCGCAACGAAGAGCGCGGGCGCGCGTTTGTTGCGCGATTCGGCGGGGCGTGGTATTCTGATTATCGCGATTTGCTCGCGCGCGATGATGTGGGCGCGGTCGCGATTTGCACGCCGCCCGATTTGCATTTGCCAATGACGCGCGATGCCGCGCACGCGCGCAAGCACGTTCTCTGCGAAAAACCGATGGCGCGCAACGTCGCGGAATGTGACGCGATGAGCGAGGCGTGTGATCGCGCGGGTGTAACGCTCGGCGTAATTTTTCAATCGCGATTCGAACCGCTCGGTCGGCGCGTCAAAACGTTGCTCGATGAAAATAAAATCGGTAAATTGATCTGGTCGAGTGCGAACACGATCTGGTATCGCAGTGACGAGTATTATCGCAGTGGCGCGTGGCGCGGCAAGCTCGAACACGAGGGCGGCGGCGTGTTGATCAATCAAGCGATTCACGCGATTGATTTGATAATCTGGGTCAGCGGAATGCCGGCGCGCGTAACCGCGCAAATGCGAACGCTCAATCACGCAATCGAGATCGAAGACGGCGCGATCGCGACGCTCGAATATGCGGACGGGCGCATCGGTTTGATTCAAGCGACGACGGCGGCGTATCCTGGTTTTCCCGAACGCCTCGAATTTTACGGCACGCGCGGTTCGCTGATTTATCACAAAGGACTCGCGCGGCTCGAATGGCATCTGCGCGATCCGCAAGAAGACGGCGAAGAAAAAGCGGAAGCGAGCAGTGGCGCATCGCGTCCGATGGACATTAACGCCGCCGGACACAGCGCGCAGTTTCAAGATTTTGCGAACGCGATTCGTGATCAGCGCGCACCACTTGTGGATGGACGCGAAGGTCGCCGCAGTGTCGCGTTGATCGAAGCCATCTATCGTTCGGCGCGCGAACATCGTGCGATTGAATTGGACGCGATCTAATTGGACGCGGACGAGCGCGGATAAACGCGGATTTTGGAATTGAGCGTTTACGCGGTGGCTCGCTTCGGACACGCAACCCGCTAAAGCGTCGAATCCAACATCCAATTTCCAACATCCAACTTCCAATCTCCAATTACCAATGACCACTTTCAAAACAATTCGCTGGGGCATCATCGGGTGTGGTGATGTCGCCGAAAAGAAAAGCGGTCCGCCGCTCTATCGTACACCAGGATCGGAACTCGTCGCGGTGATGCGGCGCGACGCGACGCGCGCGGAAGATTTTGCGCGTCGCCACAACGCGCAACGTTGGTACACCGATGCGCGCGCGTTGATTGACGATGAACAAGTGAACGCGGTCTACATCGCGTCGCCGCATTATCTCCATCGCCAGCACGCGACGATGACGGCAGAAGCCGGTAAAATCGTTTTTTGTGAAAAGCCGATGGGCACGAGCGCGCGCGACGCGCAAGCAATTGTGGACGCGTGCCAAAAAAATCGCGTGCCGCTCACGGTCGCATACTATCGCCGCTATTGGCCCACCGTGCGTTCCGCGCAACGAATGTTGAAAGAAAAAATCATCGGTGATGTGATCAGCGCGCGCGTGCAGTTGAGAGACTCTTTTCCCGATACGCCGCGCGCAACTTCGCTCGTCTCGAAAAAAATGTCCGGCGGCGGCGCGCTCGCGAACGCGGGCAGTCTTTGGATTGACCTCACGCGATTTTTGATCGGCGAAATCGCGGAGGTCTCGGCGTACGCGGAATCGAAACGCTTTGAGGTGGATGAAACCGTTGTCGCGTTACTGCGAACGCGCGAAGGTATCCCGGTTTCATTCGGCGCAACCTGGGAATCGCAATTGCGCGTGAACGAAATCGAAATCACCGGCACGCGCGGCAAGATGTTGATCGGTCCGTTATCGGAAGGGCAGTGGAGCGTGTATTTGCCGGATCGCGTTCCCGAAGTTCGCCAGTTTTTCAATTCGGGTCCCGCACACACTGAACTCGTGAGTGAACTCATCACGCGTTTGCAACGCCGGAAGCCGATGCCGATTCCCGGCGAAGAAGCAGTCGCCGCGTGGCGCGTGATGGAAGCGATCTACAAATCGTGCGCGACCGGCAAGCGCGTGCAAGTGAATCAAGACCCGAAGGGTTTCTAAAAACCCTTCGGGTCTGGGAAAAAACCATGAACAATTTCGATCCCCGTCCCTATCTCGATAAACTCGAAACGTTGGTGGATGTCGCGTGGCAAAATCGCGCGGAGCAAAAACAATTGTCCGCGCTCAAATTCGAGCCGCTCGATTTTCGCCCGACGATCATCACGACGCGCGCGCCGTGGAGTCATTTGCAATTTGATTTTCCACCCGGTTGGATTCAGATTCCGTACCGCGAAGCGTTCCGCGATCCGGCGAAAATGTTGATCAGCGAATTGATGCTCGCGTACGAAGGCGCGCTGTTGAAAGATGATCGCGTCTTTACGATTCGCCCGAATTATGGTTTAATCCTCACGACCTCGATTCTCGGCGCGGCGTACTCGCAGGACGAGGACAATATGCCCTGGGCATTGCCGGTCGAAAGTTTGGATGACGTGCGCGCGATCATCGCGCGCGGCATGCCGGATTTGAACGCGGGCATTGGCGCGCAAATCTGGGAGACCGAAGCGTACTTTCGCGACACGCTCGCGCAATATCCGAAACTCGCGCAAACCGTTCATATCGGACATCCCGATCCGCAAGGTCCGTTCAACTTTGCGGTGAATCTCGCGGGCGTCGCGATTTACGAAGCGACGCTTGAAGAACCGCAACTCATTCACGACCTGCTCGATTTTTATGTGCCGATTGCAATCGCCGTAATCAACAAACATCGCGCGATTGTCGGCGACGCGCCGGACGAGGGCTACAAATTCTTGTGTCGGCAGATCGGCGGCGCGTGCATCCCGGACGATTCGGGTGTGATGCTCTCGCAAAAAATGTACCGCGAATTTTGCGTGCCGTACAACGCGCGCGTCGCGACGGCGGTCGGCGGCGCGCTCGGACATTTCTGCGGACGCGGCAATCAATTTTACGAAGAAATGGTAAACACGCCCGGCGTTACCTCAATCAATTTCGGCAACCCCGAAATGCAAAACTTGGTCGCGCGGCACGCGATCGCGTCCGAACACAAAACGTGTTTGATGTGGGACGGCGAGATTCCGCCGGAAGCCGCGCACATTCACACCGGCATTATTCATCGTTACGTTGTGAATAGTTGGGCGGAGGCGGTGGAGACGCGGGAGCGGGTGTTTGGGGCGCGGTGAACGCCGCGCCAACTTGTATTGACAAGTGGACGGCTGTTCGTTATACTCTTGGCGGAAAGGATGGTATAACAATGGAGAATATCAAAACGGCAATCTCGCTCCGCAAGTCGCTGTTTGACCAGGCGGAACTTATCGCCCGCAAAATGCAAATTTCACGAAGTCACTTGTTTGTGTTGGCATTGGAAGAGTACATCCGGCGTCAACAAAATCGCGACTTGCTCGCGCAAATCAACGCCGCATACGCGGACGAGCCAGACCCCGCCGAAAAGACTTTGCGTCGCAAAGCGCGCCGCACGCATCGCCGCATCGTGGAGGGGGAATGGTGATCAATCAGGGCGACATTTATTGGGTTGATCTTGACGAGCCAACCGGTTCTCAGCCCGGCTACCGCCATCCGCATGTCGTCGTGCAAAACAATGTGTTTAATCGCAGTCAAATTCACACGGTTGTTGTTTGCGCGTTGACCTCGAATCTCAAACGCGCCAGCGCGCCGGGAAATGTGCTCCTCGACAAAAAGGAAGCGAATCTTCCCAAGCCCAGCGTGGTCAATGTGTCGCAAATTTTGACGGTGGACAAGGCGCAGTTGAGCGATTACATCGGTACGCTTTCGTCAAAACGCGTGCGCGAAATTCTCAACGGAATGAGACTTGTCTTGGATCCGCGCGAACCCGAATAATAGGTGATTGTAATGTCCGAATCAGATGCAGGCGCACTCACGCGCGCGATTCAGTCCGCGTGGTCGGGGCAACCCAGCGCGAAAGCAAAACGGTACATTGGCGCGTTTTTCAATGCGAGTCGAACCGGCAAAAAGATCGTCGCGCAAGTTGAAGGCAAACACGGCACGTACACCGTTTCGATTCTGTTGGATGAACACGGGATTTCGTCCGCGTGCAGTTGCTACATCGGCAAGGGCGGCGGTTGCCATCACTGCGACGCATTGGCGTTCGCTTTTTTGCAAGACAAAAAATCCTTCACGAAAATTGCGCCGACGCGTTTTGAGAATGTCAACGATCTCGCGAGTTTGGAAAAATATCTGCAAGGTGTCACGCTCGAAGCGTTGATCAAGAAATTGAGCGAACAAGGCATTACACAAAAAGCATTCGCCGAAAGTATCCGAATGAGTCCGCGCCACTTGTCCGCGATCAGGTCGAGCGAGTTGCGGCATCACTATTTTCACGAACTCGGCGCGACCAAGTTGGCGTGCTTGTGGGTCTTGGAACACATCAAGCCCGAATAGAAATCACGCATCACGTTTTACGTTTTACGATTTACGAATCTAATGACCATTTCACCCAGCACCTTCCTCCCGGTTGAAATCGTCTTTCATCCGAGTTGGTGGAACAAACACTACGGCATCACGTTCGGAGAAAATTTCTTTTTCGATCCGGCGCAACGCGTTGCGCGCGAACGGCAAATGCGTGGTATACTGCACGCGCGTTTCGGCGCGTGCGGAATGGGCGAAGCGAATCCCGAACCGAAACCGATCATCGGACCGATTCACATCGCGGCAGGATGGTTGCCTTCGGCAGTCCTGGGTTGCGAAATAATGTTCGCGGATGACGCGTCGCCCCAGGTCGTGCCACTCAATCTCGACGACGATCAAGCGATCGCACTGCGCGCGCCTGATCTCGCGATGAATCCGGTGTTCAGTCGCGTGATCGCGATGATGGACGCGCTCGAAAAAGAGTTTGGCTATCTCGAAGGCGATCTGAATTTGGAGGGCGTGCTGAACGTCGCGCTCAATCTGCGCGGTCCGCAAATTTTTGTGGACATGTACGAGAATCCGAATCTCGCGCATCACGTTCTCACCGTCGCGTACGAAACCGTGCGCGATATCGCGCGCTATGTGAAGCGACGCACCGGCACAACTTCGATCGCGGTCAATCGTGGCGTGCGAAACATCAACGCGCCGATCAGTTTGCATCCAAATTGCAGTGTCGAGATGGTGTCGCCGCAAACGTTCCGCGAATTTTTACTGCCGTACGATAAACTACTCGCGCGCGATTTGGCTCCGTACGGGATTCATCACTGCGGCAAAGATATGCACAAGGTCGCGGCATTGTATGCCGAGATCGAGGGTGCGATCTTTTTCGATGTGGGCTGGGGATCGGACATTGCCGCGTGTCGCCGCGCGTTGCCGAGCGCGATTTTCAGTTTGCGCTTGAGCCCAGTGCGCGTGTCAACGTTATCGCGCGCGGATGTGATCGCGGATGTCGAGCGCGTGTTGAACGCGGGCGCGCCGCTCGAACGCGCGGTCGTGTGTTGTATCAATATGGATGGCGAAACGCCGGACGAAAATGTCCGCGCGATTTATGAAACGGTTGAACGATTTCGAAATCAATAAATGGAAGTTGGGGATTGGAAATTGGAGGTTGGATCGCGATCCAACTTCCAATCTCTAACCTCCAACCTCCAATTCCAAAAAGGAGAACCAATGAGTCGTCAAGATGAAATCAAACAAGGATTGTACGATCATACGATTGCGGGACACGCGAAAGATGTGAAAGCATTGACCGATGAAGGCGTCGCGCTTGGAATGACGCCGCTCGATTTGTTGTTCGGCGCGCTGATTCCGGCGTTGCAAGAGGTCGGCAATCGTTTTGAAAAGGGCGAATACTTTGTGCCCGAAATGTTAATGTCCGCAAAAGCGATGGGCGAAGCGTTGAAAATTTTGCGCCCGCTTCTCGCGCTGACCGGCGCGAAACCGATCGGCAAAGTCGTGATGCTCACGGTGAAAGGCGACTTGCACGACATCGGAAAAAATTTGTGCAATATGATGCTCGAAGGCGCGGGCTTTGAAGTGTTTGACCTGGGCACAAATGTCGCGCCGGAAAAATTACTCGCGGCGGTCAAGCAACACGAACCACAATTGCTTGGATTCTCTGCGTTCCTCACGACGACGATGCCGATGTTCAAAGTGAAT
>JACRPR010000171.1 GCA_016223105.1 Chloroflexota bacterium | reverse complement strand
GTTGGTGCGTACTCGACGCGGGCGCGGGCACCGGCTTGATCGCGTTGCTCGCCGCGCCGCGCGTGACCAAAAGCGGCGCGGTGATTGGCGTGGACGCGTCGGAACAAATGCTAGCGCACGCGCGCGCGCGCGCCGCACAATTCGGTTTTTCGCAATGCGCTTTTCGCGCCGGCGATTTGCACGCACTCGATTTTTCGGCGAATCATTTCAACGCGATTCTGTCCCAGTTTGCGTTGCATTACACCGAGCCGGCAAAAGCGCTCGCCGAATTTTATCGCGTGCTCGCGCCCGGTGGAATGTTGGCCCTGCACATCTGGGCGTTGGATTCGTCCGCGCCGCATACAAAAATGTACCAAGTCTTGCCGCCGTATCGCGCGAACACAGAAACCGAAATGCTCGCGCATTTGCGCGCGCAAGCCGCGCGGTCGTACTTGTTTCGCCAAACATTTGGCACGTCGGCGCAAATCCAGGATGCGCTCGCGTCCGCCGGCTTTGTAAATGTTGAAGCGCGTGCGGAAGCGCATCCTACGCGCGTCGCCAACACGGACGCGTTTCTCGAACTCGCGCACGCGTCGCCCTTGTTGCGCGCGGAAATTCTCGCGATGCCGGAAATTTCGCGCGGCGAATTTTTGCGCGCCGCGCGCGCTGAGTTGCGCGCGTTTGAATCGCTGAATGGATTCGCGTGGACGTTCCACGTCATCGCGGTCACCGCGCATAAAGTGTAAACAAACAACTCTCAACCGGCGTAGGTTGAGAGTTGTTCGTTATTCGCTCACTCTGAATTTATATCCGCGTCAAAACAATCCTTCGCATATGCCCAACGAAGGATTTGTCGGACGCGCGCGCGAAAAATTTTTACGGCATCGCGCTCGTTACACGACTAAAGAAATTGCTAACCTGGTTTCCATACACGCCGAGAATGATGACGACGACGATGACAACCAGCATCAAAACCAGCGCGTACTCCACCAATCCTTGCGCCCGTTCCTTGCCGAACTTGATCATACGCGATCCTTTGCGCGCGACAATCGTGACCGACTGCCGCGCGGCAATTTGGCGATTTACTTCGGTAAGTTTATAATACTCTGCGTGAGTCAAAATTTCAAGCCCCCCATCAAACAGATTGACCTTTGGATTTCCGCCGCGCTCGCGTTATCCAGCTTGGCGCTTTACATTCGCACGATGCCGCCGACCGTTCTCGAAGGCGATAGCGGCGAGTATCAATTTATGGCGGCGATTCTCGGCGTCCCGCACTCGACCGGTTATCCGCTGTACATTCTGCTCGCAAAATTATTTACACTCTTGCCGATTGGCGCTGTCGCGTTGCGCGTAACATTTTTTTCCGCGCTGTGCGCCGCGCTGACGACGCCGATCATTTACGCGATCGGTGTCCGGCTCGTGCAACGCCGCGTTCCCGCGATGCTCGCCGCGCTGATGCTCGCGCTCGCGCCGACGCTGTGGAGCGCCGCGATTGACGCCGAAGTGTACGCGCTCCATTTGCTTCTCGGCGCGCTCGCGATTTTTTTCGCTCTGCGTTGGCATCATGATAATCACGCGCGCGATTTTTACGCGCTCGCGTTGGTGTACGGTTTGGGCTTGACGAATCATCGCGTCATCGTGTTTCTCACGCCCGCGCTCTTGCTCGTCATCTGGTTGAATCGGGCGCGGCTCACTCGCGCGATGTTTGCGCGCGGCGCGTTGCTCGCGATTGTACCGCTGTTGCTGTACGCGTACATTCCGATTCGCGCGGATCAACTTATCGCGACCCAGGACGCGGAAAATTGGAAACTGTATCCACGCGAAGACGCGATTGTTAAAGGCACAGTCTCGGCGTACTATCGCCACACGCCGGACGGTGTGTTCAATTTGATCACCGGGTTCGACAATCGCAACAAACTCGGTTTCAAATCGCCGCTCGACGAAGCGAACCGCATCGAACTCGCGACGAATTTGCTCGCGCAACAATTCGGCATCCTCGGCATCGCGCTCGCGCTGATCGGCGCGGTGGCATCGCTCCGCCGCGACCGCGGGTCGTTCGCGATTTTGGCGACGACGATTGCGGGCGTCGGTTTCATCGCGATTTATTTGCGCGGCGAATCCACCGTTTATTATTTTTCGCTCGCGTATCTCGCGCTCGCCCTCTGGCTCGCGTTCGGCGCGGACGTTTTGATGCGCGGCGCGCGCCGCGTGCCGATCAAACATTTCGACCGCGCGACCTCGCTCGCGTTGTGCGCGCTCCCAGTGTTTGCGCTCGTTACAAATTTTCCGCGTTTCGACAAGAGCAATTATTTCACCGCGCGCGATTTCGCGCAAACCGTTTTCGCCGATCACCTCGCGCCGAACGCAGTCGTCATCGCGCCGTGGGAAATTTCGCAACCGCTCCGCTATTTCCAGTTCGTCGAAAATCAACGTCCCGATTTGCTCGTCGTCAACATCTCGCCGGTCTGGGACAAACAATTTGGTTTATTGCACACGAACGCGCACGCGCTCGGGCGTCCGTTTTATCTGGTCGAGTTCAATCCTGAACTCAAGACCGCGCCGGGTCCGCGCTCCGTGCAAGCCGTGCCGCTTCCACTGCGCGATGAACCGCGCCCGCGTTACGCGCTGAACGACGCGCGCATCATCGGCGATGTGCAAGTCGTCGGGTACGATCTCGAACCCGATCCGCCGATCCCAGGTCAGCGCGCGCGCGTCCTGGTTTATTACAAAACGCTCGCGCGCATGTATCCGATGTACGCCGCGCAGTTGAGCATCCGTGATTTGTTGGAGCGACCCGCGCTCGACTTGCACGCGTTTCCCGCGTCGTTCTATTATCCGACGTATCGCTGGCGCGCGGGCGAATTTTATCGCGACGCGTACGCGTTCGTTCTGCCCGCCGATGCGCCGAACGGAATTTATCATCTCGATTTATTTTGGTACGAGTACGACCTCGGCACCGGCGTAACCGATTTCGACCGTGAAAACAAACTCGCGCTCGGCGAAATGCGCGTCGGCGATTTCAACACCGCGCGCATCGCGCAACCAGCGCACGCACGCGTCGGCGACGCGATCACATTCCTGGGTTGGCGCGGCGACACAACCATCGCGCGCGGGCAATCGCTCGATCTCGATCTGTTTTGGCGCGGCGACCGCGTGATGCGCGAGGCGTACACCGTGTTCGTGCATCTCACCGATGCGAGCGGGCAAGTGCTTGCGGACGCGGACAGTCCGCCCGCGCAAGGATTGTATCCGACGACGCGTTGGTTGTCCGGCGAAATTGTGCGCGACCGGCACAGTTTAAAAATTCCCGGCGATCTCGCGCCGGGCGAATATCAAATCGCGATTGGAATGTACTTGCCCGCGACCGGCGCGCGCTTGCCGGTTGATCCCGGCGGCGATTACATCGCGCTGACAAAAATCGTCGTCAAGTAAACGCGATTGCCGGATTGTTCAACCCGGTTTATAATCGCAAGTGGAGGTGACCAATGCCATCGCCTTTTCCCGGAATGGATCCGTATATCGAAGACCCAAAAGTGTGGAGTGATTTTCATAATGATCTTGCCGGTGAAATCCGCGCGCGACTGAATCAATCTATTCAACCGCGCTATATCGCGCGCTTGACGCCGTATGTGACCTACGAAATGATCGAGATCGGAGAAAAGCGCGGCGTTTACCCGGACGTTGCAATTTGGCAACCCCAACCACCGGCGGAATCATTTGGTGTGCCGGTTGCCGTGATCGCGCCCGCGCCGGTTGAAAGCGTGATCACACTAGAATTTCCTTTGCGCTTGTTGAGCGTTGAAATTCATCAAGTGGATACGATGGAACTTGTTACTGCAATCGAAATTCTTTCGCCGGTCAATAAAAAACCAGGACACGACGCATATCACGATTATCGGCGCAAACGCCGCGAGTTGTTGCGGTCGGAAGCCAACTTGATCGAGATTGATTTTTTGCGCGGCGGCGAACGAATGTCCTTGGATCGTCCGGTGCCGCGCGCGCCGTACTATGTTCTGCTCAGCCGCGTCGAGCGTCGCCCGCGCGTCGCGGTGTGGCCCCTGCAATTCCAAGACGCTTTGCCGACAATCCCGGTGCCTCTGCGCGAACCCGATCCCGATGTCGCGCTGGATTTGGGTGCGGTCGTCGCGTCGGTGTACGAACGCGGCGGTTACGCGACGTTGATTGATTACAAACAAAATCCGCCCATGCCCACGCTGACCGATTCCGAAACAACCTGGCTCGACGATCATTTGCGAAAACACGGATTGCGGTAAACACGCGCAATGCCCCGTTCCTGGTTTTTCCTCACCCTGCTCGCGTCGCTCCCCGCCGCGCTGTTTTTGGCGCAGGATGGATTTTTTTCATCGTCCGATGGAATGATTCATCTCTATCGTCTGTTTGAACTCGACCGCAGTTTTCACGCGGGCGATTTTTTTCCGCGTTGGTTTCCACTTGCCGGCTATGGCTACGGTTTGCCGGTGTTGAATTACTATCCGCCCTTGGCGTATTACCTCGCGGAATTTTTCCATCTGCTCGGCGCGGGCTATCTCGTTTCGATCAAACTGTTGATCGCGTTTTCACTTTTCACCGCCGCGATTTCAATGTTCATCTTTGCGCGCGATGTGTTGGGCGACGCGCCAGCGTTTGTCGCGGGCGTTGCGTACGCGTATCTGCCGTACATCTTGTCCGATGCGTACGTGCGCGGCAATTTTCCCGAACTGCTCGCGGTCGCGTTGATTCCGCTCGCGCTGTTCGCGTTTCGCCGCGCATTCACGCTGGGCGCGCCGCGCGACCTGGTTTTGTCCGCGCTCGCGTTCGCGGCGATCATTCTCGCGCATCACTTGACCGCGATGCAATTTGCCGGACTGCTTGGTATGTATCTCGTGTGGCTCTTCATTTTCAAACGCGATGTGCGATCACTCGCGCGTTGTGGCGCGGCGATCGCGTTCGGTCTCGTGCTGTCTGCGTTTTACTGGATGCCCGCACTTGGTGAATTGAATCTCGCGCTGGTGGGACCTGAATCGCTCGCGCGATTTTTAGTCAGTCGCCTCGTTTCGCCGGAAATTTTCTTCGCGCCGCATTTCGCGTACGAATATCTTCCACAAAGCGAAACCTTGCAACACACCGCCGGTTTTCCGCAAACACTTGTTGCGCTTGCATCGTGCGTCCTACTTTTTCGTCGCCACTTACCACTTGCCACTTACCACTCCCGCATCACGCATCTCGTTTTCTTTTATCTCATCCTCCTCTCTTCAATTGCAATGATGCTCACGATCTCCGCGCCGGTCTGGTACGCGATTCCGACTCTGCGCTTTATGCAATTTCCATGGCGTTTTCAAATTCTCGCCGGGATCAGCATCGCGTTCTTGAGCGGGTTGTGGTTCGCGCGATTAAAGTTGCCGCGCGCGAGTTATCCGCTTGCCGCGCTCGCGTTGATCGCGCTCGCGCTTGTGAATTTGCCGGTGCGCGTGATCGCGCTCACCGACGCGCAAGTTGATCTGACGAAATCGGATGACGCCGAGTACGTCGTCGCGCAAATGGGCTGGGGCTGGACGCGCGAATTTGTTCCCGCGACCGTGCGCGAATTTGAAAACATTTATGCGCCGATCACCAAACCCGCGACGAACGCGCCGAGCATCGCGCCGGGTGTGCAAATCGAACACGCGGGCTTGGACGCGCACGCGTTTCGCGTTGCGACCGCGCAAGCGTTCGAGTTATCGCTTCACACATTTTTCTTTCCGAACTGGCGCGCGTACATTGACGGCGCGCCCGCACCAACTTACGCGCGCGGCGCGCTCGGACTCGCGACTGTCGTGGTGCCGCCCGGCGATCACGCGATTGTATTCCGATTTGAAAACACATTCTTGCGCGATTTTGCAACCGCGCTTACACTGATTATCGCGGGCGCGGGATTCGCGCGATTATTGTTTGCGCGTCGCCGTGTCGCGCTCGCGTTGATCGCCATCGCGATTTTTGTGACCGCGTTGATCGCGTGGCATCGCCGCGACGATCAACCCGCGCGCATCATCCCGGTTTCTGCGAACCTCGCCGATCAAGCGCTATTGATCGGTTACGCGACCGAACGCGCGGACGACGCGCTCTACGTTACGCTGTACTGGCTTGGCTTGCGCGAGATGGATCGCGATTACACGACCTTCGCGCATTTGCTCGACGCGAATGATTCCATCATCGCGCAACACGACGGCACGCCCGATCAAGGTCTCACGCCGACGACGCGCTGGCTCGCCGGTGAAATCATCGCGGATCGGCACACGCTCAAACCGGTTTCTGCCGGCGAGTTTCGGCTCATTGCCGGAATGTATCACGCGCGCGCAGATGGTTTTGAAAATATCGGCGCACGCGTTGATCTGGGACGCGTTCAAATTTCAAAATAATTTTGCGAAGGAGGTTTGCGATGAAACGAATCGTGGGATTGACGCTCACCGCGCTCGCGTTGATCGCGGCAATCGTTTGGCTCACGACGACGAACCCCGCGCGCGCGGCGGACCCATCGCCGCGACTGATCACTGTGACCGGCGATGCCGATGTCAAGGTCGCGCCGGACGAAGTGATTCTCGTGCTCGGCGTTGAAACAGCGGACAAGAATTTATCCGTCGCGAAAAGTCAAAATGACGAGCGCGCGAAAAAAGTGATCGCCGCCGCGCAAGCGCGCGGGATCGAAGCGAAGCACATTCAGACCGAACAGATTCGCATCGAGCCGCGTTACAGCGACAGCTACGCGACCAACTTGATGAGTTACGTCGTCCGCAAAACCATCGTCATCACGCTTAAAGACATTTCCAAGTTTGAAGATTTGCAAACCGCCGCGCTCGACGCGGGCGCGAATCGCGTGCACGGCATTCAATTCCAAACGACCGAACTCCGCAAACATCGCGACCAGGCGCGCGCGCTCGCGATTCAAGCCGCGCAAGAAAAAGCGACCGCGATGGCAAAGTCGCTCGGACAAAAAATCGGCAAGCCCAATTCGATTCAGGAAAATTATTCGAGTTGGTGGTCGTGGTATGATCGCTGGTGGGGCGGCGGCGCAATGTCGCAAAACGTCGTGCAAAATGTCGGCGGCGCGGGCGCATCGCCGGACGAAGGCAGTTTCGCGCCGGGACAAATCACTGTGAACGCGCGCGTGACCGTGAGTTTTGAATTAGAATAATTTTGATCCGCGCATCACGCGAATAAAGATTGGGATTCGACGCTTTAGCGGGTTGCTAGTTCGCACGAGCAACCGCGTAAACGCTCGACTCCAAAATAAATTCGCGCGATGCGCGGATCACCCCAGGTGTGGTTTGAATCAACGCGCGTTCAATTGGATTTTGATTTTGCTCCTCGTCGCGTTCGTGCTGTTTTCGCGCGTGTACGCGATTGACCAGATTCCGCCCGGCTTGTTCGGCGATGAAGCGGTGGAAGGTCTTGACGCGCTCGACGTGCTTGCCGGAAATTTTTTCATCTGGTTTCACGCGCATCTCGGACGCGAGCCGATCTACGTTTATCTCACCGCGTTGTCATACGCGCTCTTTGGCGTTTCGCCGCTCGCGACGCGCTTGCCCGCGCTGATCGCCGGCTTGCTCACGATCCCGGCGACGTTCTGGCTCACGCGCGAGTGGGCGCGCGAAATTTTTACGCGCGAACGCGCGACGCGCCTCGCGTGGCCCGCGACCGCGCTGATCACGATTTCGTTTTGGCATATCGAAATGACGCGCAACGCGCATCGCGACACCTTGTTGCCGCTCGTCGAGGCAATTGGTTACGCTCTGCTCTGGCGCGCGCTTCGCACGCGCGATCTGAAATTGTACATCGCGTCTGGCGCGATCCTGGGGCTCGCGATTTACACGTACTCGCCGGGACGATTCGTCGGCATCTTCGTCGCGATGTTTGTCGCGACAGAGTTTGTAGTCACCGCTTTAGCGGGCAAGCGTGCTCAGGCGCGCACTACAAACACGCTCGATTGGCGCGGCATCATTCTCGCGGGACTGACCGCGCTGATCGTGATGTTGCCGCTCGGAATTTATTTCGCGCAAAACCCGGCGCAATTTTTTCGCCGGTTCGACAGCACTTCGGTTTTCGATCAAGCAAATCCCGTACTCGCGTTCGCGACGAGCGTGATCGGAAACGTCGCGCAATTTGTTGTGCCGGGCGCGGGCTATCGCAGTTTTCATTACAATTTGCCGGGCAAACCGGTTTTCGATTTGCTGATCGCGCCATTTTTTCTTGCGGGCTTACTCATCGCATTCACGCGTTTGCGCGAATCGCGCTATCGTTTTTTGATCGCGTGGTGGCTTGTGATGATGCTTCCCGCGTTTCTCACCGCGGATATGATTCCGAAAGGTGTGCGCGTGTTCGGCGTCGTGCCGGGCGTGTTCATTTTCCCCGCGCTCGCGATGGATTGGTTGATCGAACGCGCGCTCGACGCGACAACGCGCCAAGCGATCGCGGCAAAAGATGTAACGCGTTTGAATCGAATGGAACTCGCGCCGCCGAATCCGCTCGCGCCGCTGATCGCGTTCGGATTGATCGCGTTTGCGTTTAGCGGCAGTGCCGCGTGGACGACGTACGATTATTTTATCGCGTGGGCGAATTTGCCGGAGGTGCCGGTCAAGTTCGACGCGGATTACGCGGCGGCGGCGGATTTTATTTTGCGCTATCCCAACGCGCCGCGCGTGTACATCGCCGCCGAAGTGTATCATCATCCAACGTTTATGCTGTTGGGCAAACGCACTCCAACGAGCCGCTATCTCGAACGCGATGCGCGCGTGCGCGAATTCGACGCGCGCACGACGTTGACCGTGCGCCCGGGTGAAGCCGCGCTCTACGCGTTTGTGAACCCGAATGTCATCCCGGCGGATTGGTCAACCCGATTGGTGTTGCACGCGGAACGCGTCGAGCAAAATAAATTTCTGGCCGCGTATCGCGTGAGCGAGGTTGCGCCGCCGCAACGCGCGCTGGATGCGACGTTCAATCCCGATTTGAAATTGATCGGCGTTTCGCGGTATGACGATGCTCCGCCCGGCATCGCGTTGTACTGGCAAGTCATCGGGTTGCCGGACGGGCGCGCGGATGTGATTTCGACGGTTACGTTGCTCGACGCGCGCGGGGCGGTGATCGCGCAAAAAAAACAAACGTTGGGCGCGCCGCCGCCGGAATGGGCGCGTGGCGATGTGCTGATCGAGTGGTACGAATTTGCCACGTTGGAAAACGTCGTGCAATTTTCGATTCAAACCGCGCGCGCGCAAAGCCAATGGCAATCGCCGAATATCCCGGTTAAATAAAAATCTCAAACCTTCGAAATCTCCGAGATTTCGAAAGTTTGAAAAAAACCAGGTTGCCTCAAGCAACCTGGTTTCGTGTACCCTGGCACGTTCAATTTTCGTTTTTTTCAATGGGCGTCCGCGCGACCACCCATCCCCCCGGCAAACTCGTCAGCACGACGATCGCGTGAAAGAGCAGGGAGAGCGCGAATGCCGATTCGCCCGGCACGCCGACGAGTCCGAAAAAGAAAACGGCGGTCGCCTCTTTGGGGCCCAACCCGTTGAATGAAATCGGCAGGAGCAAAACGAACGCGATGAGCGGATTGAACAAAAAGAAATAGAGAATCGAAATGTCGAGGTGGATGGCGCGCGCGACCGCGTACCACACCAACGTCGCGACGACGAGGATGCTGGCGGAGAGCGCGCTGTTTGCCGCGAGCGCGCGATAGTTGAAGCGGTACACTTGAAGCGCGCGATAAAATCGTGCGGCGACCGGTTTAAAGCGCGCGATAAAGCCCCAAGCGAACGCGCGCGTAAATAATCGCGCGATGCGGCGACTGAACAAGAGCGCGCCGCCCAGCGCAAAGATCGCCGCGACGAGGATCGTCGCCGTCTGCACCGCTTCGAGTTCGGACGAGCGCGTCACCAAGCCCACCGCCAAGCCCGCGCTGATCAACGCGATGCCGAAGAATGCGGCTAACCCTAGCAAGCGATCCACGATGACCGAGATTGTTGCGGCTTCGGTCGTCCCGTTGCGCGCGCGTGCGAGCATCGTCGCGCGCACCACATCGCCGCCGATGTTGGTGGGGAGAAGGTTGCCGAGAAATAAACCGGCAAATGTAAAGGTCGCGAGTTCCCAAAACGAAACGGCGATGTGTTGGGCGCGCACGAGCAAATACCACTTGAGCACGCCCAAAAAAATCGCGAGGAAATAGAGCGCGAGCGCCAGCGCGAGCCAAAGCGGTTGCGCGCGCGCGAGGCGGTCGAGCAGATCGGCGCGATTGAGCCGCGTCAACAAAAACACCAGGATGCCAACGCTGATCGCGATTTTGGCGATTGCCCAGACCCGGGAAGACCATGCGGAGGGATTAGCGGTAGCGGAGCGCATACGCGTTGCGATACCCGATGTCGGTGCTGAAACTCGAAAATGCTTTGGCGCGCGCCTGACTGAGCGGATAACGTCCCAGCGCGCGCATGCCGCGCGTCGCGATCTGCCGCGGCGAATAAACCTGGCGACACAACCAATCGTACCCCGCGCGCAATTGTTCGACCGTCATCAACGCGGGACGAAACGCGACGTGCGCGGTATCGTAATGACTCCACGGCACGTTGGGCAGTAAGCGATCTTGCGCGATCAATTGCTCGCGTTGAGGCGTGCCGGGGAACGGCGTCAACACGGTAACGCTCACGCCGTCGAACTCGGATTCGCGAATGAATTGCCAGGTCTTTTCAAATACTTCGACGGTGTCGTGATCGAAGCCGAACACGAACAGACCGACGACATTCAAGCCGCGTGCGTGAATCGCACGCACGACGCGTTTGACATCCGCGACCTGGCCTTTGGTTTTGCCGCCCAGGTCGCGGCGATTCTCCGGGTTGATCGATTCAAAGCCGATGAAAAATTTATCCATATGCGCGCGCCGCGCCAGGTCAATCAAATCGGGATATTGCGCGACGATCAACTCGGTTTGCGTTGTCCAACTCCGAATCGGCAGTGGCTCGAGCGCGCGAAAAACTTTTTCGATGTACGCCGGGTCGGTGTGAAAATTCAAACCCAGGTTGTCGTCGGTGAGGAAAAAGCGTTTGATGCGGCGGCGTGCGATCTCTTCGACGATTTGCTCGACCGGGCGGTGGCGCATAATTTTACCGGACACGCGCACGGCGGTACAAAACGTGCAATTGCGCGGACAGCCGCGCGTGATCTCTAACGAGGGCGTCCAATAATGGCGATGCTCGTCCACATGCTTGATCACGCGATCGGTGATCGGCGCGAGCGTGTCGAGCGACGCCCACTCGACATCCACATAGCGCGGCTTGAGTTGATCGTTCGCGCAATCCTGAATGATTTGGAGCCAAGTGCGGTACGCTTCGCCGACGACGACGGTATCCGCCCAGGGCGCGACTTCATCCGGCACGAGCGTGGAATGAACGCCGCCGACGACGACCGGGCTACCGCGTTGGCGCGCGCGCGTCGCGATCGTTTGCGCGCCTTCACTCGTTACGGTCATACTGCTGATGCCGACAAGCGTGCGCGGGTTGAGGCGCGCATAATTCAACGGTCCCAAATTTTCATCCCAAATTTCAATCGGGATGTCGGAAGGGACCATCGAAGCGAGACGCATCAATGTATAGGGCGAACCGGCGGCTTTGCCCCAGATGCGACCTTGATGCGCCGGTTGAATCAACACGATTTTTTCAATCTGCATAACGCTATTCTGCCTCCGTTGCAGGTGCGCGCAACATTACCGGATTTGATGCGCTTTGTCAAATGACGCGCGCCAAATTGATAAACAGACCGTAGAGGATTTGGTATTTTGTCGAGACAAGTCTATAATGTGGCGTATACGCGTGAATGGACGCGCGTCAACCTTGATTGGGAGAGATGATGGCGACCCAGCGTTCTTCGATAGTTCTTGCGCTCTATGCGCTTTTCGCGCTTGTGATGACATATCCGCTCGCCACGCATTTCAGCACGCATGTGCCCGGCAGTGAAACCTGGGCATTCGACGAATATACTTTCGTCTGGAATTTTTGGTGGTTCAAGCATGCCATCTTTGACCTCGGCGTGAATCCGCTCCACACCGATTTTACTTTTTATCCGCTCGGCGTCAACCTGGTTTTGTACACGTTCACGCTGTTGAACGCGGTATTGGCGCTTCCACTCGAATTTGTTTTTGGCTATGCCGTCGCGTCGAATACGCTTTTGCTGTTCGCGTTGATCAGCGCTGGATTCGGCGCGATGCTCCTCGCGCGCGATCTGCTCGCGCGCGCCGAACGTTTCCGCGAGACGCCGCGCGGGTTGCTCGATCTTGCCGCGTTCGGCGCGGGCATCGCGTTCGCGTTCACCTCCAGCCGCTTTGTGTACGCCTCGCTCGGACATTATAATTTTGCCAGTAGCCAGTGGTT
This sequence comes from Chloroflexota bacterium, assembly GCA_016223105.1. Lineage (GTDB taxonomy): Bacteria > Chloroflexota > Anaerolineae > UBA4142 > UBA4142 > JACRPR01. Next base: position 3,952 of record JACRPR010000171.1, on the reverse strand, counting down.
GCCATTTTACGCGCTCTATTTTATGCGCGTCTTGCGCGCGCCGCGCGCCAAGAATGTCGCGCTGGCGGGCATCTTTGCCGGGCTCGCGATGTTGACCGATACAACGTATGCCGTTTTTATCGCGCTCTGGAGCGCGCTCTATCTCCTCTTTGTGTGGCGCGAACGTCAGATCGCGCGCGGCTGGATCGCGCGCGTGATTCTCGCCGCCGGAATTGCGGGCGCGCTCGCCGCGCCGCTTATCATTCCCTCGCTCATCGAAATCGCGACGGCGGAGTATGCCTTGCCCGGATGGGGACACGCGGAAAAATTATTAGTTGACCTGGTCGGTTTCATCACGCCGACAAGTTTGCATCCGCTCAATCGCCAGTGGACGCAGGAACTTGATCTGGTGCGGCAAGGCAATGCGCGCTTGGTGGATGGCAACAGCAGCTTTCTCGGTTATGCAACGCTCGCGCTCGCATTGATCGGCGCGTGGAATTTTCGCCGCCATCTCAGAGCGTGGATCAGTGCGGCGGCGCTCTTTGCGCTACTCGCGCTCGGTCCGGTGTTGCACATCAACGGCAAATCCGGTTTCGATTTCGACGGGCTGACCGTGACATTTCCAATGCCATTTTTACTCCTCCACTATATTCCTTTCCTTAAAGAAAATCGCGTGCCGAACCGGTTCGGCATTCTCGTGATTCTCGCGCTCACGGTGTTGATTGCGTTTGCATTGGCTTGGCTTGCGGCGCGCCTCAAAAATCAAACCGCGCGACTAGCGATTTACGGATTACTGATAACGCTTCTCGTGTTCGAGCATCTCGCGATTCCGCTCCCTTTGTCCGATGCGCGCGTCCCAGAAGTGTATCGCCAGATCGCGCAAGAGCCGGGCGATTTCGCGATTTTGAGTTTGCCGCTCGGGTGGCGCAACAGTTTTACGACGCAAGGCGCGGAAGACACGCGCACGCAGTACTATCAAAGCGTTCACGGCAAACGCTTGCTCTCCGGCAACACTTCGCGCAATCCACCGGCGTTGTTCGAGTACTTTGATCGCATCGGGCTATTTCACTCGTTGACGCAAATCGAATTGTATCAACCGGTTGCGCCGGCAGAGCTCGCGCGCGATCAGGCGGACGCGCCAGGTCTGCTCGCGTTTTACGATATTCGCTACGTCGTCGTCAACGCGGCAGTGCCGGGACGCGTGCCGTATAGCGACACGCGCGGCGCGGTGATTGAATACATCCAAAACGTTTTGCCGCTCGGTGAAAAAATTTTTGATCGCGACGGCGTGATCGCGTATCGCGTCCATCAAGCGCGCTTGCCCGCGCGCCAGGAGATCGCGTTTGGCAACGACTCGGCGCGACCCTATCAGGGCGAGGGCTGGGATCGCGATGAGATCATCGCGGACGCGCCCGCGCAATGGGCGAATCGCCGCGAGGCGCGCGTGCTGTTTCCACTGCGCGAAATCGCGGATTACGAAATCACACTGCGCGCGCTTTCATTCAGCGCGAAGCAAACGCTGGAACTGATCGTCAACGATCAGCCGATTCAAAAATTTGAAATGCAAACCGGCTGGGACGATTATCGCGTTACGCTTCCTGCGCGAGTTTTGCGCTCCGGCGTCAATCACCTTGTTTTAAAATTTGGCAACGTCGCGCGCCCGCGCGAGGTTCTGCCCGCGAATTTCGCGATTGGCAAAACCGGCGTTACGAGTCCGGTCGAAATCGTCGTCAACGCCGGTGAAACCGGCTCGATCAAAATCGCCGGCAAAGAAGCATCGCCGCAAAAACGCGGTTACAATGTCGTCGTGATTAATCCGGCGAACGGCGCGCTCATTTCCGTGCGCGCGTTCGACACGGTGAATGATCGCGCCGAGTCGCGCGCGTTCACCGATTTCATCGCGCAAATTCCAAACGGGCACATCGTCGCGATCGCGTCGCAAGACGCGGTCGCCGCGAACCTGGGCGATCGCGCCGCGCTCGCGTTCCGCGAAATCGGCGGGCAAATTGACATTCGCCAAGAGCCAACGCGCACGCACGCGCTCGTCGGCGTCAAAGGCGCGGTGCCGGGAACTGCGCTCGAACAATCCCAGGACGGCGCGTCGTTCATCTGGGTCGGACCAAGCCAGGACACGCGTTCGCTCGCCGCGGCGGTGAGTGGAATTGTGATTGAGAAGAAATGAGCAAACCTGAAAACGAAAGGAAGAGTGAGACATTCTCCCACTCACCCACTCACCCACTCACCCACCCCCATTGGATCGCGTTCCTCATCGCGCTTGCCAGTTTCGCGCTGTATCTTCGCACGCTCGCGCCGGATGTGGTGGACGCGGACGGCGGCGAGTTTCAATTCGCGGCGTGGAATTTTGGGTTCGTGCATCCGACCGGCTATCCCTTGTTTTTGATGCTCGGCGGATTGTTTCAACATCTCGTCCCGATTGGCAATCCGGCGTACCGCTTGAATTTGTTCAACGCGATTATCGCCGCGAGCGCGATTGGGATTTTATTTCTCGCGATCAACGCACTGACGCGCGCGCGCGGCGCGGCGATGATCGCGGCGTTCGCGTTCGCGTTCACGCGCGCGTTTTGGTTCGATGCGAGCGCGACCGAAGTGTACGCGCTCTACGCGTTGTTCCTCGCGCTGTTGCTTTTTCTCGCGGCGCGCTGGCAAACGAACCCGAACGCGAAAACTTTTGCCGTGTTCTGTTTCATTCTCGGTCTCGCGCTCACGCACCACCGCGCGATTATCTTGTGGCTTCCCGGTTTCGCGCTTTTCTTCCTCCTCATCGCACGCCAATTCCAAATCACGCACGCTTCGCGCGCATCACGTTTTACGTTTTACGTTTTACGTTTTACGCTTTACGTTTTACTTCCCCTACTCCTTTACCTCTACATCCCGCTCCGCGCGCCCGCGTCGCCGTACGCGACGCTCGCGTTCGCGCCCGATCGCGACCTGGTTTTGTTCGACCACGCGCCCGGCGGAATTGTGGATTATATTTTGGGGCGCACGTTTCAAACTGAACTGCGTTGGGACGCGCAGAGTTTGGCGCGCTTGAACGCGTTCCCGCAATTGTTGTTCGATCAATTTGGAATCTTGGGGATCGCGTTTGGCGCGTGCGGTTTTCTCGCGACGCTCTGGCGCACCGATTGGGCGCGCACCGCGCTGACGCTCACCGGTTTTATCGCGACGATTTTTTTCGCGTCCGCGTACCACATCGGCGACATTGTGCACTATTACATCCCGGCATTTCTAATGTGGTCAATTTGGATCGGTATCGCAATTCAGATACTTGCAAATCGAATCACCATTTACCATTTACCACTGGGCATCACCCTTGCCATTGCAATCCTCGTTCCCCAACTCACCACAAATTTTTCCGCCGCCGACCGCAGTCGCGAAACCCGGCATCGCGAGCAATGGGCGGAAATTCTAGCCGCGCCGATTCCGCAAAACGCGATTCTGGTTTCGAATGATCGCGATGAAATGATGCCGCTGTGGTACATTCAGTACGTCGAAAACACGCGGCGCGATTTGCTCGGTGTGTTTCCGTTAATCACGCCGCAAACGAAAACCATCGCGCACGTAACCGACCGCGCGCTCGAAACCAATCGCCCGGTGTTTTTCATCAAACCGATGCCGGGCATCGAAATCAAGTACGCGGTGCAACCGTTCGCTGTAGACCTGGGACGCGTCCAGCGCGTTGAGATGCGTCCGCAATTCGCGTCGTCCGCCAGCATCGCGACGCGCGTGCGCGTGATCGGATTCGACGCGCGCCGCGAACGCAACGCATTACGCGTCGTCGTCTATCTCCAACCGCGTGCGCGCCTCGAAGCGAACTATGCCGCGACGGTGCAACTGCACGGCGCGCGCGGCGGCAAAATCGCGCAGGGCAACGATCATCCCAGCGGCGGCGAATTTTATCCTACGTCATTGTGGGAGCCGGATGAAATTTTGCGCGATGAACATGTTCTCGATT
>JACRPR010000170.1 GCA_016223105.1 Chloroflexota bacterium | reverse complement strand
TGTCATTGCGAATACTTTGTCAAGTTGCACTGGCGGGTAACGCTTTGACCGAGCGGTAATCGGCATCGTAGGGGGTCTGCGTGGTCACCACGGCACAGATGATCTTGAGCAACTTATTCGCGACATTGTTCAACGCGACTTTTTTCGGTTTGCCTTCCGCTAACTTGCGCTGATAGTAATCGCGGAAGGCGGGCTTGTGGGTGCTGACGGATCGCGCCGCGAGATGCAACAACTTGCGCGGTGCACTCGGTCCATAATGCCGCGAGGTCGGCGTCGCATAGACCGAGCTCCCGCTCTGCCGTTCATACGGACAGATGCCCAGAAACGCGGCGAGGCGTTTGGCGTCCAAGGGCTGAGCCGTCGTGTACAGCAACACCAGCAGATGCGCCGCCAATTGTAACCCGACACCGGGAATTGTGAGCAGGAGCGCGAACAGTTTCTGAAACGGCGGTTCGTGCTCGATCAACCGCCGCAGTTCCGCATCAATCGCCTGCAGATGCGCGCGCAACTCCGTCAGCACCTGCTCGTGAATGTGTTCCGCGATCGGCGTCCGCACGGCTTTGCGTTTCAAAGCGTGTAAAGCATTCTGATGCCCGGTGCGTTGCACGGTGATTTGCTCGCGGGTGGTCAATAAGACCTTGATTTGTTCGAGAATTTCCGAACGCGGTTGCCAGAGTTTCACTTCATCCTGGAAACGACAGGCATACTCGGCAATTTGCTGACTGTCCACCGCGTCGGTTTTGTGTCCGTGCGGCGCAAACGCGCGTTTGACTTTGAGCGGCGGTTCGACCGCGACGGCATGTCCATGCGCGCCCAGAAAGTACGCGAGGGCTTCGCCATACACGCCGGTGGCTTCCATACACCACAGCGTTTGTTCGCGCGGGTGGTTCTGTTTCTGCCACCAGGCGAGCAATTGCTCAAAGCCATCGGGCGTGTTCGGAAACTCCGTGGCGCGGACAAGCAACTTCCATGGGGCCGTGCCGATGGCGGCACTAAACTTTTCCGCACCGAGATCGAGACCGACAAAATACTGAAAGGGCGGCATGTACGACTCCTTGTGAGATGGGTGTGTCGAACGGGTGTGGAACGAACTGTCTCCATTAGTCGTCTGCGTGCACGGCAATACTTGTTAGTTTTATCCACACCAGAGTTGGGTCTGATTCGCAATCTAAGCTCGGGGCTTTTGAGCGGTGGTAGACTTGTTCAACTCTGGTTCGACCACACACATTATAAGTCTAATGGAGCGGTTTTTGCGAAGCAATCCCCAAAGTGGTCAATCCGGTGATGCAATGCGGAGATTGCTTCGTCGCAAAAAACGCTCCTCGCAATGACAGATGGGGGAACTTATTTTTTGCCGAACCCTAATTTGAAATTGCATCCAATCCGTCAGCCACGCGTCAGGATTTCAACACGCGCCCGCGCTATAATTGCGCCAGATTTTGAATTGGTGCGCTAAGCGCACACTACAAACCAGGGAGGAACCTAATGGCTAGTCTACTTGAAAAAGTTCAAACGCTCATCGCCGCGAATTTGCACGCGCTTGTGGATCAAGCGTTGAAAACAAACTCGCTCGCCGTGATTGATCAGTACATCCGCCAAGTCGAGGACAACTTGGAAGACCTCGAAGACGCGGCGGCAACTATCGGCGGCGAAGTGAAAACACTCAAACGCAAGTACGATGAGTTCGCTACGAAATCCGCCGAGTTGGATCGCAACATTGACTTGATGTTGCGCGAAGGCAAGGAAGAACTCGCGGTCGCCGCGCAGAGCAAACTCAACTCGACCACGCGACTCGCGGAAACGTACAAGTCGCAGTTCGAGCGACAACAACTCGAGTACCAAAAATTACTTGACGGCAAACTAAAACTCGAAGCGAAACTCACGACCGTCAAGCAAGAACGCGAAGAGATGCAGGCGTTGCTCGATCTCGCGAAATCGAAAGAGTTGACCGCGAAGACGATGCAATCGCTCGACAACTTGATGGGCGCAGGCGATCAAGATGTCGCGCGGATGGCGGAAAGCATTCGCGCGCGCCTCGACAAAGCCAGTGCGCGCGCCGAAATGCAAGCGTCGCGCCTCGACGAGCAAATGGACGAACTGCTCGAACGCAACACGCTCGACACTCAGTTGGCGGAGCGCAAGAAACGACTTGGTCTCGCGTAATTCAGTGAACAGTCAACAGTAGGACAGTGAACAGTGACGGACTGTTCACTGTTCATTGTCCACTGATCACTATTGGACAAACTATGAACCGAACCCGACTCATCTTTTTCGCCGTCGTCGCGCTCGCGCTGATCGTCGTCGGTATTTCATTTTTGCTTCAGCAGTTCAGCGGCAGTATTCCGAATCCAACCGCGCAACCAATTGCGGTGCGCGTGGTTTCCGCGTTGCCCATCGAACCCTGGGTCGCAGACGCGGCGCAAAAATTCAACGCGGAGAAACGCACGCTCGATGGGCGCACGATTGTTGTTACCGTAACGCCGATGGACAGCGTGACCGCGCTCGGCAAATATGATCGCGGCGAGTTTACGCTGAGCGATAGTCGAAGCGCGGTGCCGACGGCGTGGATTCCCGACAGCCGTTATTTGATCGAACTCGTGAACGCGACGCAAAGCGAAAAACTGGGACGCGATGTTTTTCTCACCGACGGCGAATATCGCGCGCGTCCGATTGTAACATCGTTGTTCGCATGGGGCATTTACAAAAGCCGCGACCAGGTTCTCGAAAAGAAATTCGGCGAAGTAAATTGGAAAACAATTCACGACGCGGCAATCGCGAAAGGCGGCTGGGTTGAACTCGGCGGCGATCCCAAATGGGGCTATTTCAAGTTGATCGTGCCGAACCCGAATAAGAACGCCGCGGGTTTGCTCGCGATGGTTTCCGCCGCGGGCGAGTATTACGACAAGACGAGCATCGCAACCGAAGATGTAACGAATCCAAAATTTCAATCCTGGCTCAAAGAGTTGATGAGTTCCGTTACCGATTTTTCATCGCTCTCATCGTACACGGTTGAAGACCTGGCATTGTTCGGTTACTCGGTCGGCGATGGCGGGCAATTGCTCGAAAGTGATTTGCTCGTGAATATGGGCGGCATCCAAACGCGCTGGGCGGACCCGCTCGTGATCGTGTACCCGAAATATCTGACCTGGTTTGATTTTCCGTTCACGATTTGGATGGGACCAGAAACGAGCGCGGTCGAAAAGAACGCGGCGTTATTGTTCCAAAAATTTTTGCTTTCGCCGCCGATTCAAACGCTCGCCGCGCAACGCGGCTTTCGCCCGGTCAATACCGAGGTGAACATCACCGGCGGCGATTCGCTCTTCAAAAAATATGAAGCGCAAGGCGCGCGTGTGATCGTCGAGCGCACGACGCGAATGCGCGCGCCGGATCGCGACACGCTCAACGCGTTGCGCCGCTGGTTCGATTTGAACATCAAGGGTCGTTGAACTATGAGCAAGCAAAAACGACTCGGAAAAAAGTCCGCCTCCAATTCAACCTGCGCGATTTTATTCGCGCTCGCGTTCGTCGGCGTGTTCGCGCTCGCGGGTTGTATCTTTTTGATCGCGTTCGTGTTGGTCAACCCACCTGCCGAAACACCCGCCGCAAACGCGACACTCGATCTCGCGTACTCGCCGGAAAAAGAAACGCTGATGCAAGAGGTGATCACGCGATTCAATCGCGCGAATTTCAAAACACCGCGCGGTACCGCGATGACGATCAACGCGACGAAACTCGACGCGGCAGATATTGTCGAGCAAGCGCGCGCGGGCAAGTTCAACGCGATTTCGCCGGACTCGTCATTATGGCTGGGACAAATTGATGCCGGGCGCGATCATCCGCTCGTGAGCGAAGCAACGCGATTCGCGGTAACGCCGGTCGTGATCGCGATGTGGGATGACACGGCGCGCTCGCTCGGCTATCCCCAAAAACAAATCGGCTGGCAAGATTTGTTGAACAAGGCGCGCAGTGATCCGAATTTCAAATGGAGTCATCCCAGCACGAGTTCCGCAAGCGGCACACTCGCGACCCTCGCTGAATTTTACGCGGGCGCGGGCAAGACACGCAACCTCACCGAAGACGACATCAAAAATCGCGCGACGCTCGATTACGTGAGTGCGCTCGAAAAAACGGTGAGCGCGTACGGCGAAGGCGAACAAGCGACGATTGATCAGGTGCTCGCGAAAGGCAAAAGTTATCTCGATGCGTTCATCGTTTCCGAGCGGCTCGTCATTTATCACAACGCGAAATCGCAAACGAAACTCGTCGCGATTTATCCGGCGGAAGGCACGTTGTGGCAAGATCATCCACTCGCGTTGCTCGAACAACCTGGTCTCACCGATGAACAACGCTTAACCTATCGCCGCTTGCGCGATTTTCTCCTGTCGCCGGAAATTCAAAAATTGATTTTGCAAGCGGGCTATCGCCCGGTGGATTTGAATTTGCGACTCGATGATCCCGCGTCGCCGATCAAAACGCAAAACGGGGTTGATCCCGCGCAACCGCAAACAACTCTGCAAATGCCGAACGCCGCGATCATCGAACAAGTGCAATCGTATTGGTTTCTCACGAAACGCCCGGCGAACATTTTACTCGTCGTGGACACGTCGGGCAGTATGGGCGATCAAAACAAACTCGGGCAGGCGCAAGATGCTCTTTCCACTTTTCTGGATCAGATTCAAGGCGATCGCGATCGCGTGGGACTTGTCCCATTCGCGTCGAGCGTTTACGGCACGGTCGCGCTCCAAGACATTGGCACGCAACGCGTCGCACTCCAAAATCGCGTCGGCGCGTTCAAAGCGGACGGGCGCACCGCGCTCCTCGACGCGGTCGCGTTCGCGTACGACGATCTCCAAAAACGCGGCGACAAGGATCGCATCAACGCGATTGTCGCGATGACGGACGGGATCGAGAACGCGTCGTCCACAAACACGAACGCGCTCGTGCAAAAAATTCGGCGCGGCAATCAGACCGGCGTGCCGGTGATTATTTTCAGCATCGCGTACGGCAACGACGCGGATTTCAACGCGCTGGAAGCGCTCGCGCAAGTGACCGGCGGATTCTCGCGGAAGGCAGACCCGGAGACGATTCGGAAATTGTACAAGATACTTTCGACGTATTTTTAGTTCTGTGGGGCGGGCGGCTCGCCCGCCAACCGGATGCGGGTAGCTCGCCCGCCAACCGAATGCGGGTAGCTCGCCCGCCAACCGGATGCGGGTAGCTCCCCCGCCACCCAGATGCGCGCGAGCCGCCCGCGCTACATGGAGGAAAACAATGAACGTTTTTTTATCACTGCTCGTTTTTGCGCTCGTGATTTTGGCTGTGCTCGCGATCCTGGTCGCGCTGTCCGGGTTTCGATTCATCTCGAACAGTCGCATCGGCATCGTCGAAAAACGTTTCAGCGGCAAGGGTTCGATCAAGTCCGGGTTTATCGCGCTGAATGGCGAAGCCGGTTTTCAATCGCACGTTTTGCGCGGCGGTTTGCATTACCTAATGCCGATTCAGTACCACGTCCACATCGCGCCGCTCGTTACAATCACGCAGGGAAAAATCGGGTACGTGTTTGCGCGCGATGGCAAGCAACTCGACCCGACCCAGGTTCTGGCGTCGAACGCGATCGTCAATGATTTTCAAGATGTCGAAGCGTTTCTCACGAACGGCGGGCAACGCGGTCCGCAAAGAAGAATTTTGCGCGAAGGCACGTACGCGATCAACTTGATGCAATTCGTCGTCATCACCGAAGAGCGCGTTTTTTCACTGCCGCTCAATCGCGATGAAGCCGACGTCATTCGCAAAATGGCGGAGATCATCGCCGAGCGCGACGGCTTTCGCCCGGTTGTCATCAAAGACACCGACGATATGGTTGGGATCGTTACTGTTCACGATGGAGTCTCTTTGCCGCAAGGCGAAATTATCGCGCCGGTGCTTGGCGACAAATCTGGGAACGCGGACACGTATCACAACAATTACCAGGACGCGGATAAATTCTTGGCGGCAAATGGTTTTCGCGGACGCCAATTGCAAGTGATGGTCGAAGGCACATACTATGTCAATCGTTTGTTCGCGACCGTCGAGATGATCAAGAAAACGATTGTCGAAGTCGGCAACGTCGGTGTCGTCGTTTCGTACACCGGCGAACAGGGCGAGGATTTGTCCGGCAAAGAATATCGGCACGGCGAAATGGT
>JACRPR010000054.1 GCA_016223105.1 Chloroflexota bacterium | reverse complement strand
GCGGCGGGCTAGAAAGCCCACACCACGCGGCGGGCTAGAAAGCCCACACCACGCGGCGGGCTAGAAAGCCCACACCACAAATTTTTTTCAGAACATACCGCGCTCCTATTGACGTTCCGCGCGGGCATTGTTATTCTTTGTTTGCAATCACCCCCAACGTTCCCGCGATTTTTTTCGCCTCATCTGCTTCGTCGCAATTCCAGAATCAATCCACAAAATCGTAGGGCTTGCGCTCGGCAGTCATTTCGAACAAAGTGAGAAATCCCGGTTTCACATCGAGATTTCTCGCTTCGCTCGAAATGACGCGCGCGAGTTCTCGATAGAAAGGTTTTCGGAAATGAAAATTTTCCGGCTGTATTTGTTTGCGCTCGGCGCGCTGATCGCGAGCGCGCGCGGCGCGTCGCTTGATGCCGCGCCGCTCGCGCCGACGATCAACGCGATCACAATTCTGACGCCGACCGTCGGGCGGTATGAAAAATTTCAAGTGCAATTCGCGGTGACAACCGTCGCGACGAATTTGCAAATGCCGTACGATCCCGCACCGCCGCCCGGCATCACGATCAACGGCATCACGGTCAACGCGGTCTTTACCGCGCCGTCCGGCAAAATTCATCAGCAACCTGGTTTTTATTACCAGGTCTTTGACGATCAGATCAAAGACGGCAAGGAATGGTTCTATCCCACGAACAATTTTTCGTGGCGCGTCCGTTTCGCGCCGGACGAAATCGGAACGTGGCAGTTTTATCTCACCGCGCGCGATAGCGGCGGAACGGTTCAATCCACCGCGCGCACATTCACGGTAACGACCTCGACAAATCCTGGTTTCATTCGCGTCAGTCCAGACCCGCGCTATTTTGAATTTTCCGACGGCACGTATTTTCCTGCGCTCGGAATGAACGCGACGTACGGCGCAATCGGGTGGGTGAATCCGACGCTCGACACTCAAAATTATTTTCAACAGCAAGGACAAAACGGAATTCAATTGATGCGAACCTGGTTGTCCAACTGGGCGATTTTTGGTTCGACCTGGAATCCCTGGTATGGCATTCGCAACGATTACGACGGCTACTTGCCGCGCGCCGGGTTGATCACGAACGCCGCGAGCGGCACGCCCGATGTGCCATCCGCGCAATTGACGTTGGCGTACGCGGAAGACGCGTCGGGAAAAAATAATTATTGGTTTGACGCATGCCGGTTCATCGGCGGATTTCAAGCGCAACCGGCGGTCAAACAAAATACGCGGTATCACATCAAGGTTCGCTACAAAGCAGTCGGCATTAGCGGTCCGCGCAACGCGGCGTTTCCGAATTATGGATTCGTCGCCAAAGTTCAAAATCCAAACGATGGCAACTGGCACACGAATTGTTTCGAACCTGGCGATCCGAGTAACGGCAAGCGCGTTAGTTATACTTGGGGCGCGGACGCGAATAATTGGACGTGGCTCGAAGGCGAGTGGGATTCCGGCGCGAATAATTTTTTGCCGATTTTTTATTTGGCGTTGGAGAACGTCAACAATTTCACCGCGACGGTGAACGGTCAACCGTACAATTGGCATCCGTACGTTCACATTGACCAGGTTTTTATCGGCGAAGAATTGGGCAATGGCAATTACGGAATGAACATCGTAACCAAGCCCTCGATGGAACACCTGACGTATTTTATGGAACGCAACGCGTACGCGTTCGACAAAGCGTTGGAACTCGCGCGCCAAAATAATGTGTACCTTAAACTCGTCATTCTCGACAAGAACGAACAAATCGAAAATGAAATTGGGTACGATGGCAACAAGGCGAGTTCTTTCGACAATAATAATTTCTACGGCAACTATCGCGCGATGACGGCGGTGCGGTGGTATCAGCAGGCGTGGTGGCGCTACTTGCAAGCGCGCTGGGGTTATTCGCCGAACATTCATTCGTTCGAAGTGGTCAATGAAGCCGGACCGGGTTACACGAATCATTACGCGCAAGTGGACGAGATGGGAAAATTCTTGCACTGCACGGTTTTCGGAATCGCGGTCGCGTCCGGCGATGGACAGAAATGCAACGCGACACATCCCAATCGCCATTTGGTTTCGACATCGTTCTGGTATGGTTTTGAAAGCGGTTTGTGGCGAAGCAGTAATTATCCGAATGTGGATTACGCGGACATTCACGTGTACATTCCAAAAGATACTGATCCAACACATTTCGGTGACACGGCATTGTCCACGTTGGATTTGGGTTTGGCGTACGGCGCGAAACAATCGGGCGGCGCGAGCAAACCGATTATGCGCGGCGAAACCGGGCTGACGAATTTTGCGTCGAACACCGATTCGTACACGAGCGATCTCGATGCGGATACCGGCGGGGTGTGGTTACATAACCTGGTATGGGGCGGGATCAATCACTCTGGATTGATCGAAAGTTATTGGTACGCGAATGTTCACATTTACGGCGCGGGCGGAGACCATCGCGGGCAATACAAAAATTATTACCAATTCATCAAAGACGTTCCTTTGAACAATGGGAATTACGCGGATGTCGCCGCAACGGTTTCAAATCCGAAATTGCGCGCGTGGGGACAAAAAGATTTGGTGAACAAAAAAGCGCATCTGTGGATCGCGCACAGCGATCATACGTGGAGGAACGTGGTCAATCGCGTCGCGATTGCGCCGATTGCCAGCACGATCACGATCCCAGGTTTTGCGAGCGGCGCGTATCGCGTAACTTGGTGGAACACGAACACCGCGACAAATCCGATTTTTCTGACGCAGACTCTCACCGCGAATGGATCGCTCGTGCTGACATTGCCTTCTGCGTTGAGCGATGATGTGGCGGTAAAAATTGAGCCGCTGACCGGCTCGGTGATCTCGCGATTGTTTTTGCCGATGCTGGTTCGATAAAGTTCGCGCAAATAAAAAAACGGACGAGGAGATTGAGTTCCTCGTCCGTTTTATTTTGTTCGTAAAATCGCGAATCAACACGAAACGCGCATTCCGCAATCCCCCCTTGCTCTATACACGTCACGCTTTCAACGGCAAGCAAAATCAGATTGCGGACGCGGTAAACGCCGATGGCGTTGACGGCTCTCAGTGCAAGATCTGCGACAAGAACATCTTGGTGCGCTCTTGTTGCGGATTCTCGAAAATTTGTTGCGGCGTCCCTTGCTCGATCAGCTGTCCCTGATCGAAAAACACCATCCGGTGCGCTACCGCATTCGCAAAACCCATCTCGTGCGTTACGCACAACATCGTCATCCCGGATTTCGCCAGCTCGGTCATCACGTCCAGCACTTCTTTGATCATTTCCGGATCGAGCGCGCTCGTCGGTTCATCGAACAACATGATTTTCGGTTGCATCGCGAGCGCGCGCGCAATCGCGACGCGTTGCTGTTGTCCGCCGGAGAGTTGCGCCGGATATTTGTGCGCTTGCTCCGGGATGCCGACGCGCTTGAGCAAATCGGTCGCGATCTGTTCCGCTTTATCGCGCGACCACTTGCGGACCCACATCGGCGCGAGCGAAATGTTTTGCAGAACCGTCAAATGCGGAAACAAGTTGAACGATTGAAACACCATTCCGATCTCGGTGCGAATCGCGTGAATGTTGCGAACGTCATGCGTCAACTCGATGCCGTCCACGATGATCGTGCCGCGCTGATGTTCTTCGAGCCGGTTGATCGTGCGAATAAAAGTGGATTTGCCCGACCCCGACGGACCGAAAATCACCAACACTTCGCCCTGCTTCACGGTCAGGTTGATCCCCTTCAAAACGTGAAGCCGATCAAACCATTTGTGCACATCCTGGCAAATGATAATGTCTTTGGATTCTTTTGCAATGCTACTCATTTTGTTACCTCGGAATAAAAGGGATAGAAGAGACAGAAGGGATAGAAGGGATAGAATGGATCAGAAGGGATAGAGGGTGAGAAGGCGCAGAGGGCTGTGCGACGCCTTTTGCGCCCTTTCTGCCTTCTCTGCCCTCTCAAGCCCTCTTTGCCTTCTAGCGCTTTCCGACTCCCAGCGCGATCTCGAGCCGATAACTCGCGTACGACATCACGTAGCAGAAAATAAAGAACACGCCCGCGACGAACACGTACACTTCTTTTTGCAAGCCGAGAAATTCCGGTTGCGCCAGCACGCTCTTGCCTACGGCGAGCAGATCGAGCAAGCCGACAATCGCGACGAGCGTCGTGTCTTTGAACAAGCCGATAAACAAACTGACAATCGGCGGAATGACCACGCGCAACGCTTGCGGCAAAACGATGAACACGGTTACGAGTGTGTCGCTCAACCCGAGTGCGTGCGCGGCTTCAACCTGACCCGACGGTACCGCTTGCAAACCGCCGCGCACATTTTCCGCCATATACGCCGCCGCAAAAAGTGTTACGCCCGCCATTGCGCGCATAATGCGATCCAGCCGCATCTCTTCGGGCAAAAAGAGCGGCACCATAATTTGCGCGATAAACAACACCGTAACGAGCGGCACACCGCGCACGATTTCGATGTAGAGCGTACTGAAAAGCGAAATCATCGGCATCCGACTGCGCCGTCCCAACGCCAACAGCACGCCAAGCGGAAACGAAAACACGATGCCGACGATGGATAACAAAAACGTCAACAGCAATCCACCCCAGCGATCCGTGCCGATGAGCGGCAACCATTCATTTTTCTCGATGCCGTACAAAATGAACAGCGTGAGAAAAAACGCGAGCAACCACGCGAGCGCGACCCAGCGTCCCCACTGCGCGCGCCCGCGTGTGAGCAGATACCCCGCGCCAATCGCAAGCACATTTGCGAAATGCCATTCATAACCGCCGCCCGCGAGCGACAGCACTCCAAACAGTCCGAACGATGCCGCGAGTGAAAAGACAATGTTGCGCGCAGTGCGTCCGCCAATTCCGCCGGACATTCCCGCGAGCAACGATGCCAGCGTAACGACCAGCCACACGCGCCACACCTGGTCGGGCGGAAACGAGCCGACCATAAACAGACGCAAGTTCGAGGTGATCACTTCCCAACGCGCGGTCAATGCCCACTGCACGGTTTGCCCACCGACACTATAAATGAGCCACACCGAGATCAACGAAAGTAACGCGTTGTACCAGGGACTGAATAAATTTCTTTTCAACCAGCCCAACGCGCCGACCGATGTGCGCGGCGGACCAATTGTTTCGGCGGTTGTTGTCATCGTCTATTTCTCCAGCACTTGGACACTGCGATTGTAAATGTTCATCAGCAGAGACGTGAACAAACTCATCGCGAGGTACGTCGCCATCACGAGCAAGTACACCGGCACGGGTTGCCCGGTTTGATTCGCGCTCGTCGTCGCGACGCTGAACAAATCGGGAAAGCCGATCGCGATCGCGAGCGATGAATTTTTCGCGAGGTTGAGATACTGGCTCGTCAATGGCGGGATGATCACGCGCAATGCTTGCGGAAAAATGATCATCCGCAAAACTTGCCCCGCGTTCAGTCCAAGCGAGTACGCGGCTTCGACTTGCCCGCGGCGCACCGCGAGAATTCCCGCGCGCACCACCTCGGCGATAAACCCAGCCGTGTACAAAACCAACCCGGTCAGCAACGCGCTAAATTCCGGCGACAGATTCATCCCGCCTTTGAAATTGAAACGCTCGCGCACCGGAATTTCAAAACTCAACGGCGCGCCGGCGATAAACCACCCAAGCACGGGAAGTAGAATCAACGCGAGGAGCGCGACCCAGCCGAGGTAACGCGTTTTGACGCGCGTGGAAAAATAGAACAGCGCGAGTGCAAGAACAATCGCGCCGAGAATAAACCAAGCCCAGGTCGCGAACGTTTCGGTCGGCGCGGGGCGCGGCAGAAACAATCCACGCTGATTCGCAAAGATGATGCCCTGAAATTCGATGCTCTGCCCAACCGAGGGCAACGTTACGAATACGCCGAAATAAATAAAGAACAATTGCACGAGGAGCGGCGTGTTGCGAATGAGTTCGATATAGATCGCGGCAAGTTGACTGAGAAGCCAGTTCGGTGACAAACGCGCCACGCCGACCACCACACCGAGAATCGTCGAAAGAATAATGCCGACGACGCTCACTAACAACGTGTTGGAAAAGCCCGCGAGAAGCGCGCGCCCATACGTGTCCGTCGCCGCGTACGGAATCATCGCCTCGCCGATTTCAAACCCGGCTTCGAGATCGAGAAATCTGAGATCGCTCACGAGTCCGCGTTGGCGCATCGTCGTGGATACGTTCGCGTACAGAAAACCCGCGACGAGCGCGACGACGACGACAAAAATTACCTGGGTCAGAATCGTCAGCACGCGGACATCGCGCCAAAACGGAACGCGCGTAGTTGTGGGTTCAGCCATTTGGATGTGTCCTCAATGTACCAAGACCCGAAGGGTCTCCACTTGATTTTGGAAAACCCTTCGGGCCCATTCGTAAACTTGTCGCTGAACGATTTAGCGGAACGGCGGCGCGTACATAATGCCGCCCTTGCTCCACAACTTGTTGATGCCGCGATCCATCTTGAGCGGCGTGTTCGGTCCGAGATTGCGGTCATAGATTTCGCCGTAATTGCCAACGGCTTTGATCACCTTGACGACCCAATCTTTGGACAGACCGAGTCCCGTGTGCAAATCGCCGGTCACACCCAGCAACCGTTGCACGTCCGGGTTTTTACTCGTGAGCATTTGATCCACGTTCTTCGAATCCACGCCCAACTCTTCCGCGTTGATGAGCGCAAAGAGCGTCCACTTGGCAACATTGTACCACGACGCGTCGCCGAGCGGTACCGCGGGTCCGAGCGGCTCCTTCGACATCACGACATCGAGAATCTTGTGATCGGCGGGAACGTTGAGCAGTGAACGGCGCGCGACCAAACCGGAAATATCCGTCGTAACCGCGTCGCAACGACCGCCTTGGTACGCGGCGAATGTCGCATCCGCCGTGTCAAACACGACGGGCTTGAATGTTACGCCTTCTTCGCGGAACCGATCCGAAAGATTCAACTCGGTCGTCGTGCCGGTTTGCACGCAAACGCTGGCATCCTTCAAATCCTTGAGCGTCTTGACGGTCGGATATTTTTTCCCATCCACCATCATCCCTTGACCGTCGTAGAAATTCACGCCGACAAAAAGACCCCACGTCGCATCGCGACTGACGGTCCAGGTGGTGTTACGCGCGAGCACATCAATCTCGCCGGTTTGCAATGCGGGACCGCGTTGCGCGGCGTTGACCGGGCGGAACTCGATCGCTTTGGCATCGCCGAACACGGCAACCGCGAGCGCTTTGCAGAAATCTACATCAAAGCCGGTGAATTGTCCGGTCGCTTTATCGAGAAAACCAAAGCCGGGGACTTGATCGTTCGAACCGCAAATCACTTTGCCGCGCGATTTGATCGCGGTAAAGCGCGCGCCAAGCGCGACCGGCGCGGGCGCGGCAGTTGGCGCGGCGACCGCGGGTTTAGTTGGTTCGGGGGCTTTTGCCGCCGCAGTTGGTTGTACGATCACGGTTTCTTTCACGACGACCGTTTCTTTGACGACTTGCGGCGCAGAGGGTGCGGGGGCGGGTGCGGAACACGCGACGACAATCAGCGCGACGAGCACGAACATGGAAACGAGTACGAGTTTCTTCATTTTCCTTCTCCTCCAAAATGAAATTCGATTAACGTGTAAAACTCTAGTGGGTAACGATGCGCTTCTATCACCTCCTTGATAAAATTTACGCGCGCGGAAGAAAAAAATAGGGGACTGAAAGTTGGCGCAATTGTATCACGAGTGTAGCACAAGGTCAAGAAGTTTGTGGCGCGGGGGTGTATTAGCATCCTGAGCGAAACGGAGCGAAGCGGAGTGCAGTCGAATGATGCGTTTCACGGATTGATCCGCTAGCGCAGGCGAGCCGCCCGCGTCACATTCGCGCCACAAATCAAAAACCGCTTGCGTTGTTCAACTCCTGCGCCAATTTCGATGCGGATAGAATGTTTTCCCACAAATATAAAAGAACACGGATATTTTTTATTTATCCGTGTTCCTTTGAATCAGTGGAAAGACGCCGAATGGTGTGGCGAAGGTTTGTTTGTTGCAAGTGTTTTGATCGAAATTATTGTCCTAATCCTAAAATCACCGTGCGCGCGACCATCGCGCCGCCGCTCTGATCACCTTGCACGGTGACGCGTTGCCCGGCTTGCAAATCCGCCTGCGTGCCCGCGCCGAGTTTTTGAATCGTCGTTTGCGCGTCGAGCGTTACGCTGACGGTGTTGCCATTCGCCAACGTAACTTGCATCGTATTGCCCTGCACACTTTTCACGACGCCGATCACACCGCGTTGCGCGGCAAGTTGTCCGGCAGGATTACGTTGTTGACCTTGCCCGGGTTGTCCGCCCTGTGATGCATCCGGAGTCGCGTTAGATGAACTCGCGCTTGGCGTGCCGCTCGTCGTCGCACCGCGTTGTGTGAAAAACTCGGTGCGGATATTCGTCGCTTGGGTTTGCCCTTGATCGAATCCATAGTAATACCCCGCCACAGCCGTCGCCGCCGAAGCGATGATAATGCACAAGATCATAAGAACGAGTCGCATGGTTCCTCCCTGAAAATAAAATCGTGGCGCGGACTTCAAGTCCGCAATTACGCGCGGACTAAAAGTCCGCGCCACGTTCAAGAGTTATAGTGATTGTAGAAAAACGAGTCAATCAAAAGTTTGCCGATATAACACACGAGCAGAAAAATGATGATAGGAATTTGAATGTACGCGAACCATTGTTGCGCGGTGAGGCGCGGCAATGGCACGGTCGCGAGCATCCACGCGATCAATGTCGCGATGAAAAAACGAATTAGAAATGGAGTCAAACGTTCGCGCATCTTGACCATTCGACGTGATGCGTGATGCGTGAATTTTTTCATCACGCATCACGCATCACGTTTTACGCTTTACGTTTTACGCTTCACCTACTCGCGCTCGACGGTTACATCCACTTCGAGTTTGATATTGTCTTCGATGCTCAACACGAGCGGCACGCGCGGTTGCGTGATATTAAAGTATGCAAAATTGAAACTTGTTTTCGCCGTGCCAACGCCTTTGTTGCCGGTTACTTTGCCCGCGACATCCCAGGTTACGGATTTAGTAACATTACGAATTGTCAGATCGCCGATCAGTTGGAACGCAATGTCGCCATCTTTGATCGGAAGCGGAAATCCTTTCGCTTCGGTCGGCACAAATTCCGCGAACGGATATTGATCCGATTCGATCACGTTGCGACGCAAAAATTGATCGCGCCGATCCTGGTCGCTCACGAGCGTCCGCATATCCACGCGAAACTTGGATTGCGCTTGTACGATCGTGCCATCGGGCTTGCCGATGATCGTGCCGGAGATATTTTTCGTCGCGCCGATCGCATCGCTCGGCAGGTTCACGCCGGCGAGTTGCTCGCGCACGCGAAAGCGCGCTTCGCTGATGCCGGGTTTCATCACCACGCGCACATCGCCGGACGCGGCGGCGGTGGGCGCGGTGGTCGGCGCGGGCTTGGTCGTGGCTGGCGCGGCAGTTGGCGCGCTTGTCGGCGCAGACACTGGCGCGGTGGTCGGCTTGGGCGCGGGCGTCGGTTCCGCGCTACACGCGATCACGATCAGCGCGAGTAGCGTTAAAACAAAAAACAGTTTGGTGTGTTTCACTTCCCCTCCTGGGATTTTGGATTGATCGTTCATCAATCAATCATACGTTGATGATTGCACAGGAGTTTTATGCGATTTTGCGAAATCAATATCTTTCGCAAAATTTTTATTTACTCCAATCAATAACGCGTTCGTTGGAAAAGTTGTACTGGATACCGAGTCGGTCGCTCACGCTTTTCAAAACCTGGCGCAAGCTGGTGCCGTCAATGTTGATCGCGAAAAATTCCCACTTGCCATTGCGATCCGACAAGAAAATAATTTGCGTGCCGTCGGGACTCCACATCGGCGCGACACTGTTGACCGGCTTGAACGCGAATGGATTTTGTTTCGTGAGTGCAGTCGCGTGCGTGCCATCGTACACCATCACCGCGACTTCCCAGTGATCGTGTTGCCAGGTTTGATACGCGATGCGATTGCCGTCGGGACTCCACGTCGCGGCTTGCACGCGCGGGTTGTCGGTAAACACGGCTTTGTATGTGTTGCTCAATGTGTCCGTGTGTAAAATTCCAACTCCGCCATCCGTAAACGCGAGGTAACGTCCATCCTTGTTCCACGACGGCGAGAATGAATGAGTCGTGCTTGCGGGTTCGGTGAGTTCGGGTTTGGTTTCGTCCGACGAAATTACTTTTTGAATTTCGACGACGCCTAGTTTCCAAAATGGATCAGCCGGAATTGTAAAACACGTTGTGCGGAAACACGACGTGGATTCCGGCTTGCCGCCCTTTTGCCAGGTGAACGCGATCTTTTTCGCGTCGGGACTCCAGCGCGGCGAACTCATCAGCGGTGGATCGAACAACAAAAATTCGTTCGCGCCATCCGCGTCCATAATATATAATCCGCCCGGCGTCGTCCAACGCACAAACGCAATTTGTTTGCCGTCGGGTGACCAGGTCGGATCCAAACCGGTCGTCAACATTTTCAAACCGGTGCCGTCGCCGTTCACGGTATAGATCGGACCGCCGCTCCATTCTTGCAAAACGAATTTGCCGGTAACCGATCCAATCGCGGTGGGCGTGTTGAACAATGGCGTCGGCACGGGTGTTTCAGTTGGCTTGGGCGCGAGCGTTACACTTTCGCCGCGCACGGTCAAGCGAAATTTGATCGGCAACGCGTTGTCGTTTGTTACGACGACGAAAAAGCGACCGCTGATCGTAAACGCGCCTTGCCAGACCAGGTCGAACTTGCCAACATCCACGCTTTCCGCCGGTTTGCTTCCCAAACCAATCGGCGGCACACCGGGATCGCGTACCCAATCGTACGCGAGCGCGGTTGTATAAATGCCCATGCGAACTTTGGCGGAGCGGCGCGGTTCTTCGGGACGCGTCGGCTCTTCGTAAATGTCATCTTCCAACAACGCTTGAATTTTTGTCCGGTCGCCCGAGTAATCGAAATAGTACCACAAACTTGTGTTTGCCGGGAGTGTTTGCCACGCGCCGTTGACGCGGATCGCATCGAACGGACTCGAACCCGGATCACCGGCAAAAATGGTTGGCGCGGCGAGCGCGGTGATCGCCGCGAGCGTTCCAATTAAAATCAAGAGCCAACGAAATTGCTTCATCTTTTCCTCTTTGCAACGTAGGGCAAATTTCCAAATTTGCCTTTGCGCGTGTTTTGAAATTTGTGGCGCGGGCTTTCGAGCCCGCATCGGCGGCTTGGAAAAGCCGCGCCACAGAAAATTTCAAAACACTTACCGAACAATTTTTCCGCTCAACGCGGTGTGGCAATCTTCGCACAACTTGCCGACTTTGCCTTGCGCCATAAATTTCAAACTCGCCAGACCGGGCGTGTGCGCGGTGTGGCAGGTCGCACAGCGCGCGGCAGATTTGTCAGTTGCCTTCCACGCCGGTAAATAAAAATGATAATGCCCATTCATCGGGCGACTGCCACTCTCGCGCGTCGCGAGAATTTGCGCGTGGCATTTCACGCACAATTCATCGCCGAGCGGCTGGGTTGTGATTGCGGGGCGATGGTACGCGCCGCGCGCATAATTGAACAAATCGCGCGTGCCCTGGTGCAATCCGGTAACGCGCCCGAATGTGCCGCTTCCGCTATGACAATCAATGCACGCGATTTTTTCGGCGGCATGCGCGGACGCGAGGTCGGTCGGATTTTTTTGTGAACGCGCGAAAAAAGTTGTCTCCGGTTCCGTGTGGCAGGACGCGCAAAACGAATCCTGGTTTTCCAACGCGAGCGCGCCGCCGATGGTGAGAATCGCAAGTCCGATTGATCCGAGGATCGCGATGACAATGAATCTACGCATTTCGGTTTACAGTGAACAGTCAACAGTCAACTGTTCACTGTTCACTGATAACTACTCGTACCGCAACGCGTCAATCGGATGCAAACTTGCCGCGCGATTCGCCGGATAACTGCCGAAGAACAACCCGACCCCGGCGGAGAACAGGACCGCGAGCAAAACGGAATCGGGGTCAACGACGGTGTTCAACGTTGTCGTGCCCATGTTCACACCCGAAATCAAGCGCGCGACCAGCGCGCCGAGTAGCACGCCGATCAATCCGCCTGAAAGACTTAGGATGATCGCCTCGGTCAAGAACTGGGTCATAATGTCAATCTTGCGCGCGCCGATGGCTTTGCGAATGCCGATCTCGCGCGTCCGTTCCGTCACCGAGACGAGCATAATGTTCATGATCCCGATGCCGCCGACGATCAACGAGATCGCCGCGACGCCGCCCAGGAAAATCGTCAACGTGCCGGTTATTTGATTCGCGGTGTTCAAAATGTCTTGCTGGCTTTGAATGCTGAAATCATCCTGGAACTGAATGCGATGGCGTTCGCGCAACACGTCGCTGATTTCTTGCACGACCGTATCTTGCATCGCGATATCGGTGATCTTGACATTGATGACGGACACCGTGTTGCCCCCGCGAAATTGTCCGCCGCGATTGAGACGACTCATCGCCGTGGTGATCGGCACATACGCCTGGGTGTCCACGTTCATAAAGCCGGTGCCGCCCTTGGCTTCCATCACGCCGACCACGCGAAAGTTTTGTCCGTTGATGCGAACGAATTGTCCCACGGGATCCGCCGTATCGAACAACGTCGTCGCGATCTGCGCGCCCAACACGACGATGGCTGAATTCGC
>JACRPR010000184.1 GCA_016223105.1 Chloroflexota bacterium | reverse complement strand
GGATTTTTGACGTACCGGCAACGCCAGGCGCAAGTGAATGTTGCGCCGCGCCACACCGCGCGCAAATCGCAAGCCGCGCGGCGCGCGCAGACGCGCGCAAATCCGGCAAATGTGTTTTGCACCCAGTGCGGTCGCGCGCTTGGCGCGGAAGATAATTTTTGTCCGCGCTGTGGCGCAAAACGAAGAACGGTATGAGCGTCATTTCGCCAGCCCAACCGCGCCAAGAGCAGCCGCTTTCGCAACGCGTGTTCGCGTTACAGCAAGTCATTCCCTTGCTGATTCTCGCGGTCGTGATGTTTTACGAAATCACGTCGCATCTGATTTTTGAAACCGACACGCACCCGCTCTTGTTCGCGATGGAGACCCTGATTTTTGGAATGGCGGGTCCCGCGTTCACCTGGATCACGCTGAACTGGGTCGCGCGCGAAATCGCGAAACGCGAACGCGCCGAAGGCGAAGCGGACGCGCTCAACGCGATGATGCAAGAGATGCACCATCGCATCAAAAATAATTTGCAAACCGTCGCCGATTTGCTCTCGCTCGAAATGTCGCGCAACCCGCGTCCCGAAGTGTTGGAAAGTTTGCGCGATTCGATCACGCGCATCAAAACGATTGCCGCGTCGCATCAAATGCTCTCGGTCGAAAGCGTCGGCGCGACCGACATCACCGAACTCGCGCGGCTCGTTGGCGAACAAGCGCGGCGCAGTATGGTGCGCCCCGATCAAAAAATTTTACTGCGCGTCGAGGGACCCAGTATTTTTCTTACGTCGAAACAAGCGACCGCGTTCGCGCTCGTGCTGAACGAACTGATTTGCAACGCGATGGAACACGGATTTCGCGATCGCAAAGAAGGCAAACTCAATATCGAGTTGGATTGGGACGAGGACGAAATTTTATTGCGCGTGCGCGATGACGGCGACGGTTTGCCGGACGGATTCGATCTGACAATGTCGAAAGGGCTGGGATTGCAAATCGCGCGCACGCTCGTCGAAAAAGATTTGCGCGGCAGAATGGGCATCGCCAAAGGCGAAGGCGACGATAAAAGCACAACCGCGTGGGTGCGGATTCAACGCAACGGCGCGATCGAAAAATAAATGTAGCACGGGCGGCTCGCCCGTGATTTCGCAACGGCGCGATCGAAAAATAACTGTGGCGTGGGCGGCTCGCCCGCGCTAACGAGGTTGAAAATGGAACCACTCCGAATTTTGATTGCAGATGATGAAAGTTTGCGCGTGATGAGTTTGAAAGGACAGTTGGAATCGCTCGGACACAAAGTGATTGGCGAAGCGGGAAACGGCAAAGAGGCGGTGCGACTCGCGGATGAACTCAAACCCGATCTCGCGATCCTCGATATCAAAATGCCGGAGATGGACGGCATTGAAGCCGCGCAAACGATCACGCACACGCGTCCGATTCCGATTATCTTGCTCACCGCGTACAGCGAGCAAGAACTCGCCGAACGCGCGGCGAGCGCGAATGTCGCGGCGTACATCATGAAGCCGGTGTCGGAACATGATCTCTTGCCGGCGATCGCGCTCGCGGTGTCGCGCTACAATGAATTTCAAGCATTGCATCGCGAGGTGGACGATTTGCGCGACGCACTCGAAACGCGCAAGTTGGTCGAACGCGCTAAAGGCATTTTGATGCGCCGCTTGAATCTGACCGAAGAAGAAGCGTTCCGCCGTCTGCAACGCAAAAGTCAAAACGAAAACAAGAAACTCGGCGAAATCGCGCAAGCCATCATCACGGCGGAAGGAATGTTGTAGGAATTTCAAATTTCAGATTTCAAATTTCAAATTGATTCACTGCTGGCTGTGAAAATCTGAAATCTGAAATCTGAAATCTGAAATCTGAAATCTCCACTGCGGGGTCACGATGGAAAATTCACAGCAGGTGCTCGACCTGATCCGCGCGGAATCGGTGCTGATTGATCGAGGGATTATCGGTGAACTGTACGAAACCGGATTGAAATTTTTAGGGATTGGGATCGGCGGCATTTTGTACACCGCCGGTAAAAAAGGCGGCGCGCGCGGCGCGCGCTTGTTGCATACGCGTTTGGGCATCGAAGGAACTGATTTGCTTCACGCCGCATTGCTCGCGTTCACCGAAGCGCACTGGGGCGTGGGCACATTGCTGAACGACAACGGCAACGTCGCGATTCAAGTGAACGATTCCGTCCTGGCTTCCTCCGTGCCACGCCAGAAAAAACCAATCTGCCATCCGCTCGCCGGATACATCGCCGGATTTTTGGAAGAGGCGTGGAAAAAATCGGTCAAAGTCAAAGAAATAAAGTGCATCGCCGCCGGCGATCCGCATTGTTTGTTTGAGATCGAATAACCAATTTGTTTTCCAAAACAAAAATCTCTGCACGCTAATTTCTGCGTGCAGAGATTTTTGTTTTGGTAATTGGCAATTGGTAATTCGTAATTGGCAATTACCAATTACGAATAACTATTTACTGTTTACGGACCCTGATGACACGCCTTGCACGTTTCGTCCGTGCGCCCGGTGTGCGACGCCGGTAATTTCGGCGCGCCGGCGAGACCTGGTGTGTGGCAGGCAGTGCAGATCGCGCGTCCCGCGTGAGTTGCCGGCAATTTCTTGATGCCACCACTTGCAGGCGCGCCGGTGGTGGGTGCCGCGCCGGGTTGCGCCGCGCCGGCGGGCTTGTGGCACGTCAAACAATTATTGTTCGTGAATCCAAAATCCTTATGGAATTTTGTAATTTGCGGAACGCCGGTCGCATTGTTCGCGTGACAGCCCAAGCACTGCGTTCGTCCCGCTGTGTCGTGCGTGATGCCGGGAGGACCGCCGGCACTCGTGCGCGTCGCGCCGGGCGCGGGCGTCGCGGTTGCCGCCGCGGTGGAGGGTTTGTGGCACGCGAGACACACTTCATTCTTGCGCCCCGCGTGGTCCGCGGGCATTGGTCGCGTTTTGTTCGCGCCGTGACACACCTGACAATCCGGCGAGCCGCCAATCGGATGCGGAACATTTTTCGGCGGCACATTTGGATCGCCGCGGCGCACTGCAGGGGCGGGGAAAATTTTCGCCAAAGCCGGCGCGTTCAGTCCAACATATTTCCATGCCTGACCGTGACACGCGCTATTCGAACAGAACGATGAGTTATCTTTGCCGCCCGCGTTGTTCGTATCGTGACACGCCTGGCACGTTGAATTAAAGACAGTGCGATGTTCCGCCAACCAGGTCGTCGTTTTGTGCGAGTCGGGTTCATCCGTGCGGACGAGCGAAATGATCGGCGCAGGCCCACTGCCGTTCGTAACTTCGGGCAGAGTGTGGCACACATTACATTCGAGTCGAATCGCTTGCTTGTTATCTTCGGTAAAATGTTTACCGTCGTGACAGCGGAAACACGCGGGCCAATCGCGATGCCCGATATTTTCCGGATGCGTCGTCCACGACAAATCCTGGGTCGGGAAAACGAGCGTGTGATACATTGTCTTCAATGCTTCAATCGCGGCTTTGATTGAATTGGCATTGCTCTTGGCATAGTCCGCATAGTTCTGCGTGTAAAATCCGTTGAGCGCGTCAATAGATTTATTCGCGTCGTCGAAACTGCGGTACGTGCCGCTCAATACTTCGACCGCTTTCTTTTTGATGAACGGAATGCTGGCATCAATTTGTTTGCGCGTCAACGCGTCATCCACGGCTTGTTCGGGATTGCGGAAGGTGTGCGAAATGCGATTGTGGCAATCAATACAATCCATCCGATGCTTGTCCGATTTCGCGACCTGGTCTGCCGTCGGCGGATTTTCGATATCCACGTATGTCGTCGCTTTGCCGTTCGCATCCGTAACTTGAATCCACGGGATATTTTGTTTGAGTTCATCGAGCGCGATAAATTCGATTTTATTTTCAATGTGCCAGTGAATGCCAAACCCGCGTCCTTCGCGATTCGTGCCGCCGCCGGTTTTCATCATCAAGTACGTTGTGATTTCGGTGTTCTTGATATCGGTATCAAAGTGCTTGACCGTTTTGAGCGAATCGGTCGAAAATTTTTCGGGCCAATGGCAACGCTCGCACGCTTCGCGCGCCGGCAACATCCCGGTCGCGTACAGCGGAAAGTGATATTGCCCGCTCGACATTTTCACGACGTGCATCAAGTCACCGGCTTTGCGCGAGAACGAGGTCGCGATAAAATCGCGCCCGATGTGACACTCGACGCAACTCACGCGCGCGTGCGGCGAACGTTGCCACGCGTTATATTCCGGCGGCATCGTGTGACATTGCGTCCCGCAAAACGTAGGACTGTTCGTGTAATCCCACACCCAGGGCACGACGACAATCGAGAGCACGAGAACGGCAACAATTGAAAATCCAAAAATCCATTGCCCACGCGAAACCGGGCGGATGCGTTCCCACAATCGTTGTAGGAATTTCATCTTTCCTCCTAAAAATCGAACGCCTTCAATGCAAAAAGCACTGAAGGCGTACGTCACCTTCTGCAACGTTATCGTTTATGAGCGACATCACCGCCGCTTATAAGACTAGTCCGATTGTAGGAGGAGCAAGTCAAAACCCGGTCAAAATCGTGTAGAATTTTCATCCAATCATTTTGAGACCCTAAGGGTTTTCGAAAACCCTTAGGGTCTCAACGAACTTTATTTCGCGCGCAACAACCGCGACGAATTTAGAAATACCGCGACATCCGGCAACGATTGCGCCGCCGCCGCCATCACCGGCGTAAAAATTCCGGTCGAAGCGA
This sequence comes from Chloroflexota bacterium, assembly GCA_016223105.1. Classification (GTDB taxonomy): domain Bacteria; phylum Chloroflexota; class Anaerolineae; order UBA4142; family UBA4142; genus JACRPR01. Next base: position 1,698 of record JACRPR010000184.1, on the reverse strand, counting down.
GCAACAATCCCGCGACGTTGAAAAATAATCCGAACGCGATATTTTGTTGAATCGTGCGAAATGTTCGGCGCGCGAGTCGCATCGCGATTGGAATGTGACTCCAATCGTCCGTCATCAACGCGACGTGCGCCGCATCCATCGCGACATCGGTGCCGGCGACGCCCATCGCGATTCCGACATCCGCTTGCGCGAGCGCGGGCGCGTCGTTGATCCCGTCGCCAATCATCGCGACGCGCCTGCCGCGCGCTTGCAGATCGCGCACGAACGCGATTTTATCGGCGGGCAACATTTCCGCGCGATGTTCCACACCGAGTTCCTGCGCGAGCGCGGACGCGACACGCGCGTTATCGCCGGTGAGCAAAAACATTTCGCGAATCCCGGCGCGGCGTAATTCATCCAACGCGCGTGGCACTTCATCGCGCACGACATCCGCAACCGCGATGATTCCGGCGATGTGATGATTGTCCGCAAGATACATCACGGTTTTGCCTTCGCGCTCCAATGCCGCGACATGTTCATCAAGCGCACGATCGATCGCGATCTCTCGCGCGTCCATCAAGCGCCGATTGCCGAACGCGATTTGATTGCCATTCAATCGCGCGACAACACCTTGCCCCGCGATGACCTCGAACGATTCCGGCGTGGCGACCACAATCCCGCGAGCGTGTGCCTCATCCAAAATCGCGGACGCGAGCGGATGCTCGGAATATTTTTCCGCAATCGCCGCGAGCCGGAGAATTTCAGATTTAGAACTGTCGTCCGTCATTTCGAGCGAAGCGAGAAATCTCGCTGTTGGGTCGAGATTTCTCGTCGCTTCGCTCCTCGAAATGACAGACGCGCCCAAGTCCTGTGATTGTGAATTTGAAATCTGAAATTTGAAATCTGAAATTTCAACATCCGTCACACGCGGTCGCCCAAACGTCAACGTCCCGGTCTTGTCCATCACAAGTGTATTGATTTTCGCGAGCGATTCGAGATACAAACCACCTTTGATGAGAATGCCCTGACTCGCCGCGCGCCCAACACCGGCAACCACCGCGAGCGGGGTCGCGAGCGCAATCGCGCACGGACACGCGACGACGAGCACCGCAATCGCGTTCGTCGGATTTTGCGTGAGCGCGAACGTGATGAGCGACGCGCCAATCACAACCGGCAAATAAATCGCGCTGTAGCGATCCGCGAATTTTTGCACCGGCGCTTTGGCGGCTTCGGCTTCTTCGACCAAGCGAATAATTTTGCCGAGCAGTGAATCGCGCCCGACGCGCGACACGCGCACTTGCAACGCGCCGCGCTGATTCACACTGCCGGCGAAAATTGTATCGCCCGCGCGTTTTTCAACCGGAAGCGATTCGCCGGTAATCGGCGATTGGTCAACCGCGCTCGCGCCCTCGATGACATTGCCATCGGCGGGCAAGCGTTCGCCCGGGCGGATGACGATGACATCGCCCGCGCGCAATGCGGCAATCGGCGTTTCGATTTCCGCGCCATCGCGCAAAACGCGCGCGGTCGTCGGTGCGAGTGCGATGAGATGCCGAATCGCCGCGCGCGATTTTTCGGTCGTGAAATTTTCGAGGAAATGCGCGATGCTCATAAAAAAGACAATCAACGCCGCCGAAATAAATTCGCCGAGCGCGGTCGCCGCGATAATCGCGACACTCATCAACAAATCCGCGTTGATGTGCCGCGCGCGCGCGCCGC
>JACRPR010000022.1:13600-16526 GCA_016223105.1 Chloroflexota bacterium | reverse complement strand
GTACGACCGACAGAATTTTGTCCCCACTTCTTTCGATTAGCGCCCCAACCAGTTGGGGGATAAACGGCAACTGTGACAGCGACTCAAAAACCTTGAACTGGTATGGGGATAAAGATAAAACCAAGGTTGCCAACCTTGACCCGACCGTCCTTCGGGCAACGTCCTGGGCAACGAGCGCAACGATGTCTCTCCAGGTTCAGGACTCGGATTACGACGCCACTTATTATTGGCGCGTCGTGGCGTGCAATGGAGGACCGAGTAATTGCACCGCCAGTGGCGGAGTGGGGAGTACCGATGACCACACTCACGATCCGATTTCTGGAACCCAAACCAGCGCCACTCCTGATGGTGTTTATATGTTTCGCACTGGTCCACTCTCTGGCTGGTGGCAGAGAAAACCGGTTTCATTCATTTGCTCGTTGTGTCCTCATCACGTATAATGTGGACACATTCAAAGGAAGGTAAAAATGGCGCAAACAACCGTCGGCATTCGCGAATTAAAAGAACAACTCGCACGGTACATCCGCCACGTCAAAGCCGGCAACACGCTCATCATCACCGAGCGCGGCAAGCCGGTCGGACGCATCGTGCCGGTGAAATCTTCGGTCGAGGATCGGATGCAGGAATTGATCAAAGCCGGTGTGATCGAGTGGAGCGGGCGAAAGCCCAAGCGAAGAATTCCGACCGTCAAGCCACGCGGCAATCGCACTGGGGCTGAACTTTTGATCGAGGATCGCAACTGAGGTAATCGTCAATGTTACTCTATCTGGATGCTAGCGCACTGATGAAAAGATATCTCGCCGAGCCAGGTTCGGATCAAATTATCGAGATATTTGATCGCGCGGATTCGATCGGTATGGCGATCATTAGCCGCGCGGAAGTTGCCGCCACATTTGCCAAGACTGTGCGGACTGGGACGTTAGAACAAAAGGAAGCGTTAGCTTTGCTTCAGGTTTTTCGAACCGAGTGGCAAGATTGGATCCGAATTCAGATCACCGAGCAACTCGTCACCCGCGCCGACGCGCTCGCGTGGGAGCACAACTTGCGCGGTTACGATGCAGTTCATCTTGCCGCCGCGCTAATCTGGCAAGAGACGCTGGGTACGCCGATCACGATCGCGACATTTGATCAACAGTTGTGGCGCGCCGCAAAACGGGTGGGGTTGATTCCATTCCCCACCGAACCACCTGCGATCAAGACCAAGAAACCGTGAGATGTCGTTCATCCACATCCTCTCCATCCGTATTGACAACGTAACGTACGACGACGCGCTCGCGCGCATCGAAACATTTTTGCGCGAACCAGGTTTGCATCAGATCGCGACCGTCAATCCCGAATTCGTCGTGATGGCGCAAACGCACGCGGAATTTGCGCGCGTGTTGAACGCGTGCGCGCTCAATGTGCCGGACGGAGTTGGCTTGTTGTGGGCGGCGCGGCGACTGGGTCAACCATTTCAAGAACGCGTCGCCGGTCAAGATTTGATGGATCGCATTTGTGTGCGCGCGGCGGAATGGGGTCAGCGCGTTTTTTTGTTGGGCGCCCGACCTGGGATCGCGGAACGCGCGGCTGAGGAGTTGATAAAGAGAATTAAGCGATTGGAGATTACGGGATGCTATGCGGGATCGCCCGCGCCCGAAGAAGATGATGCGATCATCGAACGGATTAACACATCGCGCGCGCAAATTTTGTTCGTCGCGTTCGGACCGCCGAAACAAGAATTGTGGATCGCGCGCAACGCCGCGCGCTTGTCCAATGTTTCAATCGCGATGGGAGTCGGCGGCACATTCGACACACTCGCCGGGATCGCGCCGCGCGCGCCGCAGTGGATGCGCGATGCCGGGTTCGAGTGGACGTATCGTTTACTGCGCGAACCGTGGCGCATCAAACGCCAACTTGCGATTCCATATTTTATGTGGCTGGTGCTGACACGAAAAAATTAAAGACCCGAAGAGTTTTCGCGAAGCGAACCCTTCGGGTCTTTTCAAATCGTAAATCGGTATCCCTGTCCGCGCACCGTTTGCAAACGCGCCGGCTCGCTCGGCTTGTCCTCGATTTTTTCGCGCAACCACCGAATATGCACATCGAGCGTGCGCGTATCACCCAGATATTCGGTCTCCCAAATTTCCTTCATCAAGGTTTTCCGCGTGACAATTTGTCCGGCTTTGGAAACAAAAAAGCGCAAGAGCACGAACTCTTTCGGCGTGAGCGAAAACGTTTTACTGCCGCGCGTCAATTTACGTTTTTCCAAATCGAGCGCGAGCGCGCCGATCTTGAACAAGCGCGGCGGTTTGTTTTCAATCGCGGCTTTGACGCGCGCGGCTAATTTTTTTCCCGACACCGGCTTGGGCACCACCGCCGCAAACGCGAGCGCGGCATCGAGTTTTGCGTTGGGCGCAGTGATCGCCAGCATCGGCGCGGACGTTTCGCTTTTGATCCGATGACACACATTTTTACAATTGATGCGCGAGCCCGACACATCCACAACGATCGCATCAAAGCGCCGCGCTTTGGCTTGCGCCAATGCTTGCCGCCCACTCTGCGCGGAAAAGACACTGTATTCTTTTTTATTGAACAGACCTGCGTATGCTGTGATCGCCGTCTTGTCGCCGCACACGATCAAAATTGTGACAGCCATCTCACTTTCTCCGGAGCAAATTCCTTCAAGCCATTCGCATTATACTCAATCCTTAAAGATTGGCAATCGCGCTAATTTTAAATTTCAGATTTCAGATTTCAGATTGACCGGGATAAATTTGAAATCTAAAATTTGAAATCTAAAATCAAATTGACCTTTCCGATTGACGATGCTATAATCGCGCCTGCATCGAAATGAAAACTTGCATCGTCCTGCCAACCTATAACGAAGCGCAAAACCTCGCGCCGATGATTCAAACCCTGCTGGCATTACCTCTCGCCGACGCGCATG
>JACRPR010000022.1:0-13577 GCA_016223105.1 Chloroflexota bacterium | reverse complement strand
GCACCGGTAAAATCGCGGACGCTCTACGCGATCAAAACCCAGGTCGCGTTTCGGTGATTCATCGCGCCGGCAAAATGGGACTCGGTACCGCGTATGTCGCCGGGTTTCATTGGGCGTTGGAACGCGACGCCGCGTGCATCATCCAAATGGATACCGATTTTTCGCACTCGCCGGATTATTTGCCCCAGTTCATTCAACGTTTGAACGATCACGAGGTCGTCGTCGGCTCGCGCTATGTGCGCGGCGGCAAACTCGATCCGCGCTGGAGCGGCTGGCGGTACTTGCTCAGTTGGTGGGCGAACAGCGTGTGGGTGCGCGTGATCCTGGGTTTGCAAGTACGCGATGCAACCGCCGGGTTCAAATGTTGGAGTCGTCGCGCGCTCGAACAGATTCCGCTCGACAACATTATCTCGAACGGCTATGTCTTTCAAGTCGAGATGGCATACCTCGCCGAAAAATATGGTTTGCGAATTTTAGAACTGCCGATTTATTTTGAAGACCGGCGCATTGGCAAATCAAAAATGTCCGTGCCGATCAAACTCGAAGCCGCGTGGCGCGTGTTAGAAATTCGCTGGCGACTCGGCGCGCTCGGAAACACATCCGCGCGCGTGGAATCCGCGTGACCCGGCGCGATTGGCTGATCGGCGCAGTGTTCCTCGCGCTTGCCGCGTTTTTTTTCGCGCCGGTAATTTTCGGCGGCAAGACGCTCATCCCCTTTGATAATCTGTTTCGCTTTCCACCCTGGAATTCATTCGCCGCGCAATTCGGGATCACGCAACCGCACAACGAACTCGCGAGCGATCTCGTGCTCGAAAATTACGCGTGGAAAAAATTGATCGTCGAAGCGCTCCGCGCGAAAGAAATTCCACTGTGGAATCCGTACCTCTTTGCCGGCGTGCCGTTCCTCGCGGCTGGGCAACACTCCGCACTCTATCCGTTCAGCATCCTCTTTTATTTTTTGCCGCTTGAACGCGCGTACGGAATTTTTGTCGCGCTTCAACTCGCGCTCGCCGCGATCGCGATGTACGCGTTTATGCGCGTGATCGGCGTCGGGCGCGTCGGCGCAATCATCAGCGCATTGACGTACGCGTTCAGCGGATTTATGACCGTCAGCATCACTTTTCCGATGGTGATCAGCGCGGCGGCATTTCTTCCCGCGATTCTCGCGTGCGTCGAGTTGATCGTGCGCGCACGCGATTCGTCGCGCCAAATTTTATTCGCGCTGATCGGCGCGCTGTTGATCGGCGTCCAATTTCTCGCGGGGCACGTCGAGATTTCGCTGTACATTTTGATCGTTACTGCATTTTACACACTGTGGCGCGGAGTCTCACTTGTCATTGCGAGCGGAGCGAAGCAATCGCCCCCTCCCCAACCCTCCCCCGCGCGCGGGGGAGGGCAGGGTGGGGGTGCGATTGCTTCGCAGAAACCGCTCGCAATGACATTTCGCGCGTGGATCATCATCGCGCTAATGACGTTCATCGGTATCGCGCTCGCGGCGATTCAACTTGTGCCACTTTACGAACTTGTTCAAAATAATTTTCGAAGCGGATCCGTTTCGTACGATCAAGTGATCGGCTGGGCATACCCGGTTCGCCAAATCATCACCTTTTTCATTCCCGATTTTTTCGGCAATCCGACGCATCACGCGTACTTGGACGTTTTCGATTTCACCACGCGCGCCGCGCCGAGCGGCACAATTTTTTGGGGCATCAAAAATTACGTCGAAGCCGGATCGTACGTCGGCATCTTGCCACTCGCGCTCGCGCTCCTCGCCATCATCGCCCTATTCACGCATCACGCATCACGCTTCACGCACCACATTTTACTCTTCACCACCCTCGCGATCGTTTCGCTTCTCTTCACCTTCGGCACACCGCTCTATGCGATTTTGTTTTACGGCGCGCCGGGTTTCAATCAACTCCACTCGCCGTTTCGTTGGGTCTTTCCGTACACGGTGAGTATTGCCGTGCTTGCCGGAATTGGCGCACAGTTTATAGAGATTAGAGATTGGAGATTAGAGATTGGACGTTTGAATCCCAAATCTCTAATCTCTAATCTCTTGATTGGATTCGGCGCACTCGTCATCGCCGCGCTCGCCGCGACCTGGTTTTTCCGCGACGCCACACTCGCGTTCGCGGAGCGCATCGTGCAATCGTCCGATCTCGCGCGCCAAGTGTTCGACAGCGGACGAATGTTTTACGCGTACGAGTTTCGCAACATTTTATTGTTCGCGATTTTTGTGATCGGCGCGGGCATCGCCCTGCGCGCGTTGCAAACCGCGCGCTGGCAATGGATCGCGCTGGCGATCCTCACGCTTGATCTGTTCGCGATTGGGACGCAATTTTATCCGCGCGCGGACGCGCGGCTCGCTGAATTTGTTCCGCCTTCCGTGAAATTTTTGCAGGCAGACAAATCGCATTTTCGCATCACGACGTACAACGCGCGCGACGAAAAAACTTTTAACGCGAACGTCGGAATGTTTTTCGATCTCGCGGACATTCGCGGGTACGATTCGATCATTCCCAAACAGTACGCCGAGTTGATGGGCTTGCTCGCGCCACAAGATGAATTGCTCTACAATCGCATCGCCGCGTTCTACAATCCCGATCCGTTCGATTCACCCATCGTCAATCTGCTCAACGTCAAGTACGTGTTGACAACACGCCCTCTGCCAAACGCGGGCTATTCGCTCGTGTACGATCAAGAAATCCAGATTTATCGCAACGACCGCGTTCTGCCGCGCGCGTTCGTCGTGCCGCGCGCGCGCGTGATTGCGGATCGCCCAGCGTTGCTCGCGGAGATGAAACAGTTTGATCCGACGCGTGAGGTGTTGATCGAGCAAGCACCCGAATCCGAAATCAACGCGACGTGCGCGCTCAAGCCGGTGGTGATCGAAAAGTACGCGCTCACCGAAGTTATCGTGAAGAGCGACCAGGATTGCGCGGCGTGGCTCGTGTTGAGCGATTCGTATTTCCCCGGCTGGATCGCGCAGATTGACGGCAAAGACGCGGCACTGTATCGCGCGGATTACAATTTTCGCGCGGTCGGTGTGCCGGGCGGCGCGCACACAATTCGTTTCAAGTACAGTCCGGTTTCGTTCCGCGTCGGCGCGATTGGATCGTTCATCGGCGCGATGATGCTTGTACTCGGATTCGCGTATCTCGCGTGGCGGCGTTTTTATCGTGAGGATGCGACATCCCAGATTCAAGTCGTCGCGAAAAATTCGATTCTGCCGATGGCGACTTCGCTCTTGATGAAATTGATTGACCTCGCGTTCGCGCTCTTGTCGTTGCGCGTCCTGGGTCCGACCGGCACCGGGCGCTACGGCTGGGCGGTAACGATGTGGTTTCTCGCGAACACAATCACCGATTTCGGGTTGGGGATTTTGCTCACGCGCGAAGTGTCGCGTGATCGCGCGCAAGCGAATCGCTATCTCACGAACGGAACGATTTTGCGAATTTTGTTGTGGCTCGCGTCGCTGTTGCCGGTAACATTGATGACCGCAATCTATGTTGCGTTTTTCAATCTCACGACCGACACCGCGCTCGCGCTCGGCTTGCTGATGATCGGAATGTTGCCCAGCACGATTGCCGCATCGCTCGCATTTCTGTTCAACGCATACGAACGCTTCGAGTATCGTATCGCGATTGATGTAACGACGCGCTTGCTTTCGATTACGCTTGGCGTGATTGTGCTACTGCTCGGCTATGGCTATCTCGGTCTCGCGACCGTTTCGATCATCACGAACATTTTTACGCTCGCCGCGTTTTACGCACTCGTGCGAACCGCGCTCTTTGTGCCGCGCCTTCAAGTGGACCGCAAGTTGATTCGCTGGATGTTTTTTGAATCGTTTCCATTGATGCTCAACAATTTGCTCTCGTCGCTCTTTTTCCGCATTGACGTTTTGATTTTGCAACCGCTCCGCGGCGACACTGAACTCGGCTATTATCAGACCGCGTACAAATTTATTGACGCGCTCAACTTCATTCCATCGAATTTCACGCTGGCGATTTTTCCCGCGCTCTCACGGTTTGCCGCGTCCGCGCAAGACGCGATGTTGCGCGCGTACATTCTCGCGCTGAAAATTTTGTTGTGGATTTCGCTCCCGATTACGGTTGGCACGATTTTTGTCTCGCGCGAATTGATCGGCATTTTCGGTGGCGATGCGTATTTGCCGCACTCGGCGATTGCGCTTCAAGTGTTGATCTGGTTCTTGCCGTTCAGTTTCGTCAACAGTGTAACGCATTACGTTCTGATCGCGCTCGGGCAACAACGGTTTCTCACGCGCGCGTTCATCATCGGCGTCGTCTTCAACGTCGCGGCAAACCTGGTCGCGGTGCCGCAACTCGGTTACGTCGGCGCGTCGCTCGTAACGATTTTTTCGGAAATGGTTTTGCTGATTCCGTTTTATTACAGCATTCGCAAAAATCTCGCGGCGATTCCATTCGTCGCGCTCGCGTGGCGACCCGCACTCGCGTCCGGCATAATGGGCATCGCGTTGTGGTTGCTGATTGAACGCGTCGGCGTGATTGTCGCGGTGCCGCTGGCAGGAATTGTGTACGGCATCGTGTTGATCGCGCTCGGCGCGCTCGGCGCAGACGAAAAATTGTTACTGCGAAAACTTGTGCCGGAAAAATTTCATCGGCTCGCGCGGATCGCGTAAACAAGAGACCCGAAGGGTTCGCTTTGCGAAACCCTTCGGGTCTTGTTCAGCCGCGCGCGGTGAGAAATTTTTCGATTGCGTCTTCGATGCGAACGCGCGTAAAATGCGGAATGCCCGGCGGCGCTTTGAGATTGAACAAATCAATCGCCTGATTGAGCAATCCTGCGCGTTCGCGAAATCGCGCGCACGTTTTATCGCGCGCGCGCGCAAGCTGTTCGCGTTCCGCGATCATTTTATCTATCGCGAGCGATTTTGCTTTGTGCGCGCGGTCGCGTTGCCACTGCGCTTGTTTTTCAAACCACGCGGTCAACGCTTGCAATTCATCGCGAATTGTTTTGCCCTGCTCAATCCACTCTGGCGCGACGTTGTTGTCCCGCATAATTTTGTACGCGAGTTGCCATTCGTCCGGCGTAAACGGATTGCGTTCCAAATCGAGCGGCTTGCCTTTGCCTTTGAGGTTATCAAACTCGCCGCGCTCCATCGCCTCGCGAATTTGTTTTTCAATCGCGTCTTGCCATTCATCAAGCGTGCGTTTCTTTTTTTCTTCCATGCCGACTCCGCAAAAAAAGAAACCCGATTTTTCGTTTAAGAAAAACTGGGTTTCGATTGCCGTGCCATTTAACCTTCCTCTTGCTCTTGGCGTAAGCGCATCATCCGCGCGCGGCGACGACCTTTACGTTCGTCAATGCGCTTTTGCTCGCCCTTGGGGACGAACCAGCGGCGACGACGCAAATCCTTCATCACGCCGCCTTCCATCACTTCTTTGTTAAAGCGGCGCAGAAGACTGTCAAAGGACTCGCCTTCTCGCAACTTGACTGTCACAGTGTCTCACCCCTTTACTGTATAATGGCTAGCGATAATAGACCGCCAAGTCGCAATGACATGGCGGTCTTGATGACGGCGGCATATTAGCACTTGCCGATTGAATTGTCAAATGCACGCGCGCGAATGAAAATGCAAAAGGTTTTTTGACATTTTAAGAAAAGATGGTTATAATCGCACGCGCTCAAAATGCTGGTGTAGCTCAGTCGGCAGAGCAGCCGCCTTGTAAGTGGCAGGTCGTCGGTCCGATTCCGACCACCAGCTCTAGCAATTCAAGGCGCGGTTACAAATCGAATCTGGGGAGGCGGCGAAGGTGGTGAGTCGCGTCGGTCTGTAAAATCGATGCCGTACGGCTATGAGAGTCCGAATCTCTCCCTCCCCACTGGGAATTTAAGATTTCAGATTTTCGATTTATGCGTTTGAAATCTGAAATTAGCCCGCCTTCGTAGCTCAGTTGGTAGAGCACGTTCTTGGTAAGAACGGGGTCATGGGTTCAAGTCCCATCGAAGGCTCCAGAGTGAATCGCAATTTTCTTGAGGTGATAATCGAATGGCAAAGAAGGAAAATCGTTTGGTCGTTACGCTCGAATGTACCGAGTGCAAAAATCGCAACTATACGACCGAGAAAAACAAAAAGAACGACACGGCGCGCTTGGAATTGAAACGCTATTGCCGCCACGAACGCAAACATACCTTGCATCGCGAGACCAAATAAATCGCGCGCGCGTTAAAACTTAAAGCACCGTCTTCCGCAGACGTGCTCGCGGCGGCGGTGTTTTGGTTTGTGAATGACCATCGCGCAGGAGTAAAGTGTGCTTAAAGAAATTCGTAAAGAAAATCGAATCATGTCGTACGTGCGCGAAACGCGCGCCGAGTTACGCAAAGTCGTGTGGCCCACGCGCGAAGAAGCCACCAATCTAACCTTGATTGTGGTTTCGACGATTGTCGCGATGAGTGTCTTTTTTGGCGCGATTGACTATGTGTTGTCGGCATTAGTTCGATTCTTGTTCACCCAATAAGTGTAACCGTGGACGACACCATGATCAGCAACCCTGAACCGAATCCGCCTCCCGCCGAAAACAGCGCGGCGGAAAATGAAACTGTGGCGATGACCGACGCGACTGCCGCGCCGCCGATTGACGCGGCAAAGAGCGAAGGACCCAAGCACGCGTGGTACGTCGTGCATTGCTATTCCGGTTACGAGAACAAAGTGAAGAAAGGTTTGGAGCAACGCGTTCAAACCGATCCGAAATTGCTTCCGTTAATTTTTCGCGTCGTCGTGCCAACCGAAGAAGAACTCGATTTGCGCGATGGCAAACGCAAAGTTGTGCCGCGTCGCGTCTTTCCCGGCTACGTCCTGGTCGAAATGATCGAATATCACGCCGAGGACCCGGATTCAAAAGAAGCGTGGTACGCGGTTCGCAACACGCCGGGCGTAACTGGCTTTGTGAGTTCGGGCGACAAGCCCGCGCCACTGCGCGAAGAAGAAGTTACCAAAATTCTCAAACGGATGGAAGCCGACCAGCCCAAAGTTCGCATTACTTATCGTCCCGGTCAAGCCGTTCACATCGTTGACGGACCCTTTGCCGATTTTCGCGGCACCGTAGACGAAGTGAATATGGAAAAAGGCAAAGTGCGCGTGATGGTTTCGTTCTTTGGACGCGACACGCCGGTTGAATTGGATTTGTTACAAGTCGAAAAAGTATAATAGTCAGATAGTCGCGTGGTCAGGTAGTCAATCGCGAATTGACTGATTGACCACGCGGCCATCCGACGAATGTCTCGGAGGAATTGTGGGGAAGAAAGCAAAAGCAATTGTCAAACTGCAAGTACAAGCCGGCAAAGCAACGCCCGCGCCGCCTGTCGGTACCGCGCTCGGTCCGCACGGCATTAACATTATGGGCTTTTGCAAAGAATACAATGCCAAGACCGCGAATATGGCGGGGATGGTTGTGCCGGTCGAGATCACCATTTACCAGGATCGCACATTTTCATTCATCTTGAAAACACCGCCCGCGCCGGTGTTGTTGAAAAAAGCCGCGGGCGTCGAAAAAGCGTCGGGCGTGCCGAATCGCAACAAGGTTGGCGCGGTAACGAAAAAACAAATTCGCGAGATCGCGGAATTGAAAATGAAAGATTTGAACGCTGTGGATCTCAACGGCGCGATGTTAATGATCGCCGGCACCGCGCGTAGTATGGGAATTGAAGTCAAGGAATAGTAATTAGTAAATGGCAATTGCCAATTACCAATTACCAAAACTGCGGGAGCGCGACAACGCGCGCAAAAACCGCAAGGAGCAAAAATGGCACAGCACGGAAAAAAGTATGTCGAGGCGGCGAAACTCGTGGATCGCAACAAAGAGTACACGCCGCAAGAAGCCGTCGCCCTGATCAAGAAAACGGCGTACACCAAATTCGCCGGCACAGTGGAACTGCACATGAAGATGGGCGTGGATGTTAAGCAAGCCGATCAAATCGTGCGCGGTGTTACGCTGATGCCGCACGGCACCGGCAAGACGGTTCGCATCCTGGTTTTCGCGGAAGGCGACGGCGAACGCATCGCGAAAGAAGCCGGCGCGGATGTCTTCGGCGCGGATGATCTGATCAAACAGATCGAAGGCGGCTTTCTCGATTTCGATGTCGCGGTCGCCGGGCCACAAATGATGGCGAAGGTCGGTCGGCTTGGCAAAATTCTTGGCACGCGCGGTTTGATGCCGAGTCCAAAAGCCGGGACCATCGTTCCGCCCGATCAACTGCCGCGCCTCATCAAAGAATTGCGAATGGGTCGCGTCGAATTTCGCACCGACAAGACCGGCAACATTCACACGATTGTCGGCAAAGCGAGTTTCACCGAAGAGCAACTGTTCGAAAATTTGACCTCGATGTTGGATGCGATTATGCGCGCGAAACCAACCGCCGCCAAAGGCATCTACATCAAAAAAATTGTTGTCGCCAGCACGATGGGACCGGGCATCCGGCTCAACGTGAACGAAGCCACGAACGCCCACGCCGCCGCGTAAATCGCGACTGCGTGTTCAATCGAATATCGCCAATGACCGTAGGCGCATCACCCCGCGTGTGAGATTTGAAATTGGGGATTAGACGTTAGAAATTGGAAATTGGAAATTGGATGTTAGTGATCGCAAACATCCAACCTCCAATCTCCAACATCCAACGTCCAACTTCCAACCTCCAATCTCCAATCGCAAAGGAGGTGAATTCAATTGCCAGTCACTCGTGAACGCAAAGAAGAAACGCTCGCCGAATTGACGGAAAAATTTCAAAAGGCGCAAGCGGTAATTCTCACCGATTATCGCGGCTTGCCGGTGGCGGAACTCGCCGGTCTGCGTAACAAATTGCGCGGAATGAAAAGTGGTTTGCACGTCGTCAAGAACACGCTCGTCGTGCGCGCGCTCGAACGCGCCGGCTTGCCGGTGCCAACCGATTTGCTCGAAGGACCCACCGCGATCGCGTTTTGCTACAACGACATTGCCGGGACTGCCAAAGCGCTCAACGATTTCTTGAAAGATAAAGAAGTCAAAGTCAAAGGCGCGATTATGGGCGGCAGTATTATGCGCGGCGCGGAAGCCGCGGCGCTCGCCAATCTACCTTCGCGCGAGCAATTGTTCGGTCGCTTGCTCGGCACGATCAACGCGCCCGCGACCCAGGTCGCCGGCGTGGTCGCGTCCGGCATTCGCCAGGTGTTGTACTTGCTCAAGGCACGCGCGGAGCAACTCGAAAAACAAGGCGCGGCGTCGTAACCAAAACACGATACGCAATACGCAGTACGCAATTCGTAATTCGTATTTCGTAATTCGTAAAATGAAAACAAGGAGAAATACCAATGGCATCTGAAAAATTGATCAAGATCGCGGAAGACATTCAAGGGCTGACGCTGATCGAAGCATCGGAACTCGTTAAAGTACTCGAAGAAAAACTCGGCGTGAGCGCGGCGGCACCGGTCGCGATGGCGGCAAGGCCCGGCGCGGCGGCGGCAGGCGGCGCGGCGGCGGCGCCGGCTGAGGAACAAACCGAATTCGAAATCATTCTGAAGGACGCCGGCTCGCAAAAAATTCCGGTCATCAAGGTTGTGCGCGAATTGACCGGCGGCACGCTCGGCTTGAAGGAAGCGAAAGAACTCGTCGAGTCCGCGCCCGCCAGCATCAAAAAAGGCGCGACCAAAGAAGAAGCCGCCGAAGCCAAAAAGAAATTGGAAGAAGTTGGCGCGGTCGTCGAAGTCAAATAATTCACGCGTCCGTGAAAACGAAAACGCTCCGTTGATAATTGCAATGGAGCGTTTTTTTTACGCCCTCTGTGCCCTCTCTGCCTTCTCAATCCGGCAAACAATCCTATTTTTCATTCGCGCGATTCGCGTTATTCGCGGATAAAATTTTCAATTTGATCCGCCGGATCAAATCTTCCCACACCGGAAAATCACTGCTCGCCCAAATCGGCGCGCGAAACGCATCGGCTCGCGCTTCGGACCAGCCCAGGTGTTTCAGCGCGTACAGCGAATAGAACGCGCTGACGCGATAATTTGCCGCGCAGTGTAATAAAATTTTTTCCGCGCCGAGTTGTTGAAATAATTTTTCGAACGCGTCGAAATCACTTTCTTTCGGATCGCTCCACACGACCGGGATGTGATGGTACGTCATTCCGAGCGAATGCACCAAGCCCGCTTCATCGGGCAGAGAATAGCGCGGACTGATCGTCGCCAAATTGATCACGATTTTGAATCCCTCTTTAGCGGCTGATTCGATTTGCTCTTCGGTCGGTTGTCCGCCGGTGATCAGTTGATCGTTCACGCGAATAAAATTGTAAATGTCTAGAGTGCTCATTCCTTCGCTTCCTGTTTGGATTTGCGCGGCAGTATAAAATAAAGTGCTGATCGCGTCAATGCTTTGCAAAAATTTTCCCGCGGAAACAAAGGAACACGGATGAAGAAAAGAGAATAAAAAAATATCCGTGTTCTCTTGTATCCGTGGGAATAAATTTCTTTTACGTATCCACGCTTGCCGCTGAACGAAAAGCAAGTATAATTCGCGCAAGGAGAAAAAATGCAACAACCCGCAGTTACCGGGCGCACGCGCGATCTCGTCATCGCGATTGATCGTTTCGCGCTTTGGTTTAGCAAACATTGGCTCGCCGTGTTCATCGCGATTTACGGCGCGTGGGTGTGGACGCCCTTTCTCGCGCCGGTGTTGATGCAAGCGGGCGCGACGAAACCGGCGGAAAGTGTGTACTCGTTTTACAGTTTGTTCTGTCATCAACTTCCACAACGCTCGCTCTTTGCGTTTGGCGATGAGCCGATGTACTCGCTCGAAGAAATCAAATCGGTGTGGGATCAAGACGGCTTCCTGGGTCTGCGCCAATTCAACGGCAACGCGACGATGGGTTGGAAAATCGCGTGGAGTGATCGGATGATTTCGTTTTACGGCAGTATGTGGCTCGGCGCGCTGATTTTTATTTTCACGCGTAAAACCGGCTGGCAACTCTCAGCGCTTTGGTGGCTCGCGCTGGGAATTTTGCCGGTCGGGATTGATGGCGTGTCACATATGTTGAACGACGCGCTTGCCGGGACAAGCGGCTTGGGCTTTCGCGATTCGAACGCGTGGCTCGCGTTTCTGACCGGCAATTTTTTGCCGCGATCATTTTACGCGGGCGATGCGCTCGGCTCGTTCAATTCGTGGATGCGCTGGATCACCGGGATCACGTTCGGAATTACAACCGTGTTATTTTTGTTTCCGTACATTGAAACCGGGATGAACGACGTGAAATTGCAAACCGAGGCGGTGTTGGCGCGCGCGCGGGAACGCGATCGGGTGAATTAATTGTGAGACCTGTCACGTCTCACGTTTTTGACGATTTCGATTCTTCGCGATATACTTGCAATTGAACGCTTGGCTTTGACTCCACGGGTTTTTGATTTGCAGATTGTCGGAGAAATTCGGATGATCGGCTTGCGCTCGTGGCACGTTGTACTCTTCACTTGTTCGCACCTGTTCGATGGGCGCGTGTGATTGCGCGCGCTGACGACAGGTGTTTTTATTTGCGCGCAAAATCCATCATCGCAGGAGCCACGCGAATGGCAACACTCAAAATCGAGCAGACCGAAAATGGCAAGGTGTGGGTTTCGCTGACGCGCTTTGGTGACGCCGAGCTAACACGGTTGAAAAAAATTCCCGGCGCGCGTTGGAATCCCGAACGTAAACAGTGGTCGTTCCCAGAATCGCCAGTGACGCGCCAAGCGTTAGCCGAAATCGTCGCGATGCCGCCCGCGCCGCCGCCGAAAATGATCGCGGTCAGACCAAAGGCAAATGATACGCCGCCAACGAAAAAACCGTACCATCGTTACATGCCGGGCAAAGACAAACCGCTAACGACGAATCCACCGCACCCGTTCATCAAACAAGTGGACGATGAACTCGTTTTGCGTGGAATGGCTTATGGCACGCGCAAAGCGTACGGGCAACATTTGCGAAATTATTTTGATTGGCTGAAAGCAAAACAGATTGCGCCGGAGCAAGCGACGCACGATCAGGTTCGCGCGTACTTGGTCACAATGGCATCGAGCGGAAATTATTCTGCGGCGTATTGTCGCGGCGCGCGCACGGCGTTGATTTTTCTGTACGACATCGCGCTCAAGCAACGCGGCAAGGTGTGCGATTTGCCCAGAATGAAACGCCCACAACAATTGCCGGTCGTCTTGAGTCGCGAAGAGGTGGCGCGATTATTCAAGGTGACGTATAATCTCAAACACAAGGCGCTGTTGATGATTGCATACTCGGCGGGTTTGCGTGTCGGGGAAGCGGTGCGATTGAAAGTGAATGAGGTTGATTCCAAGCGGATGACGATCCGAATTACCGCCGGCAAGGGCGCAAAGGATCGGTATACCTTGCTATCGCCGATTGCATTGGAAGTATTGCGCGAATACTTTCGCTTGTTCAAGCCGAAGGATTGGTTATTTCCCGGCGAAGATCGGACGGATCATTTGGCAGAACGTTCAGCGCAAGAGACTTTTAAGGATGCGGCGAAGAAAGCCGGCATTACCAAGCCGGCAACGTTCCACACTTTACGCCATTCGTTCGCTACGCATCTGCTTGAAGACGGAACGGATATGCGATACATCCAGGAATTGCTTGGGCACGGGAGTATTGAGACGACTGAACGGTACACCCACGTAACCGAACGCGGAATGCAAAAAATCAAAAGCCCGTTGGACAATCTGAAAATCTAGGAGGCGCAATGAATCATCCTTGACAGACACAGGTGCGGAAAATCCCGTTTGGTTTCCCGCACCCAAAGATGCGGGGGGCATGGCAAATTCCCTTGCTTCCCGCTAGTTTCGGTGCGTAGATTGTAAGTTTGCAGACACGCCGTTACAATACGAATGTTGCGCACAAGCAGACGCAAGAACAAGTGACATGGATATTTCTTGTATGGAAAGGTTGAACTAGATGAGCAACATATCACCCCTAGAACACAAAATATCTATAATCGCCAAAGAGATAGATACAGGTTTTGAATCCTATACAAGACACTTCGCACAAAGAGCCACGTTACGCGGGTGGACAATCACTCTGGCATTGGCATACATGGGATTTCTCATCTCAATTAAGTCAAACAACTTCCTCGCTGTACTGCCATTTGCAATAGTCCTGTTGTTGTTCATGTATATCGAATCAGGCGAAATAGCAACAATGGCTTTAGACGGCAGCGAAGTTCGTGAGGTGGAAAAAATCTTCATGGAGAGCGACCCCACGAAATTTACTGTACTGATTCAGCAGTATGAATTTCGGGATATTAGACTACACAAGCAACAACCAAGTGGCATTCGCGGACGCATCGCGCGACTCAAGTATATGCTATCATTGGGCATGATTGCTTGGTATTCATTCCTGCTTCTTTTGGTCTTGGCAACTTATACGGCGATTGTGCTACGCATAATCTGATTTTAAGAGTAATGCGCGTCTGCAAACACCTGCCCGCCGATTCCGCCACGGTCGCGCATTTTTGGCGTGTGGGGTTTGCGCGGGCAAACGTACTTGCATTTCGCGGTACACTTTGCGGCGGAATCGGCGGGCGGTAGCGTT
>JACRPR010000183.1:2082-7467 GCA_016223105.1 Chloroflexota bacterium | reverse complement strand
TTTCGAGCCAGGTGGATTCGCGCGCCACGCGCAAATGATTTTGCATCGCGCTCCTTTCCAGAAAAATTCTAGTGCGCGGATTTTACTCGGAAAAGATACGCGCGTCAATGGTAGGGGCGAAGCATTTTTCGTCCCGCGCGCGCGGGACGAAAAATGCTTCGCCCCTACATCAATTTCATTTCGCGCGATATTCTTCCTATTGGCAAATTTCGCAAGGTTTGTTATAATGCCCAACGAAATGAACGTGCGCGAAACGAAAATGGTTGAGGCGTAATCTTTCATGACTCAAGAACGACCGACACCGCCCTCCCGACCCGGCGGCAAAAACGAATCGTGGCGCGTCGAGCGAATGGTGCAACGCGTGCCCGCGCATCTCGGCGAGACGACACCCGAATCGGTCTCGCCCTGGATTATGGTCGCGGGAATTGTTTTGCTCGTCCTGGTGGTGTGCTCGGTGCTTTTCTTTTTGCTCGGCGGCACAGCGCGTTTTTTCGCGTCCGCCACCACGCCCACGCCGACGCGCGCGCGTTCAATCACTCCGGCGGTTACAATTATTCCAGTCACCGCGCCGCCCCCTTCGCCCTCGCCCACCGCGACGCTCGTGCCGGACAAGTACACGATTAAATCCGGCGACACGCTCATCGAAATCGCGGCGAAATACAAAGTGTCCGTTCAATCCATTATCGCGGCGAACGGAATGAAGGACGAAAAAATTCGCGTCGGCGATGTGCTGTTGATTCCGCGACCAACTCCAACCCCACCGCCGCCGACCAGAACACCCACACCGGTTTCGCAAGAATCACCCCCGACTGCGGCGACACTCGCCGCATCGGGGGTGATTTATCATACGATCCAAAGCGGCGACACATTAATCGCGATTGCCGCGACGTACGGCACGACAGTGGACGCGCTTCGCATCGCGAATCAACTCGACAGCGATTTTCTGCGCGTCGGGCAAACATTGATCGTGCCGAACCAGGGCTGGACGCCGACCGCAACCGCGACCTTGTTCGCGCAAATGACGCCGACCCTGGGATCGCTGTTCACGTACGCCGCGCCGAATTTGTTGTGGCCCCCCGATAATTTTATTTTGCGCGGCAAGGATGCGCCGACGCTCGCGTGGGCATCGCCCGCGACGCTCAAGCCGAATGAATTTTACGTGCTGAACCTTTCGACCGGCGCGGGCGCGCAAAAAAAATCATGGTCGTTTCAAATCAAACAAGGCACGAGCAAAACACTCGACGCGTCAATGTATCCCGGCGCGGAAGGCGCGCGCTTTGCATGGTACGTCGTCGTCGTGAGTCAGACCGCCGCGCGCGCGCCCGCGACGAGCGCGCAAATTTCCGCATCGAGTCCGCCGAGTGAAACGCGCGTGTTTGTGTGGCAGTAATGTTGTGATCGAAAGTCAATACCTCCGCCAACTTTAATACCACCTGAAATTTTTTCCACGGATTCAAAAGAACACGGATATTTTTTGTTGATCCGTGTTCCTTTGAATCCGTGGGGAGATTTTGGCGCAGGTATTGAGCGCGAAACAAGGAAACAAAATGGACGAAATGAAAATCACATTGGGCAAAACGGATTTGCAAATCGCGCCGATGGGGATTGGCGCGTGGTCGTGGGGCGACTCGCTAATTTGGCAATTCGGCAAGGGCTATGGCGAAGACGATGTGCGCCGCGCGATTGAAACGAGCGTCGCGGGCGGAATTGATTTTTTCGACACCGCCGAAGTGTACGGGTTTGGTCGCTCGGAAAAGTTTCTCGCGCGATTTTTGCGCGCGCCGCGCGCGGTTATCGCGACAAAATGTTTTCCGTTTCCGTGGCGCTTGAGCGCGACCCGGTTGCTTCCCGCGTTGCGCGGCAGTTTGAAACGATTGGGGCTGGCGCGCGTTGACCTCTATCAAATGCACTGGGCGTTTCCGCCGGTCGCGCTTGAAAGTTGGATGCGCGCAATGGAGGACGCGCGCGACGCTGGGTTGATTCGAGCGGTCGGCGTTTCCAATTACAGCGCAGAGCAAACGCGGCGCGCGCATCGCGAGCTCGCGCGGCGCAACATTCCGCTCGCGTCGAACCAGGTCAAGTACAGTTTGCTTTCGCGCGGCATCGAGTACAACGGCGTGATGGACGCGTGCCGCGAGTTGGGCGTTACGATCATCGCGTACAGCCCAATCGAAATGGGGTTACTCTCCGGCAAATATACGCCGGAAAATCCGCCGCCCGGTTTGCGCGCGCAACGTTACTCGCGCGCACTGCTCGCGCGCATCCAACCGCTCATCGCGACTTTGCGCGAAATTGGAAACGCGCGCGGCAAAACTCCGGCGCAAGTCGCGTTGAATTGGACGATGTGCAAAAACACCGTGCCGATTCCGGGCGCGAAGAACGCGCGCCAGGCGCAAGAAAATGTCGGCGCGCTCGGCTGGCGCTTGACCGCCGACGAAATCGCCGCGCTCGACGAAATCAGTGAGCGAGTCCATCAAAATGCGCCGCATTGATCAATTCATCGGCATCGTGTTCGCGCTGATCGTGATCGCGATCATTGGATTTGGCGTATGGGCAAGCAACACCGCGCCGCCAATGCCCGAAGCGTTGGACGCGCTCGTCTCGGACGCGCACGTTCAAGTCGAAGCGGAACCGTGGTGGATTTTTCGCCCGCGTAATAAAACGCCGACGGTCGGTTTGATCATTTATCCGGGCGGGCGCGTGGATGCGCGTGCGTACGCGCCGACCGCGCGCGCGATTGCGGCAAAAGGATACCTCGTTGTGATTACGCCGATGTTGTTGAACCTGGCTTTTTTCGGCGCGGATCGCGCGAGCCAGGTCGCGGCGGTCAATCCCGCGATTCACAAGTGGGCGATTGCCGGTCATTCGCTCGGCGGCGTCGCGGCATCGGGATTTTTGAAACAAAAAGAAACCGCGCGCGGACTTGTGTTGTGGGCGTCGTACCCGGCGGACGGCGATGATTTATCGCACCGCAATTTGATCGTCGCCGCGATTTACGGCACGCGCGATTTGCTCGCGCCGCCTGAAAAAATTCTCGCGGCGCGCGCGCGGTTGCCGGCGACGACAAAATTTATCGCGATTGAAGGCGGCAATCACGCGCAGTTTGGTTGGTACGGCGCGCAATCTGGCGACGGCGATGCGACGATTGCGCGCGCGCACCAACACGAACAAATCGTAAACGCGACCATTGACGTGTTGTTGCAAATGGAACATTCACCATAAAAAAACCAGGAAGGTCTTGAGACCTTCCTGGTTTTTGTTTTATGCCGTTGGGGCGAGATCGCGTTCTTTCAAATAGTCGTCCACTTCGTCGCGCGCTTTTTGAAACGCGCGAAGCAAACCATCGTCCACGCCTTTGTATGAGCCAATCGTTCGCTTGGCGCACGCGGCGCATCCCATCAATGCTTTGTAGCGATCCGGGTTGCAATCAAGACAATCGCATTGGCGAATCATCATCAACGAGAATGCGAGACTTTCGGGATGATTTTCCGGCAACGCGGAAACGCGTTTGACCAATTCACGCCATTTACCATTGCGTACACCTACGAGCGTCGCCACGCTTTTGTGAGGAAATAAAATCTCCGCACGCATTTTCGTACCTTCCCTTTCTATCCGCGCGGACAAATCGTCCGCAAATAATTCAGCCAAACGGCAAGCAAGCCCTACCCCCGATTCTGTTTGATCCGTCATCTGTCTCGCGCGATTTTTCAATCGCGCGGTCACGATTATCGTGTCGAGTGTTGCTCGGCTTTAACATCGCGACTGCGACGGGAATCAACTGCGCTTGCGCGCGAGCCGATCCCACCCGCCTTGCTCCCGATTGGACATTCACCCAGCCGCCGCGATCACTCGCGACGCTGGTGAGCTTTTACCTCACCGTTTCAGCCCTTACTTTACTTGCGTAAAGCGGGAATACTTGCTGTTGCAGTTGTCGTCGCGCGTTGATTACTCTGCGCGCGCCCTCACTTGCTGTTTCGTGAGGCAATCTTGTTCGACGCAAGATCGAACGAGGAGTCGGGAAGTTCCTCTCATCCTTCGTCCTTCGACTATGCTCAGGATGCTCAGGATGAGCGACGGACTGCTTGCTTGCCGCGCAAGAAAAAATGAGCCGGCAGGGAATCGAACCCTGAACCCACAGCTTAAAAGGCTGTTGCTCTGCCAATTGAGCTACCGGCCCACATCAACCTCCAATGAACTTTTAACATCCGTCGGGCAAGAAAAAAGGCGTGAACGAAACAACTTCACGCCTGGATGGGTGAAGAGCAATTGATCTAATCAATCGTTCAAACGTTTAGTGTCCATATTCATCCCGAAGACGCCGCTATATTACCACAAGTTACGCGCTGTTGTCAAGCATTTTGGGAAAAATTTTTCGCGGCGGTTATGTTAATTGAGAGCGAACTGATGTGCAAGCGCATCGGCAACGCGCTCCAAAAATTTTTGATCGTCCGCGCGGAACGCCGCCGGCACATCGCTGTCAATGTCAATTTCGCCGAACACGCGGTCGCCGCGCATAATCGGCACGACGATCTCACTCCGTGTTTCGAGCGAGCACGCGATATATTCCGCATCGCGCGTTACATCGTCCACCGTAACCGTTTGTTTGATCCGCGCGGCGCGACCGCAGATGCCCGCGCCAATCGGGATGCGCGTGTGCTCGGTCGGTCTGCCGCGAAAAGTGTTGAGCACGAGCGTCTCGCCCTCGAGCAAGTAAATGTAAACGCCGGTGTAATGCGAAAAATTTTCGTGGAGCGCGGCGGTTACGCGATCAAGTAATTCAGTGATTGGTAATTGGTAATTGGCGTTGATGAGCGCGATGGTCGCGTCTTGACGCGCGTGGCGATCAGAATTCATCGTCATAAACCTTGTCGCTGTCAGAGTACCCTTTGAGAAATTGTTCGCTCGTTAGATACGTCCAACCTTTATCTTCGTTCGACTCACGCAAAAGCAAAATAACGCGAATCGAAGAACCGGGTGCGAGTTGCGTTTTCAATTCCGAAGGAAGATTCACCGCGCGATCCGCGGTCAGCGTGGTTTCAAATTCAAACGCCTTCATTGCTCCACCTCCGCACTCATCCGATCACACAAATCGCGACCGGTCAAGAAAAATTCGGGAGCATCTGCTCCCGAATCTATTTGACCAATCCGCTTGCCGCGAACGCAATCGCGGGCGCTGGAAAAATTCCTAGCGCGATCACAAATACAACCGCGATGATGATCGCGATCATCACGAGCGATGAAACGCGCGTGGTGAGCCATCCTTCGGTTGGTTCGTTCATATACATCGCGACGACCGGGCGCAAGTAAAAGTACGCCGAGATCAAACTGTTCAACACGCCGATCACGGCGAGCCACGCGAAACCATTTTGCACCGCCGCGCCAAAA
>JACRPR010000183.1:0-2071 GCA_016223105.1 Chloroflexota bacterium | reverse complement strand
GCGCGACGACGCAGCGCAAGTAAAAGTACGCCGAGATCAAGCTGTGCAACACGCCGATCACGGCGAGCCACTCGAAACCATTTTGCACCGCCGCGCCAAAAATCAAAAACTTGCCGACGAACCCGCCGAACGGTGGAAACCCGGCGAGCGAGAGCATAAAGATCGCCATCAACGCGGCAATCAACGGTTGCGTTTTTGCGATGCCGCCGAAATCACCAATCTCCAATCGCTCTTTATCGCCGCTCAACGCGATCACCGCGCCGAACGCGCCCAGGTTCGTTACGGTGTACGCGAGCAAGTAGAACAACGCGGACGATGATCCATCTTTGCCCATCGCGACGAGCGCGATCAAAATGTAACCGGCGTGCGCGATGCTCGAGTACGCGAGCATCCGTTTGATGTTCGATTGCAGTAGCGCGGCGACATTGCCAAGCGTCATCGTGATCACAGAAATGATCGCCAACACCGCGCGCCAATCCACCGCGAGCGCAGGAAGCGCGATGAGAAACACGCGAAAGAATGCGCCGAACGCGGCGGCTTTGACGCCGACGCTCATAAACGCGGTGATCGTCGTCGGCGCACCTTCGTAGACATCCGGCGTCCACCAGTGGAACGGCACCAGCGCGACTTTGAACGCGAACCCGACGAGCAGTAATCCCGCGCCGATCAACAACAGATCGCTTGACGCGGCTTGCGCGATCCGCGCGAGATTCGTCGTCGCGGTTGCGCCGTAGATCAGCGCGATGCCGTACAGAAAAAACGCGGACGAGAACGCACCGAGCAAAAAGTATTTCAGACCGGCTTCAAGCGATTTTGTATTTTCGCGTTGAAACGCCGCGAGCAAGTAGAGCGGCAACGACACCAATTCGAGCGCGAGAAAAATGACGATCAGATCAGTCGCGGTCGCCATCAAGATCATTCCCGCGACCGAGAACAGCATCAACGCATAGTACTCGCCTTGCGCGAAACGATGAATCGAAAGCAAAATGCTTAAGCCCGCGCCAAGCAGAATCGTGAACGTGAGAAACAATCCGAAATTATCCGCGACGATCATATCGCGAAACGCGAACGTGGTCGCGCCCCACATTGATAGCGCGGCTTCGCCCGCGAGCGCGAGACCGACGAGCGCGGCGTAACCGAGCCAGCGTTTCTGATTCGCGGGCGTAAAAATTTCACCGAGCAGAACAACCATCGCGCTGATCGCGACGATGAGCGCGGGAGCGATGATGCGGAGGTTGACATCAGGAACCGGGATCACAAATCACCTTTGTCTGTGAGAGGGCGCGGGGGAGAAAATCTTCCACTCTCCCCATCGCCCACTCGTTTATTTCAACATTCCAAGCAAATTCGCAACACTCGCCTGAATCGGATCGAGAAATGTTTTGGGATAGACGCCGATCCAAACGATGAACACGACGAGCGCGACGAGTAACGCGATTTCGCGCGGCGATAAATCTTTGAGCGATTTATTTTCGTCGTGCGTGATCGGTCCGTTCATCGCGCGTTGGTACATCCACAACAAATAAATCGCGGAAAGCACAACGCCGGTCGCGGCGAATACCGCGTACCACACGTTCGCTTGGAACGCGCCGACGAGAATCAAAAACTCGCCGACGAATCCGTTCAAGCCGGGTAAACCGACGGACGAGAACATGACGATCAAAAAGAACGCGGCGTAGATCGGCATCACTTTGGCGACGCCGCCGAAATCGGCGATCAAGCGCGTGTGGCGACGCTCGTACAACATTCCGACGAGCAAGAACAATGCGCCGGTCGAGAGACCGTGATTGATCATTTGTAAAATTCCGCCGGTGATACCTTGCGCGTTCAGCACGAACAAACCCAGCATCACATAGCCGAGATGCGACACGCTCGAAAACGCGACGAGCGATTTAATGTCACGTTGCACAATCGAAACGATCGCGCCGTAAATGATGCCGATGAGCGCGAGCGCGATAATGAGCGGCGCGAAATTTTTTGCGGCTTCCGGGAAGAGCGGCAGATTGAATCGGATGAAACCGTACGTGCCCATCTTCAATAAGACACCCGCGAGAATCACACTGCCCGCCGT
>JACRPR010000021.1:31784-58223 GCA_016223105.1 Chloroflexota bacterium | reverse complement strand
TGTCAGGGTTCACCACATCGTGAACACTTTTTGGTATTGGTTTAGGTCAGGCAGGGTTCACCACATCGTGAACACATTCCGTCGCCGTTCGAACCGTTTGAATTGTGTTTGCAAAGGTACAATGGGCTCACTCAGACGATAGCGAAACGTTTTGCACAAACGAACTGGGACATGTGCGGAACGACGATGATAGATGCGTAGCTGTTGCTCATGCAGCGTGATAGTCGCCCAGACGTATTGACCTGCTAATCGGTGATCCACATGCCAGGTTTCATGAAGTAGTCGGATGTCCCCTTGCGGATCCACCAAGCGAATGAAATGAATCCGCCCAGCGGTGAGCGGCAGTTGCTTGGGGATGGCACGACATTGAGCCGCCGTCAGGCGACACCGCGCAACGTGCCGACGCGCTTCGGCGGGTGTCTGCTCGTCCAGATGCGGTGGTTCATAGCACTCCCGATACCAGGCAACAAACTGGGGACTACAACGGCGGACTTGGGCGCGCGAGTTAAAGTGACGCAAGTTCCAAAACTGCTGGCTCCATAACCCATTGAGTCGTTCCACCGCTCCATTGAATTCGGCTTCGCCCAGCGGAATGAAAATGAGTTCGATCCCAAGCCAGAGGGCCAAGCGCATGAAGTGACTGAAGTAGCGCGCCGTTTTCAAACTGCCGCACCACGCCGCATCATTGTCAATCAGAAAAGCGTGCGGCAAGCCCAGATTTTCCAGTGTTTTCAGGGCATGGGCTTCAGCGGTCGCGCCGCGTTTGTTATCGCTAATCGTCTGATACAAATCGTGAATCGCCAAGTCCAACGAATGAAACGCATACACTTTGGCACCACCTTCCAGATAGCGTGCCGTCCAATCCATTGCCTGGATAATGTAAGCGTCCCTGGGTGTGGGATGCGGATGGTAGACGGCTTGTGACCGTGTGGGTCGCGGTGTCAGGTGCGCGTCACGTAGAAACCGTTTGATGGTAGATTCAGAGGGTTGTTGCTTGGGTGGAAGCAAACGCCCTCGTCGAATCTCGCGTTGAATGGCACGCGCTCCGATCAAGCGCCCGATCTTGCGTTTGGCGAGAATGCGACGCACCCGCAGGACAACTTGACGTACCTGGGTTGGATAACCCGACCGATGATGGCGCTGGTGCGATTCACTCTTGAGACCTTGCCAGCCCCACTGAAGATAACGTTGTACTCCGTGGAACCTGTTCCTGAATTTGACGGTCACTGTGTCCGCGTAGCCAGCGTCGAATGGCCTTGCGACGCCAGTGGCGTTCTTGTTTCTCGTCCCTACTCCCTCCTTGGAGGAAGTATGGCACATGTTCACGATGTGGTGAACCTCCTTTGACCTAAAGTGTTCACGATGTGATGAACTCTAGGTGTTCACGATGTGGTGAACCCTGACAATTACGTTTTAGGCGCGCTCCACCACCATCGCAATCCCCATCCCGACCCCGATACACATCGTTACCAACCCATACCGCGCGCCGCTCCGCTTCATCTCATGCACGAGCGTCGTCGTGAGCCGCGCGCCGGTCGAGCCGAGCGGATGACCAATTGCAATCGCGCCGCCGTTCACGTTCACCCTTGCCGTGTCCATTTCGAGTTCGCGGATGCACGGAATCGCTTGCGCGGCGAATGCTTCGTTCAACTCGATCAAATCAATGTCGCCGATTTTCAATCCCGCGCGCTCCAACACTTTGCGCGTCGCCGGAATCGGACCCAAGCCCATATACGACGGATCAACGCCCGCGACCGCGCTCGCGACGACGCGCGACGGATCAGCACCGGCAGCCGCGCCCGCGACAATTCGCGCGAGCGGCGTGTAGCCAAGTCTCTGCGCGGTTTCCGCTTCCATCATCAACACGACCGCCGCGCCATCGTTGATGCCGCTCGAATTGCCGGCTGTTACCGTGCCGTCTTTCTTGAACGCGGGCTGGAGTTTCGCGAGTTGTTCCATCGTCGTGTCGGGACGCGGATGCTCGTCCTGGTTTATGATGATCGGCTCACCTTTTTTCTGTGGAATCGAAACTGGGACGAGTTCATCCGCGAATTTTTTGGACGCATTTGCCGCGCCCCATTTCTTTTGCGTCGCGAGCGCGAACTCGTCCTGCTCGATGCGCGTGATGTTGTATTTTTCCGCGACGTTCTCCGCCGTCTCGCCCATTCCGATTGGCGGATACATTTCCGCAAGTTTCGGATTCGAGAATCGCCAGCCAATCGTCGTGTCGAATACTTTAGTCTCGCGCGGGAATGCGGCGTCCGCTTTCGCGAACACAAACGGCGCGCGCGTCATTGATTCGACGCCGCCCGCGAGAAACACATCGCCTTCGCCGGCTTTGATCGCTTGCCCTGCGCTGATGATCGCGTTCAATCCCGATCCGCACAGCCGATTGATCGTCTGCCCGCTCACCGTGATCGGCAAGCCCGCGAGTAACACCGCCATCCGCGCGACATTGCGATTCTCTTCACCCGCGCCATTCGCGTTGCCAAAGATCACATCCTCGATCAAATTCGCGTCGAGATGATTCCGTCGCACGATTTCCGCAATGCACAGCGCGCCGAGATCATCCGGGCGCACGTCCTTCAACGCGCCGCCGTACCGCCCCACCGGTGTTCGCACGGCGTCAATGATTACTGCGTCTCGCATCTCTGCTCCAAGTTAAAAGTCAAAAGTTAAAAGTAAAAAGTATGTCCCACTTTGAACTTTTCACTTTTTACTTTTCACTTTCAAATGTACTGCCCGCCATCCACCTTGATCACTTCGCCGGTGATGTGCCGCGCGCGCTCACTGCACAAAAACGTCACCGCCCACGCGATATCTTCGGCTTGACCAAAGCGTCCGATCAAAATTTCGTCGAGCGATTTTTGGCGCGCATCGTCCGGCATTTGCCGCACCATTTCGGTTTCGATCAAACCCGGCGCGACGCAGTTGCAATTGACGTTGAATTTCGCGAGCTCGCGCGCGACCGCTTTGGTGAGACCGACGACGCCGGCTTTTGCCGCGCTGTAATTCACCTGACCGAATTTGCCGCGCAGTCCGTTGATCGACGCGATGTTGACGATTTTGCCGGACGCTTGCTCTTTGAACAACGGCGCGACCGCGCGCACAAAATTAAAACACCCTTTGAGATCAACATCGAGCACCGCGTCCCATTGCTCTTCGGTCATTTTCCAGATCACCGCATCGCGATTGATCCCGGCATTGTTCACGAGAATATCCACGCGCCCAAATTCTTTGACGATCGCGTTCACTGCCGATTGAACTTCGCGTGTGCTCGCGACATCCGCGCTCAGCGCGATTGCGCGTCGTCCCAGTTTCGCGATCTCGTCGCAGATCGCGTTGGCGGGCACGCGATCCACAATCGCGATGTGCGCGCCATTCTTGGCGAGATCAAGCGCGATTGCCGCGCCAATCCCTTGCGCCCCGCCGGTTACGATTGCAATTTTGTTTTCGAGTTCCATCGTGGTGACTTGATGTCACCCTGAGCGGAGCGAAGGGTCTCGCGCGCCGAACAGGAGATTCTTCGCTTCGCTCAGAATGACAGTTCTGGATTCGAGCGTTTACGCGGTTGTCCGCTCCGATCAACAACCCACTAAAGCCAATTGCCCTGAGCGAAGCCCAAGGTGTCGAGTCCAACATCCAATTTCAAATTTCCAACTTCTATTTGGGTTTGGGCAAAACCGCCTCAAACAATTCGTCGTCCATCTCCGCGCCTTGCGCGACCATTTGACGATATTTGATAAAGTCGGCAACGTCCTGCCCGGTTTGTTTGCGCGTGTTGAACGCGTTGAATCCGATGAATGCTTCCGCGTTCATATTCGCGGCGAGCCAGTGGCGATACGCGCCCTTGCTCTGATCCCAGAAAAACTTTTTCTTTTGGCGCACGCTGTCCACCGACATTTGCAGACAATTCGGAAACAGATTCGCGAACGTCCACAAAATTTCGTTCACCGCTTTGTCGAGCAGTTCGAAATCAGTTTTTGCCGTTTTCAAAAATTCACGACCTGCGCTCGCGTCCGCGCCGGTTTTAAATTCACCGTACACGATTTCGCCATCGTCCACGTACTTGTCGGTAACAATCAACGGATTGCGAACCCACTTGCCATCGTGTTTGATCACTGGGACGACCTTGCTGATCATCCCTTTCATTTTCATTTTGTACGCGCTCCAGAGTTCGCACGAAATACAACTCCACATCGCGTCTTCGAGACCGAGCATCCACGGCAGAAAATCAGTCGCGCCGCCGACCGGCGCGGAACCGTGCCGCGGTCCAGCTTGCCCGAACACCGCGAGATCGGACGCGATGCTCAAGTCGCACGCGGTGCCGATTTCTTGACCGCCCGCGACGCGCATTCCATTCACGCGCGCGAGCACCGGTTTTTTGCAATTAAGGATCGCATCAATCATCGCGTTGAACAAATCCATGTAAAGACCGTACTCGGCGGGACGCTTGGAATAGTACTCGGCGTACTCTTTCGTGTTGCCGCCGGTGCAAAACGCCTTGTCGCCAACACCGGTGATCACGACCGCTACAACGCGATGATCCACACTCGCTTTGAATAGTCCGGCGATCACGCCCTTGACCATCTTGGTCGTGTACGAATTGAACTGTGCGGGATTGTTCAACGTGATCCACGCGGCATACAATCCATCGGCTTGTCCACCTTTTGGATTTGGGATCGCGCGTTTTTCGTACATCACCGACGGCGTGTCGGTGCCAAAAAATTCATCGCCCCACAAATCATGATTTTTGAGTTCGTGTTCGCGCGGAAGCCAATCGAGTGACATTTTGAAATCTCCTGGAGTTTGTCATTGCGAGCGGAGCGAAGCAATCACCGATCACTTGTTGGAGATCGTTTCGCTTCGCTCGCGATGACAGCATCACGTATTACACTGTTGCGAAACCTGGTTATAGATCGAGTAGAAAAATTCGTTCGCCTTGTTCGCGAGCAAATCGTGATACTGCTTGAACAATTTCACCGCTTCATCGCCGCGCCAATCGGCGGGCAAAAGTTCCGCAGGCAATTGCGGATCAAGGTACGGAAATTTGCGAAACTCGTGAATCAGCATAAACCGCCGGACAAAATAATCGCTCGGTTTCAAATCCCTGCCCTCTTGCAAAATCCGGCAATGCGTTTCGTACATCGGCTTGTATTTTTTGATGAACGCGACATAGCGCGCATTCAACGCCGATACATCCCAACAGCGCGCGACGATGTTTTTGAAATCCGAAAATCCATCGTGCCGCGCGGTGAACATTTCGATGCGCGTCTGCACGCCCAGGGTCGCACTCAACTGCGCGATTTCGTCGCGATGATCGTACGGCGCAATCCACAACGCGTTCGTCAACATGCCATAGCCGAGCCATTCGAGTTCCTGGCGCAAACGATCGCGCGCGGCGCGTTCGTTTTCCGGCACCGAGTACGTTACGAGATGCCACGCGCCATTCCATTTTTCGCGCGGCATCGGGAATTGAAAAATGCGCGCCGCGCCCGCCTCGATAAATTTCGCGCTCTTGTTGGTCAGCGTGTAATAACTGCGCGAGCCGACGCGCTCGACGCGCAACAGATCATTGCGCTTCATTCGCGAAATCGTCGAACGAATCGCTTGATGCGACACGCCAAAATGACTCAGCAGTTCAACGAGACTGCCGATCCAAATACATCCGCCCGCGTGCCGAATGTAATCGCCGTACAAAGTTATCACCAGCGATTGAAGGCGCAAACCATTCACGAATTTCACCCAATTAAAAAACCGATTCCAGTGGGGCGAACCATTTTCAGTTGACGCTCTACCTCAAGCAGACTGAACCTCACATCGTGGAATCGGCTATGAATGACACAAAGAATATATGTCGTTTTTTCTACGCAATGCAAATTATAGACATATTTTACGAAATGTCAATACTTTTTCCGATGAATTTTTGATGAATGTTGCGCGTGCGCTTTTGCTCGCGCGATTGTCAAACGCGCGCGATGGGGTTAGAATGGCAAAGCGATTCAGACTTCCAAAGTTTCCAAAAACTTCGGCAGTCTGAATCGCGCGTCCAATTTTGAAACGGGAGGTTTTGACGCGATGCAACTCGAAACGATGGGCTATGCGGTCGAAGGAAAAATCGCGCGCGTGATTTTTAATCGTCCGCATTTGTTGAACGCGATGAACAATCAAGCGACGATTGATCTCAACACGATTGCGGACGCGCTCGCACGCGAAGATGGAGTGCGCGCGATCGTGCTGACCGGCGCGGGCAGATCGTTTAGCACCGGGATTGATTTGAAAGAATTGTCCGCGCATCAAATCGAAATGATTTATCATCAGCGCTGGGAACGCGCTCTGCGAATTTTTGAAACGCTGGAAAAAATCGTGATCGCCGGCATCAAAGAGTATTGTCTCGGCGGCGGATTGCAACTCGCGCTCGCGTGCGATGTGCGCGTCGCCGCGGACAACGCGGTGATGGGCTTGCCCGCGATCAAAGAAGGATTGATTCCCGGTCTCGGCACATATCGGCTGGCGCACTATGTTGGACTGGGACGCGCGAAACGGTACATTCTTTCTGGCGAAAACATTCGCGCGGATGAAGCACACACGATTGGCTTGATTGATTATCTCGTGCCGCTCGCGGAATTTGAAACGCGGCTCGAGCAAATCGTTCAGCAGTACGCCAAGGTGAGCGCGGTCGGCACGATGAAATCGAAAACGTTGACGAACCTCAGTTTCCAACTCGATTACGATGCGTTCTTGGAAAAGTACATCGAACTGCAAGAGATCGCGCAAACCTCCGACGATCATTTCGAAGCGCGCCGCGCGTATCGCGAAAATCGCGATCCAGTATTCAAGTAAAAAATCCGCGCACGCGAGACAATCGCGTGCGCGGATCGTTTTTGTCCCGCGATCTCACTCGCCTGCGCCAGGCGGAGATTGAATCGGGCGCGCGGGGTCGCCAAACCAACGTCGCAAAATCGGCTTGCCCCACGCGCGCGTTTTTTCCAGCAGTGGACGTTCAAGCCACCGATAATTCGCCAGTCCAAATAAAAGCGCTCCGAGCAACATTCCACTCAAAGCCAGAAAGTTGCCGACGAATCCCGGCGTCTCGACGCGCGACCACAATCGTCCGCACAACGTCAGCAATGGAATGTGCGCGAGATAAATTGAAAAGGAGGCATCCCCGATTTGATCGAGCCCAAACGGGCGCAAACGCTTGTGCTCAAATTCGCGCGCGATCATCCCGTACAAAATCAACGCAAACGGCACGCCGAACGCGACGACGCGTGCCCAATCATATTCCTCCAAAAACAGCGTGGTAACATGAAACACCGCAAATGCCGTCACGACGAGCGCGATACCCGCGCCAAGCGCCAGGCGTCTGAACCGGAAAAATTTGGCGTAGATAATTTTTGCGACCACACACCCGGCAATAAATTCAAGCGTTACTGGGTTGGTAATAATCGCAAAGGTTGGATCTGCGGACCAATGCGCCACCGCTCCAATCCATTGACCGACGCCAATCCAACCCGACCAGATCGCCAAGCCCATTCCCAAACGCTGTTCCGGCAACACGAGGAGAAATAGCGTAAAGACGAGCGCGAAATAAACCTGGTAGATCAGAAACCAGCCAACATTCAAAAGCGGCAATAAATGACTGGGCAACAGCAGAAACGACGCGAGCAGATCAACCTGGTTGCCCTGCGCCGCATTCACCAATGTCGGGTTATACAAATACACACCCAGCGCGAGCAAACTGTACACCCAATACAAGGGATAAAACCGCGTGAACCGATTGTACAGGAAAGCGAGCGCGGCAAAGCGCGACCGAAACTTGCCGCGCGTCATCATCACCGTCGCGAATCCGCTGATCACAAAAAACAGATCGGGACCGCCGGATCCATTTACCGAACGCGCGGGAAGCACGTCGGGCGCGCGACCATACTTAACTTCAATCAGTTGGAGATGGAAGAAAACGATAAGCAAGATCGCGATGCCGCGCAACACTTGGATGCTGACAATTTTTTGGGGTGAATTCATGCGAACCTGTGGTGATTATAGCATTGCCAGATCACCCCGTCAAAGTCCTAATTGACCAATTCAATGATTTGTTGCATAATAGCGGCGAGGAGACATCTGTGAGCGATCAAGTAACTCTTAGCGCGTACGCCGATGAAATCCGCGAATTGATCAAGCATGATCGCAATGACGAAGCAATTGCGATCTGCAAACACATTTTGCGCTTTTACCCAAAGTGCATTGATGGCGTGCGCCAAATGGCGGAAGCCCTGCTCGAAAAGGGCGATCTCGACGGCGCGCAAGATTTGTTTCGCCGCGTGTTGAGCGCAGATCCGGAAAACGTGATTGCGTATGTCGGACTCGCCGCGATCTTTGAAGAAAAACAATTGACGGACGAAGCGCTGTGGCATATGGAGCGCGCGTTCGAACTCTCGCCCACTCATTCCGAAATTCATCGCGAAATGCTCCGACTGCACGGCATCAATTCGCCACGCCAAAAAGCGCGACTCAAACTGACGCCGGGCGCGCTCGCGCGCTTGTACGCGCATCAAGGTTTGCTCGCGCAAGCGACCCAGGAATTGCGCGCGCTCGTCGCGGGCGATCCGACGCGGCTCGATGCGCGCACCGCGCTCGCGGAAATGTTGTGGCGCACCGGGCACATTCACGAAGCCGCGCAGATCGCGCAGGATTTGCTCGGACCTCTGCCGTACTGCCTCAAAGCGAATTTAATTCTCGGCACCGCGTGGAAAGAAAGCGGCTTGCCGGAGAGCGAAGCATATTTGCAACGCGCGCAATCGCTCGACCCCACGAGCAAACTCGCGCAAAGTTTGTTGGGCGCGCGCGCGCCCTTCGCGCTTGTCGATCCAACTGTGCCGCGCTATGTCGAAAGCGCAACTCGCGCGCCGATGGAAGAACGCATCGCACCGGTTGAAACTCCCATTTCATTTATCGAAGAACCCGCCGCGCCGGTCGAAGAACCGATCGCAATTGGCGATGCCGCGCCGGAAGAACGCATCGAGATTGGTCCGACGCCGAAACCGGATTTGCCGGTTACGAGTTTGCCACCTTGGCTTCGCCGCGATGTAACCGACGCGACCGCGCTCACCGATTTATCCACGCTCCCGCCGGTCAAGCCCGCCGTCGCGCAAGAAGCCGGCACGCTTCCGCCGTGGATTAGTCAAACCCAGGAACCGCGCGTCGAAGAACCGATCGCATCGCGCGATTCGTGGGCGAGCCAACTCGAAACCGAAACGGTCGCGCCGGAAACGCGCGTCGAAGAACCGGTCGCATCGCTCGATTCGTGGGCGAGCCAACTCGACAAACCCGAAACGGTCGCGCCAGAATCGCACGCGGCAGAATCCGTCGAGGAACTTCCCGCGTGGATGACTCAACTGCAAGAACCGGCAATCGCCGCGCCGGAATCGCGCGTTGAAGAATCGTCCGACGAATTGCCCGCGTGGTTGAGTCAAGCCCAGGAAACCGCACCGCGTCTTGAAGAGCCGGTCGCATCGCTCGATTCCGGGACGTTGCAAACGCAGGAACCGGAAGCCGCCGCGCCGTTCGCAATGACGCCGGAAGAAGAAAAATCTTTCGTGCGCGATGAACCGCAACCCGAACCTCCCGCCGAACCCTTGCCTGCCGAAACGATTCGCGCGGAGGAATCGCTTGCGGAACGTTTTGCGCGCTGGCGCGCCGCGCGCGAAGCGGTTGGCGAAACGCGCGAAGAGATCGCGCCGGAAGCGCGCGCAGAAATGCCGGTCGAACCCGCGCTGGAAAAACCGGTGGAACAAATCGCGCGCGCACCGAAACCGCCGCGCCAGCCCAAGGGCTATTCGCATTTGGCAAAGGCGCGCGAACATCGCGACGCAAATCGCGCGGAAGACGCGTTGCGCGAATATGATTGGGTCATTCAACACGCGCCGCGTTTGATCGGCGAAGTGGTGAGCGATTTGGAAGCGCTCGTGCGCCGCGCTGGGGTGCCGCACGACGCGCATCGCGTTTTAGGCGACGCGTACACACGCGTCGGTCGTCTCGCCGATGCGCTTGAACGCTATCGCTTTTTGTACGACCGCGTGTCCGAATCACCCGAAGCGTAACACGCGACGAAAATTTTTATCCGCGAACCCTGGCACTTGCGTTCCCGCCAGGGCAAGTGTTACGCGAATCTCCGCGAATAATTTTTTATTCGCGGAGATTCGCGTAATGCGCGGAAACATTATTCATTGGAGGTTGCTTTGCAAAAGACGCTCGTGATCGTCAAACCCGACGGCGTGCAACGCGCGCTCGTCGGAAAAATTTTGGCGCGTTTTGAAGAACGCGGCATGAAAATCGTCGCGCTAAAAATGATGCAGGTCAGTCGCGACTTGGCGGAACAACACTACGCCGTGCACCAGGGCAAATTTTTTTACGCCGGACTAGTCAGTTACATCGTGTCGAGTCCGGTCGTCGCGATGGTGATCGAGGGACACGAAGCGATTGGCGCGGTGCGCGCGATGGTTGGCGCGACGCGACCCTGGGAAGCCGCCGCCGGTACGATTCGCGGCGATTACGCGTTGATGGGTTTGCGGAATCTGATTCACGCGTCCGACGCACCCGACACTGCTGAAAAAGAAATCGCGCTGTGGTTCACGCCGGCGGAATTGTGTGCGTACACGCGCGAGATGGATCGGTGGGTGAACGAGTAGACAGTCGTCAGTCAACAAAAACGACGCGGAAAAATCCGCGTCGTTTTTGTTGACTGACGACTGTTGACTGTTGACTTGTTCACTGCATTCGCACGACGACCGGCGCTTTATCCCACAGTTGCTCAAGTTGATAAAAATCGCGCAGAGCCGAACTGAACAAATGCACAATCACACTGCCATAGTCAAGCAGAATCCAGCCCGAGTCCGGTTTGCCTTCGACACCCAGGGGCAGAATTTTGTGTTTTTTCATTTGCTTTTGGATCTCGTCGCCGACGGCTTTGAGTTGGCGTTCGCTTTCGCCGGTCGCGATCACAAAATAATCCGCGATGGATGAGACGGTGCGCGTGTCCAACATCATAATGTCCACGCCTTTTTTATCCGAGATCAAATCCACAATCTCGCGTGCGAGTTCGTCCGGTTCCAGAATGGTGCCTCCTCTGTCGTGTCGTTGCGCGCGATGCAATCTCCGCGATTGGGAGTTGGAATGTGATCCAACTTCCAACACCGGCGATGGCTTCGCTTCGCAGTAAAATTTCTGATGTGCCGATACTAGCGCGGAATCGCACGCGTGTCAAGCGCGCGCCGCGACGCGTCCCAGCCCCATCGCTTCACGCGCGCGGTCGAGTGTCTCTTGCGAAATCGGGCGCACCTTTGCCGCGCCATTCGCGAGAATTTCGTCCACCGTGCCCGGGCGCGCGGCATAGTACGCGCGGCGTTCGCGAATCGGCGCGAGAAAATTTTGTAGCGCGACCGCGAGTTTCTTTTTCACCTCGACATCGCCGACCTTGCCGGCGCGATAACGCGCCTTCAAATCTTCAACCTCGTCGCGATTCGGATTGAACGCGTCGTGATACTGAAACACCGGGTTGCCTTCGGGATTGCCGGGAATGTCTGCGCGGATGCGCGCCGGGTCAGTGTACATCCCGCGCACCTTTTGTTCGACCGTCGCCGCATCGTCCGAAAGAAAAATCGCGTTGCCGATGCTCTTGGACATTTTCGATTTGCCGTCCGTCCCCGCGAGCGTCGGCACATCGCCGATGAGCGCGTCCGGTTCCGGGAACACCTCGCCGTACAAAAAGTTGAATCGCCGCGCGAGTTCGCGCGTAACTTCGATGTGCGATTCCTGATCCTTGCCGACCGGGACGAGATGTGCGCGCACATGCAAAATGTCGGCGGCTTGCAAAACCGGATAACCGAGCAACCCATACGCCGGCTGTTCGATGTGTTCCGCGTCCATCACCTCTTTGAGCGACGGCACACGTTCGAGACGCGGCACGGTCGTCAAGATCGAAAAGATCAAATGTAATTCGCACACGCTCGGCACATCGGACTGCACATACACCGTCGTCTTCGCCGGCTCGATGCCGACCGCGAGATAATCCAAAACCAGGTCGCGCGTAAATTGCCGCGTCGCGACGACGTGATCTTTTTCCGCGTTGCGCGTGAGCGCGTGATAATCCGCGACGAGCAGAAACACTTCGTACTCGTCTTGCAAGCGCACGCGATTCGCCAGCGTGCCGACGTAATGACCCAGATGCAATGCGCCGGTTGGACGGTCGCCGGTCAAGATTCGTTTTTTCATTTCAACCTCCTTTGTGATTGCAGATTTCAAATTTCAAATTTCAGATTCAAAACAAAAACGCTCATCCCGCGCGATAAACAATCGCGATTGGGACGAGCGTGTGCCCGTGGTGCCACCCGGTTTAGACGAAAAATCCCAATCGTGAAAACGATCGGGATGCCAGTCTCACTCTTTGCGAGGACGCGGATATAATCCTGAATCCTCTCTGCCGCGATAACGGGGGCGTTCCGGCGTAACTTACTTGGTAGTTGGTGATTGGTAATTACGAATTACCATTTACTATTTACCAATTACTTTTCAGCCCGCGACTCATCGGTCCATTCGCCGTCGCTTGCGTCTCGCGCTCGCACCAGGTTGCGCGATTCTCTGCACGCGTACTGACGGGTACTCGTCCGAATCAACGTCGTTCAAATTTCTAGTTGGCGCAACTATAGCACGCGCGCGATGATTTGTCAAACGATTTATCGCACGTTATTCACATCCGCGATGTACTTCCACCAATTATTCGCGATGCCATCCGTCACCCCGGCGACTTGCGGAAAATGGCGCATCCACCATTTGTGATGTTCGCGAATATCGCCGTTGCCCCACTCGCGCGCGTCCACCATGCGCGATTTACCGGGCAGGTTCGGAAACGTGAGCCAATCATCGCAGAACGATGCGACCGGCGTCGGGTTGCCCCAATCGTAATCGCGCACACTGTTCGGCGCGAAATGCACGTTGCCGCATTGCGCGTTGCCCGGCGCGATTTGATCGTACAAACAAAATCGCTCGAACAAATTCGCGGCGTCCGATTTGAAACGATACACTTGGCGCATGATGGATTCGGCGCGATGTCCCAAGTTTTCCAACATTTCGCCATTGCCGCGTTCGTAACTGAAACCCATCATGATGAAACGCCGCGGACACGCTTCCGTATTCGGACGCGGCTCCGAGTTGCAAAAGAACGCGCCCTTGCCCGCCATCGTAGATTCCCAGTAACCGATGTACGGAAAACCGAACAGCCACACCTCGTCGAGTTCGTTGTTCGCGACGCGCGTCAACAAATTGAATTTTGCGATCAGCGCGTCGTAATCAATCGCGTCGGGCGTGTGAAAGCCAGACCCCGCGCGATACGCGTTCACATAGTCCTGGGCTTGATAACGAAAACCATCGGCTTTGATCGGAAATTCATCCACGACCACGCGCGCGACGATTTGATAATCCACCAAGCCGCCGCTACATTCGCGAATGTCGTCAGCGTATCCTTGCGCGAGCGCGTCGGCATCGCGCCAGCCCATTTCTTGAATTAGGTTTTTGCCGGATGCCGCATCTACCGTTGGATTGTACGTGATCATCAACACGCGCGGTTTGAGCGCGACCAGGTCGCCGGATTCCGGCGGAATTGGCGGCGGCGGCGGTTTGCTTCCGCCAAACAAGCGCGCGAGCAAATCGAGCAGAGCGGAGAGAAACGAATTGGAAGTAGCCATCGCGATCCTTTCGTTGGGCAAATTGGAAATTTGCCGTACCTTAAAACTCGACCGTCACCAATTTCGGTTCGACGCGACCTTCGACGATGCGAACATCTTCTTGAATCAAGCCGACCCAGTAGTACACATTTACGCGCGCCGGTTTGTCCACGATGCGAAGCGTGCCGCTCACGGTAACGCGTTGTCCCGGCATCAGATAAAAATATTCCTTGTCGTCCATCACGACACGCGTCAATTCTTTCATTGATCCGATTTGCCAGCGATACGGGTACGACCGTCCCGCGCTATTGCCTTCGGAATCGAGACCGACGCGCCACACACCGGGTTGCTCGTGAAATTTTTTCGTGTTGAAATTTTCGCTCGTCGTGTAGAGCGTCCCAGGTTCGGGACCGATCGTTCGCAGTGGCACGGGTCCGATATTTTGCACGGTAACGGTGAACGCGAGCGTATCGCCGAGCGGCACCAGGATCGCGGTCGGTTCGATTTTCAAACTCGGCAAACCTTGCGGCGACCACTCGACGCCGGAATTTGAAATCGTCGCGCGCGGGATGCCGCTCTCTTTGATCGTCAACTTTTTTTCTGCGCGCGTGCGATTGCCAATTGCGTCCACCGCTTCGGCGACGACGGTGTACGTTCCATTCGGCGGCGGCGTCGCGAGCAAATCAATTCCGCCATCGTAATCGTACTCGTGCGCGCCGGGCTGACTCAACCCATCCTTGAGATTCAGCGTCGTCTTTTTTTCCGCGACCTCGTACCGGTTTTTTCCATCGGTGAGATACACATCCATCTTCGCCGGTTTGGTGAGCCAATAGCGAATGATCACACGATCCGCGATGCCGTCCTGGTTCGGCGTGAACGAATCCGGGAAAACCGAAAACGCTTGCAATTCCGGCGGCGTCGAATCCGCGCCGGTGATCGTCAAGCGTTTTTCATTTTTCGCGATTTGTCCGGCGGCGTCGCGCGCTTCGATCACCAACTGATACACGCCGTCCGGCAGAACGCGATTGTTGATCGCGCCGGTGAACGTCGCATCGTACTCGCCGGCGACGCGCGGTTGATCGGTGCGGAAATCATGCCGCGCACCGCGCGCGTCGAGCAAATAAATCGAAACCGTCGCGTCGCGCGCGAGCGTGTAGTGAATCGTCGCCGCGATGTTCGCACTACCGGGATGCGGCGCGATCGCGTCCGGCGTGAGCGACACATCGTACAGCAACGCGTTGCCCGCGCACGCGGTCAAAAGCAAAAACAAGATTGGCAAAATGCGTTTCAACCGTGAACCTCCAAACCAAGTATAAGTTAATCCAGCGATTAGTCAATCAGGGTACGATTTCGATTTCCGCGATCACAATACTATCGCCCTCATCCGTTCCCAGCCGCGCGCCGGTTGTGGGATCGTACAAACCGATTTCAATTTTGTATTTGCCCGGCGGCGCGTCGCGATCAATCGCGATGCGGTACGCGTCGGACACAATCTCATTGACGAGCCACGCGTTCGTCGGCGGCGATGGCGCACGATCCACTTGACCCCACAGTGGATTATTTTGGTTGGGATTGAACTGCTCGCCGCGCAAATGCGTGAACACGGTGTAATTTTTTTCGATTTGGCGATCCGCGCGCCAGAACAACGTGAGCGCGATGGTGTCGCTCGCGCGGTAAGTGGTAATTGGTAAATTGTAACCGATCAATCGGATCGAATCGCCGACGCGATGATCGACGCGATTCGCGATGGCGTCCGCGCGCGCGATCGCGCGGCGCGGCTCGATGTTGACGCGCGCGAGTTCGCGCGCGTTGAGATAGATGATGAAATCGCCGCGCGCATCCGGCGGAATCGCGACATCGGTTTGAACACGCGCGCGTTCACCCGGCGGGACGCGGATCGTTTGTGAATTGATCTGCGCGTCGCTTGCCGCGCGCGCGTCCCAGTACGTTACGACGCGCAAGGTATCGCCCGCGGACGCTTGGCGCACCGGCACATCGAAACCGCGCAGTTGCAAATTCGCACTCACGTTTTCCGCGCGCGCAAACTGCGGCACAAAGTTTTCGCGCGCGACTTGTGCCAAATCGCGTTCGTCGCGCGCGTACAATGCGAGCCGTTTGTCATCGAACGTCGTTTCAAATCGCTTGGGCAATTCGCGCGCGATATGCGTTTCGAGAATTTTCTGCGGATCGGTCGCGAGCGCGTCAGGAATCGCGACGAGCCAGATCGCATCGTTGCGAATCAGCGCGCGGCGAATCAGCGCATCGGCATCCGCGTCGGTCATCGCCTTGCCGTTCGGCGCGCCAAGCCAATCGAGCGGATAGCGCAAATAGTACAAGAACGTGGGCCACTCTTGATCGGTGTCGAGCAAAACCAGGTCGCCTTGCCGCGCGAAGGAATTGATCGTATTCGCGAGCGTTGTGTACTCGTCGCGCAAGCGGCGTCCCGCGTAATAATCATTCAACACGAATGTGTTCGCGCCAAGAACAATTAGGATCGCGAAAACCGCGAAAGGGCGTGAAATTCGCGAAAGGAATGTGACGCCGAACGCGAGTAAAATCACGTACGCGGGAACCAGCGTCAACAAATAGCGCGCTTGGATTTTCGGCGCGAAAAAAGAAACGGGGGTAAGCGAGAGCGCGTAGACGAGGAGGGGAGGGAGGATAACGATCAAAGCAAAGAGTAGCTCGTAATTCGTAATTCGCAATTCGTAATTCGCGCGAAGCATTGGTGATTTGTAATTGCGTTGGACGAAAATTCCGAGTGCGCCGAGCGCGGCGATGGTGGTGAGCGCGATCGTCAACGCGGCGTAGTCGTCAATGTTCGTCGTGATGCCGAGCGGCAAAACGGTTGCGACGAGTTTTAGAAAAAGTTGAAAATCGAATGTCGGCGCGGCAGACCAGGTCGCGGCGTTTTGCAAATAGATGTAGAACCAGGGCGCGAAGAGCGCGGCGGCAAGCGCGTTGGCAATCAGCCAATTTCTGATTTCAGATTTCTGATTTCTGATTTTTCCGGCAATGATTAGTGCGGCAAACCAATATAGATTCAATGCAATCAGCACGAGCGCGGCGAGATAGTGCGTCCACAGTGCAAGCGCGGCGAAGATCGCATAGCCCAATGTCATTGCGAGCGGTTTTTGCGAAGCAATCTCCGGCTTGACGATTGGGGATTGCTTCGCTTCGCTCGCAATGACGTTCAGGGCAAACCAGACGGCGACAAACACGAAAAAAATCGAAGGTGTATAATTTTTAATGTCTTGCGACCACCAAATGTGAAACCGCGCCGTCGCGAGAAAGAGCGCGGCGAGAATACCGACCCAGGTTCCACCAACATGTTTACCAATCCGATAAATCAGCGCGACCATCAACACGCCGAACGCGACCGAAATAAATCGTCCGGCAAACGCGTGCGTGCCCGCGCTGAAATTCCAAAAATGCAACAGCCAATAATGCAGAGGCGGATGTTCGTCCATCGCGGTACGAAATGCGATCCACGCGAGATCTTTTTGCGAGAGCCACACACTCCAGCCCTCGTCCCACCACACATTTTGATCGGCGAGCCGATAGACGCGCAAAAAGAACGCGACTAGAATAGTCGCGTAGATGAATAGATATGGAAAACGTGAAGCGTAAAACGTAAAACGTAAAACGCGCGACATGCGATTTTTATTTCTCCGCGCCGCTCAAACCGACGAGCGCGACGCCGATGCCGACAATGATCGAGCCGATCACGCGAAGCGGATGCAATCCTTCGCCGAGAAAAATCCAGGACTCGATCACGATGATGAGATAGCTGGTCGCGAGCATCGGGTACGCAAGCGAAAGCGGCACGCGCGAAATCACCGAAAGCCAAAAGACCGAGCCGCCCATAAAGCCGATAAACCCCAGCCATAAATTTGGATTCTGCGCCATTCGCCAAAGCGTGGGCAGAATGTGATCCACCGCCGCAAAGTCGAATGAACCAATCTCATTCATCCCGCGTTTCAAAAATAATTCGCCGGTCGTGCTGAGAATGATCGCGGGAATGATCCACAACAACGCCGAGATAGTTTCTTTTGGCAAGTGTCCTCCGTAAAGTGTAAAACGTGATGCGTGATGCGTGATGCGAAAAACGTAATGCGTAAACTATTTGAAATCGTTGATCGCGTTTGCAACGGCGCGCACATCATCGAGCGCGAGTTCGGGATAAAGCGGCAACGATAAAATTGCGCGCGCGAGTTGTGATGCGACCGGCAAATCATCATCGCGATAACCCAGATTGGTATACGCGGCTTGGCGATGAATCATTTGCGGATATTGAATCGCGGTGCCGATGCCCTGAGATTTGAGATTGGAGATTAGAGATTCGCGGTGCGCGGTTTGAATCACGTACAAATGATAAACCGATTGCCCGTAATTCATTTCGCGCGGCGGGATTACACCGCGTAGCAATTCGGTGTAGAGCGCGGCGCGTGCGCGGCGCGCCGCGTTCCACGCGTCGAGGTAACGCAATTTGACGCGCAGGATCGCGGCTTGTAGTTCATCGAGCCGCGAGTTCATTCCTTTGATGTCGCTGGCGTAACGTTCGCGCCAACCATATTGCCGGATCAAGTTCACGCGTTCCGCGAGCGCGGGATCGTTCGTCGTGAGCGCGCCACCGTCACCGTACGCACCCAGGTTTTTCGTCGGATAAAAACTGAACGCGGCAATGTCGCCCATTGAGCCGACGCGCTTGCCGCGATAGGTCGCGCCGTGCGCCTGCGCGCAATCTTCGAGCACGAAAATGTTGCGCGCACGCGCGATCTCGAAAATCGGATCGAGATCGCAACTTTGCCCGAACAGATGCACTGGGATAATCGCTTTCGTGCGCGCGGTGATCGCGCGCGCGAGCGCGTCAATATCCATCAGCATCGAGTCCGCGCGCACATCGCACAACACCGCGCGCGCGCCGGTCAGTTCAATCGCGGCGACGGTTGCGACCGCAGTGTTCGGCACCGTGATCACTTCATCGCCCGCGCCGATGCCGAGCGCGAGCAACGCAATGTGAATCGCTTCCGTT
Source organism: Chloroflexota bacterium (assembly GCA_016223105.1). Lineage (GTDB taxonomy): Bacteria > Chloroflexota > Anaerolineae > UBA4142 > UBA4142 > JACRPR01. Next base: position 39,470 of record JACRPR010000021.1, on the reverse strand, counting down.
CCGGAACCAACACCAATCGCGTAGCGCGTCCCGATGTATTCCGCGAATTCTTTTTCAAATGCGGCAACTTCGGGACCCAAAATAAACCAGCCGCTTTTCAACACGCGCGCGGTCGCGTCGTCAATTTCAGATTTGATCGAGGCGTACTGTTTGGTAAGATCGAAAAAGGGAATCATGCATTCTCCGGGTAGGGGCGAAGCATGCTTCGCCCCTACCAATCACCAATACCGTTCCTTGTTCGCGCGATAAAATTCCAACGTGCGCGCCAACCCGTCGCGCAAATTCACACGCGGCATCCAACCGAGTTTACCGCGAATCAAACGATAGTCCGCGTAATAATCGCCGATGTCAATCGGCTTGCGATCCGCCGGAAATGGAATGACGCGATAATCGCCGCCGCCATTCACCGCGACGCACAGCGCGGCGAGATCGCGCAGGTTGATCGTTTCGTCACTGCCGAGATTGAAAATGTGTCCGTTCGCGTCGTCGGTCGTCGCGGCGAGCAGAATCGCGTCCACCACATCATCCACGAAATTGAAATCGCGAATCTGCGCGCCGTCGCCCCACACTTCAATCGGTTCGCCGTCAATCAATTTCTTGATCCAGATGCCGAGAAAAGTTTGGCGCGCATCTTTGACGCGCATGCGTGGACCGTAGGTGTTGGTCAAACGCAGAGACACCGCGCGAATGTTGTACACATTGTTGTACAAAATGTGATACCACTCTCCCGCCATTTTGTTGATGCCGTTCACATCGGTCGGGTGCACCAGATGGCGTTCGTCCACCGGCAAATAATCCGGCTTGCCGTAAATTTGGCGCGTGCTGGCGTAGACGATCTTGACGCGCGGATTTTGTTTGCGGCACGCTTCGAGAATCGCGAGTTGCGCGCGGCAATTGATTTAGAGATCGGTGTACGGATCGCGCATCGAATCGAGGTGCGACGTTTGCCCGGCAAGATTGAACAAAAAATCGCGACCTTGCACGAGATAGTCCATCGAGTACTCGTCGCGCACATCCGCGATGTTGACGCGCACGCGCTCTTCGATCCCGGCGATGTTGAACTGATTGCCGCCGTACTCCGGGATGAGCGAATCCACGAGCGTAACGCGCGCGCCCAGTTCGACCAAGCGTCGCGCGAGATTTGAGCCGATAAAGCCGAGTCCGCCGGTGATGAGGCAGTCTTTGTTAGTCAGAGCAGTCGAGTAGTCCATAGTCAAGTAGTCGCGGATTTACGCGGCAATTCCCAAAATCAAAACCGGGATGTCAATGTTTGACACGCCGCGATTTTCCAAATCCCAGACAAACTGCTCAAAGTACGAAACGCCAGTGGACATATCATCCGCGAAATCTTTGACCGGCACGATTTCGACACCGACATCAATAATATCCAAGTTGTGAAAGATGGTCATTTTTGCGGCAACGTTATAAACCATGAAAGCATATTTGCCGAATTGCACCTCAACCCCAATTCGGTTTTTGACAAAATCTATTTCGCGAAAAGCACCTCTAGCCGAAGCACTCGGTTTGTATCCTTCCTTGTAGAACTCGGTAGGATATTCACATTTGACTTTGTGCTTTTTCCATTCGCGCGACTCGAACGCTTTCTTGAATGCCTCGTTCAATGAACCCGGCATGTAGAGCATTTTGCCGGGCATTGTTTTTTCTTTGCTTACTTTGGTCTTGTGTTTTCGACTATCAACCGCGGCAATCGCCTCCTCAATCTCGCGCAGTTCAAATTTAAATTCGGATTCGATGATTTCCTTGCCACGATTGAAAGAATACACGCCAACAATTCTCATTTGTATTTGCTCCTCTTCTCCAACAAAACTCTTTGCGGTTGTTGGCACATAAACCGGCTTGCCGAGCGGTCGAATCGGCAATTCATTATTGAAAAACGCGGCGAGACGTTGACGCGCAATTTCGACGTACTGTGCCTCTTTCTCGCATCCGATCGCACGACGATTGTGTTTTGTCGCGGCAATCAGCGACGAACCGACACCCGCATACGGATCAAAAACCCAATCGCCTTCGTTTGTCAGCGCAAGAACGCACCGCTCAACTAACTCAATCGGAAATTGGCAAGGGTGAATTGTTTTTTCGGGATGATTCGCTTTAACATTTGGGATATTCCAAAGTTCTTCTTCCCAATCTTGGGCGACTATTTTCCAAATATCAGAAGGATTCTTGCCAAGTGGATTGCCCGATGGCATGCCCTTGTTAGGTCCTTTGAAATGGCGTTTGCCCGGATATTTGGATGGAACGCGGACTGGGTCAAGGTTGAAAACATACTTATTGCTTTTGGTGAACCAGAGAATTGTTTCGTATCGTCCCGAAAAACGTTTTGACGCGTGCAACCCGTGTTCAAAATGCCAAACGATTCTGTTTCGTAAAGACATTCCGATCTTTTTGAAAATGTCGTAATAGTAAATATCGAGTGGAAATACCTCGCCATCCTCGACAAAGTTACCAACTTGCCAACAGATGCTCCCATCATCGCGCAAGACGCGATAAAGTTGTGCGATCATTTCCGCTTGCGTTTCAAGGTACTTTGCGATTGAAACGCGAGATTCATATTCTTTGCCGAGATTGTACGGCGGCGAAGTGATAATGAGTTGGACAGTGTTGTTTGGCAAAACGGCAAGAAAATCTTCAGCCGCGCCGTGATGCAAAACAATTTCCGCGTTTGCGCCAAAGTGATTTTCGATTTGTTTATGCCCTGCAAAAAGCGGCATGTCTTTCATTGTCTGCTCCCCATGATCTGCGCTTCTCTCTTCGCGCGATATTCCTTCACCGCTTCTTGCTTCACCACCAATCGCCACCACCAACGCGTTAGCGCGATCAGCGTGCGCGCGACGCGCGACATGTTGAAGAATTGCGAATCGCCGTACTGCCGGTAAAAATGGCGCACGGGGACTTCGACAAAACGATAACCCGCGTCCTGAATTTTCTTGACCATCTCGAACGTGATCGCGCCAGTGTCCGATTCCAATTTCACCACATCGAAAATCGCGCGGCGCATCAACCGAAAATCGCAATCCACGTCTTTGATCTTCAAACCGAAAATCAATTTCACGAAATACTGGTACGCGAGACCAATCCAAATGCGATGCAATGGATCGCGCCGTTTGATCTTCCAACCCTGCACCACATCCACAGCGTCAGACATTTTTTCCGCGAGCAATTTCAATTCGCGCACATCGTACTGCGCGTCGCCGTCGGTGTAAAAAATCCAATCCATTTTAGCGGCGGCAATCCCGGAACGCAGAACGCCGCCATAGCCGCGATTTTGTGGATGCTGGATCAACCGGAATTCCGGCGGCAGGATGCACGAGAGTTCATTCAACACGCGCGCCGAATCGTCCGGGCTGGCATCGTTGACGACGATCACTTCGTACGTGTCGGTGATTTCGCGCAAAGTTTGAATCGCGCGGATGACCATTGTCGGGATCGTGCCCGCGTCATTGTAACACGGAAAGAAAACTGAAATACTTGGTTTCATAGTTAGGTTGTTGGATAGTTTGATAGTTGTGTAGTTGATAGTTCAACTATGCAACTATCCAACTATTGCACTAGAATCGTCGTTTGCAAAATTAAATGATCGTTAATCGGAACGCCATTATCATCGAAAACTTGGAGACGCGCAAACGCGGGATCCTTGGCATCGTACCAACCGATTTCGATGCGATACGTTCCCGGCGCGAGATTGGCAAATGGCAATTGGTAATTGTCTTCAATGTACTCGCCCGCGAGCCAGGTTGTCGTCGGACGCGCGCCGTTGCGCGGCTCGGCATCTTTTTGCGCGACGACCTTGCCCGATGGATCGAGCAGATGCACGAACACGGTGTACGGTTTTTCGACTTTTGCGCGCGTGTGCCAGAACAAGGTTAGGTTGAGCGTGTCGTTCGATTTGTAAGTGGTAAGTGGTAAGTTGTAACCGGCGAGTGCGATGATGTTGCCGAAATTCGCGGTTTGCGAAAATTGCGCGGGCGGTTTCACAAACACGCGATCCGTTTTTTCAATCGTGAACGGCGCGAGATCGCGCGCGTCGCCGTTGCTCAACTCCACGCGCAATTTAATCGTCCCAGGTTTTGCATCCGCCGGAATCGCGATGGGATATTGCCCGCGCACCGTTTCACCCATGCGCCATTGCGACGTTGGGAATTGCGCGTGTGCAAGCGGCAACGGATCGCTCGCGACATCGCCAAAGAAAATTCGGAACGTAAAATCCTGGGTTGGCAATGCGCCGGTGAACCAAAACAATGTGAGCGGAATCGTTTCGCCCGCACTCGCCTTATCGCGTCCCAGGTTGTAGCCGAGTAAACGAAATTGCCCGAGCGTCGCATCCACCGGGTTTTGAATATCCAATTGGCTGGAATCCACGAGATACGACGCGCGTGCGACGCGAATCGGTCCGAGCATGATCGCTTTGCCGACCGGCGCACCGTTCGGCGCGATCACATCGAGCCCGCTTGGATTGTCTTTGGTGTACAGCGTTACCTCGACGAAATAATTTCCGGGCGGCGCGCCGGTGATCAACGGCACGGTAAACTCGCCAAAAAGTTTTTCGTCTTTTTTCCAACGCGTCGTCGGATAATTATACCCGGCAGGACGCCGATCCAATTTGCCGACGACAAATCCGTTCGCGTCGCGCACGCGCAGAGCGATGCTGTAATCCGCGTCGAGCGCGTCGAGCGCGTGCCAGTACAATCGAAACGTCGCGCCAAAATTTGCCGGCGTCGGGATCGAATCGAAACCCAGCAATTTAATCTTGTCGCCGAAATTCGCGACGCGCGTGATCGCGGGATTCGGTTCGGCAGAAAATCGCGGATGCGGATCGAGTTTCCAGTGTTGCCATTGCACTTGCCAAAACGCGATCCCTTCGCGCGGTTGCAAATCGCCCTGGGTTGACAAGAGCATCGGCACGAAACCGTTCGGATCAACCACCTCGTCCTGCCACTGCACAACCCACACGCCGCGTTTGGTCGCGAGCGTCGCGTTCAACACGTCGGCAGTTTCAAAACCGAGGACGTGATCCGCGTTGAGCGTCGGCTCATCCGGCAAGCGAATGATCGGCGCGTCACCGCGAAAATAATAATTGAACGCCGGGAACAAATGCCCGCTCGTCAAAATGATCGCTTCGTCGCGCGCGATATTTTTTTCGATGTGGCGCGCGATGCCGCGAAAATCGGCTTTGGTGAATGCGGAATCAAAGTAGATGTTGGTGATCGCGTAGCCCGAAGTGAAAAGTAAAAAGGTCAAGGGCAAAACGTAAAACGTAAAACGTAAAGCGTGAGCCGTGAGACGTGATGCGTGAGCGAGTCCGGCGGCAAGCAAAAGAAAAAACGCGGGAGAGGCGATCATTAAATAGCGCGCGTTGAATTTGGGATTGCGCGAAAAGAGAATCAACAAAAGCGCGAGTGGAATGAGAAGATAAAGAATTAAAAATACGATTGCCGATTTTTGATTTTTGATTTTCGATTGCCGACGAACGAACCAACTAACCAACGATCCAACTAACAAAACGATCAACCAGCCCGCCGCGATGTTTTGCGCGTGCGCTTCGAGCACCGATTCGCCGGTGGTGAAATTGATCAAGATGTGGCGAATCGCTTCGTCGAGTTTGAGCGCGCCGCGCCAATAACTCGCGTCCTGACCAAAACGCGCAAGCACGAACGGCATCCAGGGAAGGAACGCGATCAAGATCGCGATAAAGTAAAGCGTGATGCGCGCGAAGCGTGCGTGATGCGTGATGCGGAATTGGTAAATAGTAAATAAAAGTTGGAACGCGATGACGACGAACGCGAAATAGTGCGTGTAAATCGCGGCGATGTTCGCGATCACAAACCATTTCCACCAATTTCCATCATTTCCCTGCAACGCCCGCAACAACGCGTAACTCGACAGCAATAATAAAAACGTGATCAGCGTGTACATTCGCGCTTCTTGCGAATACCAAACGTACAGCGGTGCGATGGTCGCGAGCAACGCGGCAATCACCCCCACCCCCAACCCCTCCCCCGTTTCGCGGGAGAGGGGAGACGCGCAGAACAAACGCATCGCGATCACAAACAGCAGTGGAATTGTTGCGACGCCGAAGATGAGCGAGAGGAAGCGCACAGCAAATTCGGAGTCGCCAACGCGCGCGATCCAGAAATGCAAGAGGTAATAGTACAACGGCGGCTGAATATCGGCGGCAGTGCGCGCGGTGATCGCGGCGAGATCGAACTGCGCGAGGTACACGCTGAACGCTTCGTCGTACCACAAACTTTGCAGGTCGAGGCGAAAGACGCGCAGAGCAAATGCAACGAGGCAAAGAGCGAGGAGCGCGATAAAACCAGGTCGGCGCAAATCAAACTCCACAACAGATTGGCGCGCAGTGTAGCACAGGACACGCGCACACACAAATTTATTTTTGGGACGGCGCGACCGCGCGATATTTTTTCCCATCGCGCACGAGTTCGCCAATCATCGCCCAATCACCATTGAGCGGAATGGGCGCGTCGGTGCGCGGCGGCAAAATAAATTCGGGATCGTCCCAACTCGCGCCGAAGAAAACACCGAGTCCAATTTTCGCGCGGTCGCCCAACTCAAGCGGCGTCGTGTCCGCGATGATCGCTTCATCCGGTTGCCAGCGCAGAGTTGGATACCAAAAATGAACCAGCAAGGGCGGCAGTTGTGCGTCCGCGCGCGGCGCGCCATTTTCATCCGGGAAAAATGGATAGAGCGCGAAATTGTTATTGAGACCCGGCAAGCGTGCCCAGTACGTCCGCAAGTACACGCGTTGCCAATCATCCTGCCGCACATCGTAACCCAGGAAGCGCACCTTGTCGCCGAAATCAATCAGCACGCGATTTTGCGGCGCGGTGCAATTACATTCGCGCAGAAACGTATAAAATCCTTCGGGCAATTCTTTTTGCGCGACGCCGCGTTGCAAAAGAATATAACCGTCGAGCGCGTCGCGAATTCCAAATCCCAGGTCGAGCGCGCGCAAATAATTTTCGCGATAATCAATCGGGTTGGTGATGTGCGATTGCGACACGTCGAGCAAAATGTACTCGGCGTCGCGGATCGTCGGAAAGCGATACAACACCGGGCGATGACTCAAATGCGGAAACAAGGACGCGGTTGTCGAAACTTTGGCGGCGGGCGGAATTTGCCGGATGAATCGCGCGAGGTCTTTGTGATGCAGTGTGTACTCCGGCAAAAAGTATTCGCCGCCGATGGGCGTGTAACCGGCGACAAGGTGATAGCCAAGCGCGACTAAAAACGCCGACGCAATCAACCCTGCTTTCAAATTGCGAATTGCGAATTGCGAATTACGAATTTTCTGTGCGCCGCCAATCGCCGCCAGCACAAAGTACGGCGCGACCGGCGCGGAGTAATGATACGTGCCGGAGTATTGCGCGTCGTACGCGCTCAACAAATTCAACACCAGGGACGGCGCGCCGATCAACACGGTGATCGGATCGAACAACGCGAGAAAGCCGACCGACGCGAACAATTTCAAAACATATTCGATTTTTGCCGGGATGAACAAGCCGGCAAGCATTGCGAGCGGCGTTTGCGGATACCGCCCGATGTACACCGATTCGCCGCGCGGACTGAATTGCGGAATGATCGCGTAGAGCGCGATGAGAAACCAGGTCGCGGCGATGAATGTGATGATGAGGGGGGCGTAATTCGTAA
>JACRPR010000021.1:0-31771 GCA_016223105.1 Chloroflexota bacterium | reverse complement strand
AATTCGTAATTCGTAATTCGTAATTCGTAATTCGTGATGGATTGCCAGGGTTTCGGATTTTGAATTTTGAATTTTGAATTGCAAACCAAATCGCCATTGTGAACACGAGCAGAGCGATGTCTTCTTTCACCGCAAGCGCGAGCAATGAAAAGAAAATGTAGCGTTTCCACGCGCGTTCTTCGCCATAATGATACGCGAACAGCAGTGGCGCGGGCGCGAACGTAACCGCGTGAAATTCCGCGAGGTTCGCGGCTTGCAATGCCGGGAACATCAAGTACAGCGCGGCGAATGCCACGCCCGCCCACGCGTTTTGCAATTTGCGCCGCGCGATCCAAAAAATCGGCAACGCGCCCAACGCGATCGCGAGCGATTGCAGAACAAACAAGGTTTCGATTCCATCGTAAATCAAAAACGCAAATGGAATCGCGAGAAAAATCGGCTCGACGTGATCGGTGAGGCGCGGCAAATTTTTTCCATCGGGGCGCGTGTCTTGCAACAGATTGCCGTGCAGAGTGTTCCACAACGCCTGATCCATCTGCCCCATATCGGACGCGCGCGTGCGAAACGTGTTATGCCGCTGAATCGAGAGCGCGGAAAAATACGCGCTGTACGCGAGCATCAGCGCGATCACGATCCACAACGCGATTTTTTCGCGAATGATTTTCATTTGTGTTCCCACATTTGCGAAATCCACACGAGCAAGACTCCCAACAGTTCGCCCGCTGTCGCCCACAAGCGCGTCGCGAGCGCGAGCGCAACCGCGACCGGCGCGGGGAAAAAACTCGCGAGCATCCACGCGAGCGCGCCTTCGCGAAATCCCAGACCACTCGGCGTGATAAACGAAACGTAGCCGATCCAATACGCGCCCGCGTTCATCGCGATAAACGCGAGTAAATTTGCCGGCGCGACCGGCGTGATCGAATCCGCGAACAGATAAAACGCGATCCCGTTCGTCAACCACATCAACAACGAAAAGATCGGCGGCACGAGTCCGCGCGCGAATGTCGGCGTCGGCGCGGTGATGGCGCGGCGCGTGATCCGCGCGGTGAGCGCGACGAGCCCGCGATTCACCGGCGGCAACGCGAAAAAAATCATCAGCGCGCTAAAGAGGATCACCGCGATCAACGGCGCGTACGGCACGATCCCAGGATCGAGAATTCCCTGCAAAATTTCCGGGCGCATCAGGAAAAACATCAAGCCGAGCAAACCGGCAATCGCGAGCGCGAGCGCGGTGTACACAACCTGGCTCAACAGCGCGTTCGTTTTGCTCACCCCTTTTTGCTCGACCATCACCAGCATCGTCGCGACTTGCCAGATGTTGCCCGGCACATAGCGCGTCAGATTCGACAAAAACCACACGCGCACGCCGAACGCGAAATCGAGTCGCTCGCCGAACGATAACAAAACGCGCCGCCACGCTTCGACCGCAAACGCGCGCGCAACGATCAACAAAATCAACGAGAGGAGGAGACGCGGCAGATCAAATTCAAATTTGAAACCGGACGCGGCGATCTGATCCCAGGTTTGCACGAGCAAGCGTCCGAGAAAAAATAACACCGCGAGCGCGAACGCGTAACCAATAATTCGGCGTAACGTTGGATTGATTTTTGATTTTTGATTTTTGATTTTATCCGCGTTCATCCGCGTTTGTCCGCGTCCCATTGTAAATTTTTTCAAACTGCGCCGCGATTTGATCGCGCGTGAAATGCGCGCGCGCGTACGCCGCGCCGTTCGTCGCGAGGCGCGTCGCCAGCGCGGGATCGTCGAGCAATTTTTGGATCGCGTCCGCGAGCGCGCGCGGATCACGTTCCGGCACGAGCAAGCCGGTTTCGCCATCGCGCACAATATCCACCGCGCCGCCGGTGTTCGTCGCGATGACCGGCGCGCCGCAGAGCAACGCTTCGGCGAACACGATACCAAAGCCCTCGCGAATCGAAGGCAGAGCGAACAACGCGCAGTCGGCGTATTGCGCCGGTAAATCGCGCGGCGGCAACGCGCCAAGAAAAGTAACGCGATCTTGCAAATTCAACTTGCGCGCGCGATTTTGCAATGTCGCGCGTTCCGGTCCGTCGCCGATGATTTTCAAACGCGCGTCCGGCACCAGCGCGAGCGCGTCGAGCAGAGTGTCAATACTTTTTTGCGCGGTGAGTCGCGCGACCGCGAGAATCGTGCGGCTGGGATTGCGCGTCGTCGTCGGTACGTTTTCAAACAGCGGCGCGACCGGCTCGGAGATCACCACGAGTCGCCGCGCGTCGACGACATCTAGCGCGCGCAATTGATCGCACAGGTACGTCGAGCCGCACGTAATCGCGCGGGCGCGCGCAAAAACAAATCGCGCGAGCGGGCGCGCCCAACGCGTGCGGCGCAGTAATTCGACATCGGTGCCGTGCGTCGTGATGACGAGCGACGCGCGCGTCAGCATCGAAGCGAGCGCGCCGATGAGACCGCCGGGCAACCACCAATGCGCGTGGAGGATACGCGGGCGAGCCGCCCGCGCCACAGAAATCGTTTTGAGTACAAACGCGAACAGGAAACACGCAAAGAGAATTTTATTCGCGATGCCGCGCGCGACTAATTCGTGCATCGTCCCGGCATACGCGAGTCGCTCCCAACGCGCGGGCGCGTAACGGAAGCGATGCACGCGCACAGGTCCGAACGTTTCTTCATCCGCGAGCTTCGGCGCGTGCGGCGCGATCACCTCAACCGCGATGTCGCGCGCCGCGAGCGCGTCCGCGATGTGAAAAACAAACGCACCCATCGAATCATCGCGCGCGCGCGGAAAAACCTGGGTCAACATCAAAACGCGCGTAGACATTTTTACCGCGGAGGCGCGGAGAGTGCGGAGGTCTTCATTTATTCTTTTCTCCGCGTCTCGGCAGTAAATTCGTTCACGCGCGCTTCGAGTTCTTCGACGCGTTCGTTTTGGTTGACAATCAATTCCGCGAGAAAGCCGACGACGAAAAACAAAACGCCGACGAGCAACATCACGCCGGCAAAATCGAAAATCGGTCGGCGTTGCCCCAGACTCATCAGATAGATCGCGGTCAAGCCCGCGAAGGTCGCGAGCGCAGTCAGAACAATCGCGAGACCGATGCCGCCGAAAAATAACATCGGCTTGCGCGAGAACGTCAATAGAAATTTTACGACGAGTACATCGAGAAACGAAACCGGGATACGCCCGAACCCGTAATGCGTTTTGCCTTTCACGCGCGGATAATAATTGACCTGGACTTCGCCAATCGTGAAACCTTGCGCGGCGGCGAGAATCAAAATGTAACGATGCCAATCGGAACGCAGACGAATCGTTTCGATCACCTCGCGGCGAAATGCCTTGATCCAATTCAGATCGTGGACGGTCAAGCCGAACACGCGTCGCGAAACAACATTCGCAATCGCGGACGCGAGCACTTTGCCGTCGCGCCGACCTTGTCGCCAGCCCGCAACGACATCGTACCCCGCGTTAATTGTTGCAAATAATTTTGGAATATCCTGTTCGGGATCGGATTCGAGATCGCTCGGCAAAAAAATCACGACATCGCCGCGACAGTGACGAAAGCCGGTTCGCATCGCCTCGGTCAAGCCGAGCGATTTGCGGTGACGCAATAATCGCGCAAATGGAAAACGCAGGGCGCACGCGTTCGCCTCGTCCCAGGTCGCGTCGGTCGAGCCATCGTCTACAAAAATAATTTCGCCGGATAAATTGAGCGCGACAAACGCGCGCGCGATTTTTTCAAACAGCGGCGCAATGTTCCCGGCTTCGTTACGCGCGGGAATGAAAACGGAAATTGCGGGGCTAGTCATTGGAGGATTCAAGCGTGGCGAAAAATTCGGCGGGGGTGTACACCGGAATTATGTCGTTGACCGAACGAAAATGATGGTCGAAGGTGATGATCGCGGAACAACCAAAATAGAGCGCGGCAATCACATGAACCGCATCCGACGCGTCGGAAATCGAAAACTTGCGACGCAGTCGTTCGGTCTCGGCGCGTTCCACGTACGGTTTCACAATGACCGGCGCGCTGAAGAGCGTGACCAAACTGGATCGAAAGACCTCGTTGATCTCTTCATCAGGATAATGCGCGGCGACATAGCCAAACAATTCAGGCAAAGCATAAAAGGAAACCAACCCGCGAACCGTTTGGGCGCGGATTGCCGCAAACAATTGTCGCGCGGACACATTTTTTTCCGGCTCTTGCTCGCCATAGAGAAAGGGGATCAGCACACTCGCGTCGAGATAGATCATTTCGTTTCGCCAGCGCGCCGGGACGCAAACCGTTTGGATGCCATTTCGATAAATTCTGCGTTGTCGGCTTCAAGTTGGCGCGCGTACTGTCGCGCCGCGTGAAGCGCCGCGTCGAAATCAACATTTTTTTTCATAAACCGCGCGGATTCATTCAACTGCCGCCGCGCGTCCGAAACTGGCGCGACCGGTTTGGGTTTGGGCGCAAGGTATTGCTTGAGCGCGAGTTCGATCAACTGCGCCGGTTTGATTCCCTGCGCTTTGGCTTTGCGTTCAACGCGTTTTTGAATTGTTGGTGACAATCGAACAACCATCGTAACCTCCTGCGCGCCGATTATAGCATCAAGCGGAATTTTCAACAAGCAAAAAAGAACGCGGCAAACCCGAATCAAAAATAATTCGCGTTTGTCCGCGTTCGTCGCGTCTCGAAAATTTTATTTGAATGTTCTCACCGCGTCCACCACTTGCTCCACTTGCGCGTCGGTCATTTCGGGATAGATCGGGAGCGACAAAATTTCGTTCGCCGCCTTTTCCGTTTGCGGAAAAGCGCCGACCTGGTATCCCAGGTTTTGGTATACCGGTTGCAAGTGCAATGGAATCGGATAGTGAATCCCGGCTTCGATGCCTTGCGCTTTGAGATGCTTGAGCAATCCATCGCGATTGTTGTGGCGGATGCAATAGATGTGATAGATCGGCGTGATGTGCGGCGGAACGTACGGCGTAACGATGTCGAGGTTCGTAAGCAGTTCGGTGTAGCGATCCGCGATCGCGCGGCGGCGCGCGTTCCACGCGTCGAGGTGCGGCAATTTCGCGCCGAGGATCGCGGCTTGAAGCGCGTCGAGCCGATAGCCATAGCCGGTGATGAAATGTTCGTACTTGCTCCGGCGTCCGTGATCGCGCAACGTTCGCGCGTTGTCGGCGAGTTCCTGGTTATTCGTTACGAGCGCGCCGGCGTCGCCGTACGCGCCGAGATTTTTCCCCGGATAAAATGAAAAGCACGCGACATCGCCCATCGAACCGGCGCGTTTGCCGCGATATTCCGCGCCGTGCGCTTGCGCCGCGTCTTCGATCACGCGCAGGTTGTGCTGGCGCGCGATCTCTAAAATCGGATCCATCTCCGCGGGCTGACCGTAAAGATGAACCGGAATGATCGCGCGCGTGCGCGGCGTGATCGCGCGTTCGATCAGATTGGGATCGAGATTGTACGTGCGCGGGTCAATATCCACAAACACCGGGCGCGCGCCGATCAACGAAATCACTTCGGCGGTCGCGATAAAGGTGTGCGTGGTCGTGATCACTTCGTCGCCGGGTTTCACTCCACAAATCAGCAGAGCGAGATGCAACGCGGCGGTGCCGCTGTCCGCGCCGACGCAATGTTGCGCGCGGCAGAACGCGGCGAAATTTTTTTCGAACTCGGCAACTTCTTTACCGAGGATGAACGCGGTGTTCGTAACGACGCGCGCCATCGCGGCGTCAATTTCCGGTTTGATTGTAGCGTACTGGGCTTTGAGGTCTACGAGTGGAATGGTCATTTGAACTCCATCTGTGCGAGGATCGAACTTTAGATATTTTATCACAAACCGGAATTGCGCGCCAATATCTAAAAAACAACGCGAGGGCAATCAAGCCCTCGCGTGTTCTTTGCATCACGAGATTCGCGTTATGGCAATGTACTGCGAAGGTACAACGCGTCTGCTTTGAGAAGATCGTACGCTTGCTGGTTGATCGCCTTGCCTTTTTGCGCGTCGAGTTCGTTGAGGAATGCGTCGAGTTGACTCTTGGCGGCATTGAATTGTCCGCGCGCGATGGCATCCTTGATCGCATCCAGCTTACTGCGGAGACTATCGGCAGTACCCGACTTGGTAATCCACCCCAATGCTAATGCGCGATCCAATGCCTCGCTCAGACTGTTCACATCGGCTTTTACGGTGAATGATACAGACGCGGTCTTCGCGTTGCCGGCTTTATCGGTTGCGTTGACAACCAACGTGTGCGAGCCGAGACTGAGGAAGAAGAGATCAATTGGTTGTCCCTTCATTACCGGCTTGCCATCAAGTGTGGCAGATTCTGTTGCAATGCCAGAAAGCGCGTCAGTCGCTGTCCACGCAACATTCACCATCAAGGTGTGAGTGTATTCCTTGTTCGCTGACGGACTCGCGATGGTGATAGTCGGCTTCGTCTTGTCAATGTTAATGTTACTTACTGTCGCGCTAGCCGTGTTGCCGGCTTTGTCTTTGGCAGTGCCTGTGCGGAATTGCCCCGCTCCTTCAGTATTGACTACCTGGGGAGATGGTCCACAGCTATCAATACCTGAAAGCGCATCTGAGCAAGTAAAGTTGACTGTGACATCGGTGTTATTCCATCCGTTCCCATTTGGCGCGGGCGTGCGCGAGCCGGAGATTGTGGGAACGGTTTTGTCAATCTTAATCGTGACCGATTTGGAACTCGACAAGCCCACGCCGTTTGTGGCTGAACAGGTTAGCGTGGAACCGGCCGTGTCTGCGGTGAGGGTAGTTGTACCGCATCCTGTCGAAGACACGATCCCCGACTCTGGATCATTTACACTCCAACTGATGGTGACATTACTTGTATACCAACCATTGGTTCCTAGTGTCCCCGTTATGATGGAAGTGATGACTGGGGGTGTAGTATCGGTACTAATCCTTAATTTGCTTACTGTATTGCTAGTCGCGTTCGCTACCCACATGTTTGCGCCATCAAAGGCAATTCCATATGGTGTTGTGCCGACAGGCACAGTCTGGACGAGCGCGCCATCACTAGCTCGCAGAACGGTGACGTCATTGCTGGCATAGTTCGTCACCCACATGTTCGTACCATCGAAAGCGATACCCCATGGAAATGAACCGACTGAGCGGGTCATAATGTTGTACCCATCGCTGGCGCGCAACACGCTTACTGTGTTGCTCCAATTGTTCACCACCCACATGTTCACACCATCGAAGGCAATGTCGTGAGGGCTAGCACCAACGGTGGGGGTCATGACACGGTAGCCGTCAATGGTGCGAAAGACGCTCACAGTATGGGCGGACCCGTTATCGCCCTCAATCGCTACCCACATATTTGCATCGCCGAATGCCATCAAGCCAGGGTAGGCACTGACAGGGAGAGTCATAATCAGGTAGCCATCGCTCACGCCCAATACTCTTACCGACGCCTCCCTTCTGTGCGACACCCAAATATTTGTACCGTCGAATGCAATTCCTGTTGGATTAGTGCCGACAGGTATGGTCATGACGTTGTACCCGTCGCTAGCACGGAGGACTGTGACACTGTTACTGTCATAGTTCGTCACCCACATATTGACTCCGTCGAAGGCAATGCTGTAGGGGAGAACGCCAACTGTTGGAGTCATGACATGGTAACCATCGCTGGCGCGCAACACACTGACATTGTTACTACGGGCGTTTACTACCCAAATGTTCACGCCATCGAAAGCAACACCAATTGGGGTATCGCCAACAGGAAAGTCCATCCTGCTGATTTGCGCCACTCCAGGGTGTGCCAGAGCATCCATGAAAAACACTAGCACGGCGACCACGGTAAATGCAGTTAGTAGAAGAACACGCGATAGACTTCGGCGCACACCAGACTCAAAATTGACGAGATGGTTGCTGACATCTTTAGACATTTAATCTCCTCCGTTCTTCAGGCATTCGTGTTGGGAGTACGATTTGTTATTGTGTCTGAATTCAACCTTGATGATCAGTGAGTCGACTGCCCATCTACCCTTCAAGCAAGATACAAAAATACCCGCCGCCAACGCGCACAGGCGCGTCAAACGACAGGTGCTTGATTTGTCATACAAAAAGTATTCAATTGTACTGTAGCCCATGAGCCAATCATCCCTTCGCTCCTTTGATAACACAAAGAGAAGCCAGTTCAAACTAAAAGCCAGGGCTATAATGCGGGCAAGAATAAAAAACCTTCAGACGCGTTGATGTGTCTGAAGGCACTCATCACCTCAGAACGAATTCTACGTTACCATTATACCACAGGTTGGCAAGTCACTGTGCAATGCTGATTTCTTTCAACCGCTCACCTTTCAACTATGCCCCAGCACCGGATGCGGCACGTACAACTCTTCGAGCGATTTGCGTTCGTCATCCGACAATTCGAGTGCAAGCGCGGCAAGTTAACGAACTGTCGTTGAGAACGCGTTTTGAGTAAGAATCGGACGTTCGTATTCTATCACAAACATTTTTCCACGCAAATAAACGACGCGAGAGCAAAACACACCCTCGCGTTGTAACTGCCCAGCCGCGATCGGAGCCAGCATCCTGAGCGGAACGGAGCGAAGCGGAGTGAAGCGGAGTGAAGTCGAAGGATGCGGATCATCCGCGAGCCGCATCCTTCGACTCCGCTTCGCTCCGCTCAGGATGCTGGTATGGCTGAACAGTTACCTCGCGTTTGGTTATTGCTGTGCGCGCAATCCTACCGAAACCGGGTCGGCGCGCCAATCCTGGTCACGATCCCGGCAATCGTGAACGTCGTATTTTTTGCGCCGAGCGTCGTCGCGCCGCCTTGATACAAACCATCCTTCATCGTGCCAGTCGAACTGCCGCCCAAGTACACATCATACGTTGCGCCTTGAACGAGTGCTGGCGAAGAGAACGCGATCGATTGATATTCTTTCGTCGGCTTGAATGTGAGCACGTCCTTGCCGTCTGCGGAACGAATCTGCACGAGCGCGCCGGCGGGTTGAACCGTGGTCAAGTTCAACAAGAGCGCGGACTGCGTGGACGACTCGCCGGGCGTTTGCGCCATTCCCGAACTGCCCACCGCGACCAAAAATCCGCCGGTCATTTTGAACGCGCCATCGTAATCCACCGCGCTGTTCATTCGCACGGTCGGACCGTTCACGATGACCGTGCCATTCGTCATCTCGACCGAGCCGTTGATGTCAATGCCATCGCCGCCGGAATCAACGACGATGTAACCGCCGTTGATGTAGAGCCAGTATTTGCTCGCCGCCGCGCTCCCTTGTCCCGGCGGCATCCCAGGCGCGCCGCGAAAACCGGGCACGGGCATTCCCCCACCATCGCCACCCGCGCCGTTGATTCCATCATCGCTGGAAACGACGCGAATCTCGCCGCCGTTGATCGTGATCACCGCGCTCTCAATGCCTTCGTAACTTTTGGTGATGTTGATCGCGCCGTTGACGATTTTCACGGTCGCATCGCCGTGCACCGCGTCATCGCCGGTCGCGAGCGTGAACACGCCGCCGTTGATGAGAATGTGATTGTTGGAATGGATCGCGTCGTCCGCCGAATCAATCGTGAATGTGCCGCCGTCAATCTGCGCGGTCGCGATCACCTTGATCCCTTTCGCGGAGGTGTTCGCGTCGAGCCGCGCGTTACTGCCGCCGCCGGTAACCAGGTTGAATTTTCCGTTCGTGATCAGAATATCCGTGTGCGCTTGAATCGCATCGCGCTTTGCGGTGATGTTGATCGCGCCGTTTGCAATCGAAATGTATCCGCGCGCCGCGTCGTCGGCGTCGTCCGATTTCAAACCGTCGCCTTGCGCGTTCACCGTGATCGTTCCGTTTTTGACGATCAAATAATCCTTGCCGCGAATACCGTCGTCCACTGCACGCACGGTAATGTTACCGCTCGCGATGATCAACCCATCCTTGCTGGCGATGCCATCGTTGAAATTTCCATCCACGGTCAACGCGCCGTTGCCAAAAATCGTCAGATCGCCTTTGCTGAAAATCGCGGCGTTCGGTTCGTCCGTGTTTGGCGCGAGCGTGTACGTTTTCGCGTCCGTCACGGTGTTGCGCGTGTTATCCGCGAGCACGATCACGGTCTTGTCCGCGCTCATCACATAGATCGGCGCGCTCGTCGAGCTATGCAGATCAACGCCGTTCAAAATCAAGCGCACCGTGCCTTTGCCGGTCGCGTTGACGATGATCTGTCCATCGGCGAGCGTACCACTGAGTTGATATGTGCCGGGCGCGGTGATCGTTGCCGTGTTGCCTTGAACGGTCACGCCCGCGCCGCCCGCGCTGATCGAGTTGCCTTGCAATTTGATCGCGATGACCTGGGACGCGTCCCAGGTATAATCTTTCGCGTCGTCGTGATTTTTGCGATTCGCCACCGGCACAGTCGTCGTCACTGCGCTTGTCGCGGCGACGGTTGCGGTCGCCGCCGGTTTGACGGTTGGCGCGGCGATTGGATTCGTCGCCGATGCAATGGTCGGCGCGATAGTTGGTGCAACGGTTGGCGATGACGTTGCGCCGCACGCGACGAGCGCGGACACGAGCAACACGTACGCCGCTATGAAAACGGGTTTTCCTCGAAACATTTTTTCTCCTTGTTCAATGGATGCTCAGTGAATTGAGCAGACCGGAAATTTCGATTTGCGCCAACGCGCGAATGATCGGTTCGTTGCTTGGCATAGTGTAGGCAACGATGCGTTGATCGCCAAAACCCAGGATCAGGATGATCGCGATGAGCACGAACAATCCGATCAAATGATAATGGCGTTGGAAGGTCAGATTCATTTTTTCTCTCGCTTTACAAATCCGCGCTGTTGTAACCGGCAATCAACGACACGCGATTGCCCTCGTTGAGTTTTTTGATTTCGGACACGAACGCGGCGATCTGAATTTGTTTCTTGAGCCCGACACTGTAGATCAACTCGGTCAGCGTTCCATTGTGCACCGCGTCCACGCTGATCAATTCCGCGTGCGTGGTATATTTGAGGAACAGATTATTGAAGAGCGTCGCGTACTCGAGCTGATTGGGCAGTTCGATCTTGAGAATCTGACTGACCGCGCGGCGCGCGTACCAATTGAACCGCGTCATAATCAGAATGATCAAACTGATGAACACGGCGGCAATCGTCGCGAGCAGATAAAAGCGCGTGCCGACCGCCATTCCCAGCGCAATCGTGAGAAAGATAAAACCGACATCGCGCGTTTCTTTGATCGCATTCCGAAAACGAATAATCGAGAGCGAGCCGACGAGCGCAAACGCGCGCGCAATGTCCGAGCCGATCACCAACATTATGACCGCCACGATCACGCCAACCAACACCAGCGTTTGCACAAAGCTCTGCGTGTACGACGCGCCGCGATGCGTAATTTGGTACACCCAGCCCATCGCCGCACACAAACCAAAACTCAACAGCAACACGATCACGACATCGGCAATCGAAAACACGCCGGTCAAATCTTGCGTTTGTAACCCCATTGAAAAATCCTTCCGCATTGGAAATAAGTTTGCGTCACGCCGGCGGAAATCGCCAGAACGGCTCCGCCACAGCTTGCGCGAGTTCGATGCTCCGACAGTATTTGCTAATCCGCACCAGGTTCAAATTATGCGCGGCGACGAGTTCGGTCAGCCAATCCGGTATTCGCTCGTTGACTTTGATCTCGACAACCGTCCAGTCCGCCGGAAACATCGGCAAGCCCGTCGGCGATTCGGCAAGGTCTAAATGCCGAATCTGAAAAGTCAGATCGGTGTCGAACGTTACGCGCACACCCGGATCATAATCGGTACCGACGAGGGCTTGGCGCGTATAGCGCACGATGCTCGCCGGACGTAAATTGTATTGCCACAACATCCACATCATTTCATTAATCACCGCGGCGTCCTCAGGCAGATGCGCCGGAGTTTGGCGCGCGTCGCACAAGCGGCGCGCCTCACGATACGGCAAAACGACGCGCCGTTTTTGCGTCACGCGATTCACGCGTTGTTTGATCTCGACCAAGACCAAGTGATCATCCGTCAGCGACGCGGACGACGCATAATGGCGAATGCGGAGTTTACGCCGAACGTTGATGCCGTCAATCTTTTCGTGATAAAAGCGCAAATCCGGTCCATCGTAATAAAGACTGGCAAGCGCGTAACGCCCGCGCGCGTCGCCGTGATCGTCTGGCATCAAAAACGCGCGGAGCGATTGCTGGAACGCGGACGCGGTTTTACGCGGCACCAGATATTTGAGTTCAAAGCGATCAAACTTGCGGATGATATGGCTGAGGTTTGACATCTCGAACATCACTGCCGCGCATCATCGCGCACCGGCATTAAACCAAGCCAAGAGCAGGTTGAAGAAATGTTGAGAGAACGTTGAGAGGATGCTGAGGGAGTGGGGCAAAGAATCCAGGTTTCTTGCGGAAACCTGGATTCTATTTTAATCAACTATGTCCCAAAATCGGATGTGGCACATACAATTCTTCGAGTGATTTACATTCCTCATCCGACAACTTGATTGCGAGCGCGGCGAGCGCATCGTCGAGGTGATGCGGTTTGCTCGCGCCGATGATCGGCGCGGTGATGCCGGGTTGATGCAGAATCCACGCGAGCGCGATCTGCGCGTTCGACACGCCGCGCTTGTTCGCGAGTTCACTCACGCGATCCACGATTTGGAAATCTGAATCTTGGTAATACATTTCATGCGCGAACGGATCGGTCGTGCTTCGCGTCGTTTCGCCTTTTTTATCGCGCGTGCGATTGCCCGTGAGAAAACCGCGCGCGAGCGGACTCCACGGAATCAGCGCGACGCCTTGATCGCGACAGAACGGAATCATCTCGCGTTCTTCTTCGCGATAAACCAGGTTGTAATGATTTTGCATCGAGACAAATTTCGTCCAGCCGCGCATCTGTGCGGTGTATTGCGCTTTGGCAAATTCCCACGCGAACATAGACGATGCGCCGATGTAACGCGCCTTGCCCGCGCGCACAACATCGTGCAACGCCTCCAGCGTTTCTTCAATCGGCGTCTCGTCGTCCCAGCGATGCGTCTGGTACAGATCAACGTAATCGGTGCCGAGCCGGCGCAAAGAGCGATCAATCGAATCGAAAATGTGTTTGCGCGACAAACCGCGATCATTCGGATCGTCGCTCATTTTCCCATGCACTTTGGTCGCAATGATCACCTGGTCGCGCTTGGCAAAATCGCGGAGCGCGTGCCCGGTCACTTCTTCACTCACGCCGCGCGAGTACACATCCGCCGTATCGAAAAAATTGATCCCGGCTTCGAGCGCGCGTTTGACGAACGGACGACTCGCGTCCTCATCCAAAACCCAGGGACGCCACTGCGGTGTGCCGTACGTCATCATTCCGAGACACAGCCGCGAAACTTTCAAGCCAGTTCTGCCGAGTCTTACGTATTCCATTGTTCCTCCAATTGCGAATTACGAATTACGCTTTACTGATACTCTTCAATCTCTTCGACACGCTTGACCACGCGCGCGGGATTGCCGACGACAACCGCGCCCGCCGGCACATCGCGCACGACGACCGCGCCCGCGCCAACAAGCGCGTTTTCGCCGATCACGATCCCAGGAAGCAAGGTCGCGTGCGCGCCGATTTTCGCGCCGCGCTTGATCGTCGCGCCTTTGAGTGTTTCCTTCACATTTTTGGATCGCGGATAGCGCGCGTTCGTAACGACGACATTCGGACCGAGCCAGCACTCGTCTTCGAGAATCGAAAACTCCGGCACGAAGACGTTCGAGTGAATCCGCACGCCGTTGCCGATTTTAACGTGATGCTCGACGATGCTGTGCGAGCCGATGCTGACATTGTTGCCGATTTGATTTTCTTCGCGGATGAGCGCGCCGTGCCCGGTTTGAAAATCATCGCCGATGATGTTGCCCGCGTAAATGACCGTGTGCGAACGGATCATCGCGCGCGCGCCGATGCGCGTTTCGAGTTCACCCGGTTTTTTCCCGCGCGGCGGTTCGCCGATGATTACAAATTCGCCGATGGTTGGGTTTGCGCCGAGCTGAACATTGGCGAGTAAGTGGTAAGTGGTAAGTGGTAAGTGGGATTTGCGATTTTTCGGTTTTGATTTTCGACGCTGAACTTTGGGATTTTTACTTTTCATTTTCGATTCGCTTCAAAAATTGTTCCGGCGATTTGAGCGTGATCCGGATTCGACGCTTTAGCGGGTTGCTTGTCCGAAGCGAGCAACCGCGTAAACGGTCGACTCCGGTTACTTTTTTCCAATTCGCGCCGCGCGTTTTTCGCGACGATACTGATGAACCAATTCGACTACCTCTTCATCGCTCATCGCGCGCCCTCGCAAATCGCGGCGCATTTCGGCAAAGAGTTTTTTATCTTCGTACATTTCCAAGTACTCGCGAATAAATTTCGTCAAAACAGTGATTGGTTTTTTTCTTTGCTTTGTTACCGCGTGGGTAAAATCATTCCACAATTGCGGGTCAATTTGATTGATCTGGTCCATCTCAACCTCCTACACGATTCGAACGGTCGCGCCATTGCGCGCGAGCGATTCTTGCGCGGCTTCGAGCACGCGAATCACGCGCAAACCATTTTCGCCGTCCGTGCGCGGACGCTTGCCTTCGCGAATGCACTCGACGAAATGCGCGCACTCGTTGCGAAGCGGCTCGCTCGAATCGAGTTTCGGAATAAAAATGTCGCCGCTCCGCACCTTGATCTGAAATTCGCCGTACTCTGCGCCGTGTTTGTACGCGCCCTTGTCATAGATTCGCAATTTCGCTTCCGCGTCCACATCGTCGTACACGATCATTTTTTGCGAGCCGACAATCGTCATCTGCCGCGTCTTGGAGGGATCGAGCCAGGACGCGTGAACGTGCGCGAGCACTTGGTTCGGAAACGTCAACGTAACGAACACGACATCTTCGACATTATCGCTCAAGTACGTTCCGCCGCGCGCGCTTACCGCGAGCGGCATCGCGTCCAGCACGTAAATTAAAATCGAAATGTCGTGCGGTGCGATTGACCACAGCGCGTTAATATCGCGTTGCACGCGTCCCAGGTTCACGCGATTCGAATACACGTAAAACACCTCGCCAATCGTACGCGATTCGACAAGCTCGCGAATTTTCCACACGGCGGGATTGTGCTCGAACGTATGCCCGACCATTAGCACGCGTTGTTTTTCTGCCGCGATCTCGATCAACGCGCGCGCTTCGGCGGACGACATCGCAAGTGGCTTTTCGACGAGCACATGCTTGCCCTGGTTCAACGCCTCGCGCGCGATGTCAAAATGCGTGCGCGCCGGCGTCGAGATCGCGACCGCGTCGAGCGTCGGATCCGCAAGCAGTTCGCGATAATCCGCGTGCGTGCGCGCGTGATACAAGCGCGCTGGTTCGTCGAGTCGTTTCGGATCAGCGTCCGCAACCGCGACAAGTTGCGCGTTCGCGAGCGCGTGAAAATTGCGCGCGAGGTTCGGTCCCCAATAGCCGTAGCCGATGAGACCAATACGAGTTGGAGTTGTCATTTTCGATTTCCGATTTTCGATTTCCGATTTTGCAAGCGCGCGCGCGGCTTTGCCTGTTTCGTGCGTCGGCGTGATTGGCGCGTCTTGGCAATATATTTCAATTCCACCAATTTCGCGATCACCTTCGCCGCGCTTTGCTCCGGCGATTCCTTGTCGCTTTCGATCACGACTTCGGGATTGAGCGGCGCTTCGTACGGATCATCCACGCCGGTAAAATTTTTGATCTCGCCGCGCATCGCTTTTTTGTACAGCCCTTTCACATCGCGTTCCGCCAACACATCGAGCGGACATTGCGCGTACACTTCGACAAAGCGACCGCCGACGCGCGCGCGATTTTCGTCACGAATTTCGCGATACGGCGAAATCGCCGCGGCGATCGCGATCACATCGTTGCGCGTGAGCAGTTCGCACACGAAACCGATCCGGCGAATATTTGTATCGCGATCCTCTTTGCTAAATCCCAGCCCTTTCGACAAATTCTCGCGCACGACATCGCCATCGAGAATTTCGACCTTGTATCCGCGCGCGCGCAATTCTTTTTCGACGAGACGCGAGACCGTCGTCTTGCCCGCGCCCGATAGTCCGGTAAACCAAATTGTGAAACCAGTAGTCAACGTTGTCTCCATGTTAAAGGAATCGAGGAAAATAAGGGAAACATCATTTCCCGCATTTCCCTTATTTCCATTTTTAGAATCGAATCACTTTCCCAATCATATCGCCCGGCACATTCATTCCGAATTCATTCAACACCGTCGGCGCGATGTCGTACAGTTGCAAGCCCTTCAACTCGCGTCCGCCGAGATTGCGTTTCGGATCGTAGTAAATGAACATGCCCATTTGCGCGTGATTCGCGTCGTCGGGTCCGGTGTCGTTTTCAAAAGTGTGCAACGCGTTCAAACCGAGCGAGCCGACCGCGCGCCAATACAAATCGCCAAAGATGACGATCAGATCGGGCGCGATGTTTTTCACTGCGCGATAAATTTCCTGCGGCTTGTACGCGCGCGTCGCGAGCGGCTTGCCTTTGTCATCGGGGATCGCGCAAATTTTCGCGATGAGTTCATCGCGCACCTTTTCGTACTCGTTCGGCGGAATAATGCCTTGCGGCTCGCGCCCTTGCACGTTGAGAAAAACGCGACTGTAATATCCGCCACTGCCCCACGCGCGCGTCTTATCCCACTTCACGCGCACTTTTTCGAGCGGCACAACGCTCGTCGGTTTTTCTTCGAGCGTGAGATAACCCGCGTTGATCAGCCATTCGTTGATCGCGATTCCACCGTCCATTTTCTTCGCGCCGTGATCGCTCATCACGATCACCGTCGTGTCATCGTCGAGCAGTTCGAGCACGCCGCCGATTTGTTGATCGAGCCAGACGTAATAATCGTGAATCGAATGTACGAACCGATTCCCAGGTTCAAATTTCGGATGCGTCGCGTCGTGATATTTCCAAAAACCGTGATGCAACCGATCCACGCCGATCTCGACCGCCATCAGAAAATCCCAGGGTTTCTCTTTGATAAACGCTTTGACCACCTTGAAATGATCCTCGGTCATCTCGTAGATTTTTTGCAGGAGCCATTGCTTGTCGTCGGTGCGAAAATTTGGAACATCCACAAGATAATTTGGTGCGACGCGCAAAATATCGTCGCGCAAATTTTCGGGATACGTAAATTTCGATTGCGCGTTCGGCGAAAGAAAACAGCCGACCATTCCGCCGACAACTTGTTTCGGCGGAAACGATGGCGGCACGCCGAGCAAAAACGATTGCTTGCCCGCGCGTCCCAGGTAATCCCAGACCGCCGGCTCGTTCATCGCGCGCGAATTCGCGGTCGTCATTTTTTCGTACGAGTGATCCGCGCGATTGCGAAAACCGTACACGCCGAGTTGCCCTGGGTCTTTCGAAGTGAGCGAACACATCCACGCGGGCACGGTGATCGGCGGCGTCGTGCTTTCGAGTTCGCCCCACGCGCCTTGCGATGCAAGCCGCGCCAGGTTCGGCATCTCGGCGCGATATTTATCGAACACGAGCGACGGTTCGGCGCAGTCGAGTCCGATGATTAACACGCGTCGTTTGCCGGTCGAGAGGGAGAGGGGGAGCGCGGGAGAGGGGGAGATTGACTTCTCCGTCTCTCCCTCTCTCCCTCGCACCCCCTCGATCAAAACTTTGGCAACTTCCGGTCGCGTAAATTCCGGCGGCAACATTTCGCCGCGTTGCAACATTTCGCGAACCTGGGTTCCGCTCAACACCAGGTGATCCTCTTTGCCGTGCGGGCAGGTTTTCGATGAAACGATCTGTCCACACTTTTTGCAATAAAATGTATGCTCGAACATCAACGGCACAATGCCGATTTCTTCCGGCGCAAATTGATCGAAAATTTTCTGCGCGTCGTACGTGCCGTAATAATTGCCGATGCCCGCGTGATCGCGCCCGATGATAATGTGCGTGCATCCGTAATTTTTCCGGCAGAGCGCGTGAAAGATCGCTTCGCGCGGACCGGCGTACCGCATCGCCGCGGGAAACACGCCGAGCACGACGCGGTCGGGCGGATAATAGTCGCGCAGTAATTCTTGGTACGATTGCATCCGCACATCCGCCGGAATGTCATCCGATTTTGTTTCGCCGACCAGCGGATGCAAAAACAAGCCGTCCACAATTTCGAGCGCGGTCTTTTGAATGTACTCGTGCGCGCGATGAATTGGGTTGCGCGTTTGAAACGCGACGATTTTTTTCCAGCCGCGCGCGGCGAACATTTTGCGCGTTTGTTCGGGAGTATGACGGAACTCTGGGAAATCAAGGAAATGAGGGAAATCAATCAGCGTGATTTCGCCTGCGAGGTACACATCACCTTGCTTGTAAAGTCGCGCAACGCCGGGATGTTTTTCATCCGACGTGCGATAAACGTTTTGCGCTTCGCGCATTTTATCGTACTCGAATTTTTCCGCGAGCGTCATCAGCGCGAGCAAATGCCCATCCGCTTCGGTCAGCGCGATTTCTTGTCCGACGCGCAGAGTGTCCGCGATCTCGCGCGCGACCGGGAGCGTGATCGGAATGCTCCACACGAGACCATTTGCCAAGCGCATATTTTCGACGACCGAATCGTAATCGCGTTTGCCGATGAACCCGGTTAATGGCGATAAGATGCCGGTTGCGAGCAATTCCAAATCGGAAATGTTCACCGCGTTCAATACGATTTTTTTCGCGCGCGCCGCGCGTTCAATCGCGGCGTCGCGTTCCGCGCCACGCAACATTCGATCAATCAATGCGCCGCCGTGCGGCGCGATTTCGCCGATAAAATTATTTGCTTGACTCATTTCACTTTCTTTTCTCGTAGCATTATTTTTACTTGTCGTTTCAATTTGGGCAGATCGTTTTCGATTACCGACCAAACAATCTTGAGATCAATCCCGAAATAATCGTGGACAAGAATATTTCGCATTCCAATAATGTCCGACCACGGTACAGCCGGATATCGGTTTCGCAAATCATCCGACAAAGCCCAGGATGCTTCGCCGAGAATTTGCAAATGCCGAAGAATCCAATTTTGCACGAGTTCGTTACGGTTGAAAACGTTCTCGCCGCGCGCCGCGTATTTTTTCGATCTTGGCGATGGCTTCAAGAAGATCGTTCAATCGCTCGCGATCATCTCTCATAATAGCACCGCTTCCTTCAATATCCGCGCGCGAATCCGTTCCCGCAATCCATTTTCGGTTACAACATCCACGCGGCAACCGAGCAGACTTTGTAAATCCATCAACAACCCGCCAAGATCGAAGAGACTCCGACCGGGTTCGAGATCTACCAAAAAATCAACATCGCTCTGCATGTCCGCATCGCCGCGCGCAACGGAACCGAACACACGAATCGCGCGCGCGCCGCGTCGCGACGCGACGCGCAAAATATTCGCGCGTTCGGCTTGCAAGCGCGCCAGCGAGATGGGGCGCACGGATCGAGTCGTTTGATCGGTCGTCCTGCGCCGAGTTAGTTTTTTTTGGGGGGGAGTTGGACATTTTCGCACCTCCATTTTTACACACTGCTTCGATCTACGCAGAGATTCGACTTCGGCGCGCGCTTCTTCAATGGTTGCGGAACCCACACGGATCGGAACCCCCAACTTGGCGAACCGGTCTTGCAATTCGAGCCGATGCACTCCTAAAAGTTCCGCCGCTTTGCCCAAGTTGATCGTTTCGTCGAGATACGCGTTGACGATCAACGACCATTTGAGTTTCGCATTATCACGCAACGCGCGATCAAGCGCAGACGCGACCAGGTCGGGCTGACGCTGTTGTAATTTAACGAGTTCAGTTAATGCCCAACTAAAAGATTGGATTGCCATAGCGCACAAAGGCGTATCGTTGCGCGATGGCTGAAGAACAATTGATCTATCTCACAACGATCGGACGCAAAACCGGTTTGCCGCGCGAAATCGAAATTTGGTTTGTCGCGTGCAATGATAAATTTTATATTCTCGCGGAACATCGCGAGAAAACGCACTGGGTGAAAAACATTCGCGCCGATCCGCGCGTGCGCGTCCGCGTCGGCGCGCGTGAATTTAGCGCGACCGCGCGCGTGCTCGATGCGGAACGCGATCGCGTAATGTACGAAAACGCGCAACGGCTCGAACGCGAAAAGTACGGCTGGGGCGCGGGCTT
Organism: Chloroflexota bacterium; assembly: GCA_016223105.1. GTDB lineage: Bacteria > Chloroflexota > Anaerolineae > UBA4142 > UBA4142 > JACRPR01. The sequence goes on along the minus strand of JACRPR010000021.1, from coordinate 11,652 downwards.
GCCGGTCGAAATCGCGCCGGAATAAAAAACATTTTTGGACGCGGACAAGCGCGGATAAACGCGGACGAAAAAATTCTATCCGCGTGCGTCCGCGTTTGTCCGCGTCCAATTCAAATTTGTGCTATAATTTGCCCGTAACCGATTCGCTCGCCGGTTTCCGAAAGGATTCGATGGACGCGCGCCAACTCGCGACTGATCTGATCGCCCATTACAATTTTCTCGACTTGCCAATCGGCGTGTATGTCGTCGCGCCCGATGGACGATTCCTCGCGTGCAATCGTCCCGTGCGCGAACTGTTGCACTTGCCGCTTGACGGTGAGGTGAACACGACGCTCGCGCAATTCTACGTCGATCCAAAAGCGCGCGCGGAGATTTTGCAAAAGGCGAACGACGCCGAAGCGCGCGGCGCGTACCTCGAAAAAGAAATCATTCCGTTCCGCGTGGACGGGCGCGAAATTTTTGTCGAAGATTATTGCAAGCCCCTGCGCGATCCGCAGACGCGTGATCTGATTGGCTATATCGGTTGCCTCGTGGACATTACCGCGGAACACATCGCGGAAAAACGCGAGAGCAAATTGCAACACCAGGTCGAAGAGTTGACGTTCGACATCGGGCGCGTTCTGCACGCGAACACCAGCACGTTGTTGATGGCGCAACAAACGCTCGACGGCGTCGCCGAAGCGTTAAGCCAACGCGCGTTGCGCGATATGATGGCGATGCCGCTTGATGAACTCGACGATCAGTTGATCAAACACGCGGAACAACTCGCGAGCGCGCTTGAAAAACTAATCCAATCCACCGATCCCGAACGCCGGCTCAAAGCGTTGAGCGAAGCGCAGTGGGAAAATCTCGCGACGAAAATCACGCCGTTGCGCGAAGTGCGCGATTTTATTCCGGGGATGGAAATGCGCGTGCCCGCGCTTCGCAGTACCGCGCATCAAATCACGCTGACGTGTTTAGAAATCGCGCCGGGAATTTTATCGAAAGAGTTGGCGCGCGAAGTTTTGCGCGCGTCCGCGCAAGTCGAAAGTTCCGCGTGTTTGATTGACGTGTTGATGACGCGCACCGCGATTATTCAAATGGACGCGACGTTGCGCTCGCTCCGCGATTTCATCACGTCCGAGGTTCGCACGCACGAGCCAGCGAAACGGATGCCGGTGAAATTGCTCATCGAACATTCGATCAAACAAATGGCGGAGTTTGCCAAAAGTTCGCGCGTCGCGATTGTGTGGCGCGAACGCGATTTTGAAGGCGCGGTCGAAGGCATCGAACGCGACCTGGCGCGCGCGCTCACGAATCTATTGCACAACGCGATCAAGTACTCGTGGCGACGTGATCGCGCCAAAGCGCCCTGGGTTACGATTCGCGCGTACGAACGCGACGCAATGGCGTGCATCGAATTTGAAAACTGGGGCGTGCCAATCGCGCCGGAAGAGATCGAACAGGGTTTGGTTTTTCAACTCGGCTATCGCGGCAAGTGGTCGAAAGATCGCGGACGCTTGGGCACCGGGATCGGCTTGACCGATGCTCAACGCGCGGCGCAAGCGCATCACGGCGACTTGCAGGTCGCAAGTCGCCCGGCAACCGCGGGACATCATCACACGGACGAAGCCGAGTATTATCATCAACCATTTATCACGACCGTAACTTTGTGTTTGCCCTTGTTGGGGAGGCGTTGACGATGGCGGCAAAATCAAAACCGCGTGTGTTGTGGATCGAAGACAGCGCGCGGCTCGAATTGCGAAACCTGGTCGGTCCACTTTTTTTCAGCAACAAGTACGAATTTAATCTTGCCGAAGACGTAACGAGCGCGATGCACTTTATGCGCGTCAAGGAATACGACGCGGTGATCGTGGACATTCGTCTGCCGCCGGGAATTGATCCGGCGTGGAGTCAGTTGTATCGGCAAACCGGGTTTGATAAAGTGCACGCGCAACTCGGTTTGAAATTGTTACGCTGGCTTCTCGCGAAAGACGACACGATTCATCCCGACGCACCGCCGGGGTGGATTGAACCGCAACGCGTTGCCGTGTTCACGGTCGAGAGCAAGCAGGAAATTCAAAATCATCTCGACGAGCTCGGCATCCAGATTTTTCAGCAAAAATCCGCGGGCTTGCGCGACACGACTCTGCTCGAATTGATTGATCAGATTTTGGCGCGGCGCGTCGAGACGGCACAATAAAAAAATCCAGGTTTCTCGCCGAAACCTGGTTTTTTATTTCACCTCTTCGATTCTGATCCACTCGATTGCCGCCGCGACATTCGGCTCGGTCGCGCCGATGCCGATGATGATCTGCGCGGGCGCGATTTCATTCGCGATTTCGCGTGCGCTTTTCGGCGGCGCGCCTTTCACGCCGATAATCGCGTGCGACCAGCGAAACTTGCCGCGCAAATCCTGGCTCGCGCCAATCGAACGCAATGCGTTGATCGCGTCTTGCATCAAATTGCGCGATGCTTCGTCGCGCACAACCACCGCGACAATTCTGCCGTTTGGAATCGCGGCAATGAATTGCGCGAGCCGCGCGGATTCGTCCGCCGATTTGAATGTATCGAACGCCGCGCGTGCTTCAAGCGCGCCGGTTTTTTCGTGGAGGACGACGACGTTGTAACCGCGCAAATTTGGCGACGTATCTATGCCATCAACGTAAACGTGCGCGAAATCGCCGACCTCGCTTCCCGCGCTCGCTACGACGATGGAAACCGGCGCGAGAATTTTCGTCGCGCCAACCGCATAGTTTCCGATGAACCGCGATGAAACCGGCGTAAGTGTGTCAAAGTGAAAAATAATTTCATTCATCCCGGCGCGCCACGCGCGCGCGTCGCCAATCGCGCGACACGAATACACGCGCTCGCCTTCGTCCAACGCGAGCGCGCACAGCAATTGCCCGTTCACCATCACGCGCACGCGTTGATCCGGCATCGGCGCAAACGCGCTGAACGAAAACGCATAGTTGCGCGCCGCATCAAGTCGCGCATAAAATTTCGCGTCGCGCCGCGTCGCCCACACCGACGCATCCGGATTCACGACGCCCCACCCTTCGCCCAAATTCAACCGCGAGATGCCGTCGCCCAACTGAATCGTTGTTTGCGCTTGCGGCAAATCGTTCACGCGATACGCAATCGTTGTCCCGGTGTCATCCGTCGCGTCGTAAAATTTTGTGATTGGCAAAACGTTTTCGATGTACGCGCGCACGTTTTCCAACGCGGCGCGATTTTGTTCCTGGCGCGGCGAGTGCCACACGACATACCGCACGCCGAAAAAGCGCAAAATCTCCGGCGCGAGTTGCTTGTCGCGTTGAATCGTCGCGTCGTCAAGTTTGTGTCCGGTCTCAACCGCGATGATCGAATTGATCACCGGCGCTTCGGTGAAATATTGAAATTTCAATTCGGGATTGCGCGAGGTGTTGCCGCCGAGAATCGGACGCTGATGTTTCGTTTGATACCACTGCGCGAACATCATCGCTTGATCGAGCGTGCCGGTCATACGGAAACCGTTGCGCCACCGGTGTCGCGCGCGATCGTATCGTACACTTTCGGAATTTGGAAATTGGAAAGTGGGAGAACGGCAAGATGCTCGAATAAAGTAAAAAGTAAAACGTAAAACGTAAAACGTCGCGCCCACTTTGCACTTTTTATTTTTAACTTTTCACTTATCCACGCGATGCCATAACCAACCAAAATCGCAAGCGCGAGCGTAACCAGCACACTCCAGCGACTCGGATAACGATTGCCTTTGACGAACGGAATTTCGAGCAGAACATCGAACGGCAGAGGCAGATCGAACCGCGCGCCGTTGATGCTCAACGCGGGACCGAGTGAAATCAAAACAAAGATCGCGCCAAAAATTCCCCAGATGCGCGCGTGCGGAATTTTCCACAGCGCGATGAGCGCGAACGCGAGCGCGGCGAATCCCAGGAATGCAAAATTCGTGTACGCAAAATGCAGTTGCGATTCGAGTCCGCCCAAAACCGGATGCAGTTTGCTCGGAATAAAAAATCCCAGTGCGTCGCTCGAAAACACATCCGCGAATCCCAGCCCTTGCTGAATGAAATCACCTTCGGTCGCCATATCTTGAAACATCGCGGCGAGGATGGGGGACATTGGGAGCGTGAAGGTGATGGTGGCGATTGCAAAAGTAAATAGTAATTGGTAATTGGCAAGTAGTTTCGCGCGTGTTGCGATGAGTTGATAAACAAGGTAAAGCGCGGTGAAGAGAATTAGGAACGATGCGTAAATAAATTCGCTCAGGGCTTGAAAGAGGAGGAACAAGCCGAGGAGAAAGCCGATTCGTAATTCGTAATTCGTAATTCGCGCGAAGCGTTCGCGATTCGTATGGCGCGCGCGCGTTAATTTTAGCAAAAACAAAACGTAAAACGGGATCCAATGCGAGGACGCGATGTTGAATTGTCCGAGCGAGATGTACAACAATTTATTCGCGGAAAATGCGTACAGCGCGCCTGCGATGAATGCCGGGACTGTTGACTGTTGACTGTTGACTGTTGACTTGAACAACCACTTGACGAGCAGATACGCACCAAATCCGCTCATCACGAGCGAGAACAACACATTCACGTTCGACGCGATGACCAGGTTGAACGCGGATTGAATCGGGATCGAAAGAAACGCGTTGAGGTACGTGAGCGTGTAAAACGCGAGATTGATCCCGATTGGATAAAACATGTGCTGGGTATAGATCGGGGTTTGCTGGAGATTGATGAGCGCGTGCGGCACCCACCACAAATTCCACGCTAGCGCGGGATCATCGCCGCCGTCGCCGGGAACGTGCGTGGCGAAATTCAAAACCAGGGGATACGTGAGCAGAATCGCGAGGAGCGTGTACGCAATCAGCGCAAAAAGATCCGCGCGATGTTTTTGAGCCGCCATCATTCGTCCACACGCTATTTCGCGTTCTGCGTTTGATCGCGACCGGGAACTTGATGGCAATGCCGACAGCGCGCTTCATACACTTCGCTCGCGCCAACGAGAATCACTGGGTCGTCGTACTTGGCGGGCGCGTCGTTGATCAACCGTTGCGTGCGCGACGCGGGCGCGCCGCACACGACGCAGATCGCGGAAAATTTGTCAACGTGTTCCGCGTGCGCCATCAACAACGGCATCGGTCCGAACGGCTCGCCGCGAAAATCCATATCAAGCCCGGCGACCAGAACGCGAATGCCGCGATCCGCGAGCGCGTTGACGACCTCTGCGATTTTCCAATCGAAGAATTGCGCTTCGTCAATCGCGACGACGGTCGTGTCCGATTCGACGAGCGCGAGAATGGACACGGCATCTTGCACCGGGATCGCGTCGCGGTTCGCGCCGCTGTGCGACGCGACCTGGCTTTCGCCGTAGCGCGCGTCGAGCCGATGCGAAAAAACCTGAACGCGTTGTTTCGCGATCTCGGCGCGGCGGATCCGCCGAATCAATTCTTCGGTTTTGCCGGAAAACATCGAGCCACAGATCAATTCGACATGTCCGCGCGCGCGTTGCGCGCGTTCGCGTTCTCGAGCGGCATCGTTCATTGGCAATCCTCCGCAAGCAAGTAGCACACAAAAAGGGGTGCATTTCAGTTTGGGGGCGACTTGTAGACATCATTCCACACTGCATCAAAACGATCACTGAGAAGTGCTGCCCGAATCGGAATCAGATGTTCGGCGCCAGGGCGACTCCACCGCATGCCCGCGCCAGCAAAGCGTGCCCGAAACTGTTTGCATCCACTCTCGACCATCCCGCTCCCAATCGGAAAACCGTCTTCGCGTAATTCCAGATACTGCATGCGGCGCTGGTTGTTTGCAAAATATCCGGCCTCCGTCTGCAATTTCTCAGCGAGGGCGGTATGTGCTTGTGCGAGTGCTGTGATTGCACTGACCACTTGCCAGGTTTGACCTTGATACAAGGGTTTTTCCATTGCCTTGACCCATCGCGTGGCTTCCGCCGTGCCTTCGCCATGAACCCAATGCGCGACGGTATAGAGATGTTCCGTCGCGTGATACCAGTCCACCACTTGGCGACTCGTACTGAAATGTTCTGGCACGACCCCATGCCAAATCCACTTGGCACCATCCCCGATGACTGCGGTGTCATAGCAATACGGGAATGCGCGTCGTCCGGCTTCCGCCCAGAGTGCTTTGCCCAAGCGTTCGGGACCACCCAGAACCGCCGTATAGGTCGTCTTCACCGCATGGGCGCGCTCGACCATTTGCCCAGTCTCCAGGTCATGTTCCGGACGTGCGGCAATCTCAAACACGCATCCAACTTTCAGTTCGGTGTAATCTTCTTTTCGCAACGGAATCATGACGCCATCCATACCGACTTTCAGTTCGGTGTAATCTTCTTTTCGCAACGGAATCATGACGCCATCCATACCGACACCCATCTTTTTTGTCAGCGGCACCGCACCAGGGCCGACCACGCCGCGTTGCGGTAAGGCGGTTGCCTCGGCTTGGCGCAACTCTTCCAACGCCTTGATTTTCGCCCCCCAGGTCTGCACGCGCCGCCAAACGCTGGTGTCCGAAAACGTAATGCCGCCCAGTTGATCCAAAATCGTCTCGGTCTCGGATGAGGTCATCCGACCACATAACTCGACCGCCAGTTTCGCCACCATTTCACTACACGTTCGTTCAAAGACCTGTAATTGTTGGTCGAGGGGGAAAAAGACCCTGCTGACAGTGCACGCAGTAGTAGTAACTCCGCTTCAATTTCAGGTCGCTCACCCGCGACGTGAGGGTTTTGGCTTTGGTATCCTTGAAGTGCATTTCGCGCTGACAGGTGGGACAGCGGGGGCTTGGAACAGGATGCACGGTAGCTTGAGCTTTGAGCGCGGTGTCTGCCATGGTCTGACCCACTTGGCGACGAAACTCCAACACCGCCTCTTCAATCTGAGTCAGATTCGGGTGTTCAGTCTGCTCAACCCAGTCCAAGAACTGGTCAATCGTGGCCTCCGCCTGGGCTAACAACTGGGTTTTCATTTCTGCGCGCGTCGGCTTGGACGTGCGGACTTGGGGCGTGTGTTTCATGGCATTAACCTCTTCAGCAAGATGATCGCATTATGCCACTATTTGCCCCCAAACTGAAATGCACCCGCACACAAAAAGAGACAGAGGGTTGCTCTGTCTCTTGCGATCTTATCCTTCGGTAGGAATTTCGGTTGTCTCAACCAACGCGACCGGCACAGCCGCGGCAACCGCACGCGGCAATTCCGGCGGCGCTTCCACGACCGGCGCGGACGGCGCTTTGCGTTCGCGCCGTTTTTCTTTTTTCGCGCGTTTGTCTTCGCCCGTCGCTTGCACTGCGGCAAGTTGCTCTTTCGCGCTGACGCGTTTCATAAAGCGTTCAACTTGCCCGGCGGTGTCAACGATGCGCTGTTCGCCGGTGAAAAACGGATGGCATTTATTGCACACGTCCGTATGAATTTCTTTTTTCGTCGAGCCGGTTTTCCACGTATTGCCGCACGCGCACGTGATGACCGAATCGGGATACCATGTGGGATGAATACCTGGTTTCACTGTTAACCCTCTCTAAATAAACAACCCGCCCCGCGCGTTACGCGCTGGTCTGGGGATAAACGCTCACCTGTTTTTGCGCTTTGCTAAACGGCTCAAATTTCACGCGCCCGGGGATCAACGCGTACAACGTATCGTCCTTGCCGAGTCCGACGTTCAAGCCGGGGCGCACGCGTGTGCCGCGCTGGCGAATGATAATCGTTCCCGCATTCACCGCTTCGCCGTCATAGCGTTTGACGCCCAAGCGTTGCGCGTTACTATCGCGACCATTGCGCGATGAACCGCCACCTTTTTTGTGTGCCATTTCGTTACTCCGTTCGGGAGGTTGGAAATTGGAAATTGGACGTTGGAATTTTTCTAACCTCCAATTTCAAACATCCAACATCTATCCTTTGATTTCCGCAATTTCCAACCGCGTAAATTGCTGGCGATGCCCAATCGTTTTGCGGCGGCGATGTTTGTTGCGATAATCAAAGTGCGTAACTTTATCGCCTTTGCCTTCGCCCACCACCTTCGCGATGACCTCTGCCCCGGCAACCATCGGTTTGCCAACCGTTACATTGCCTTCGTTTTCGATCATCAACACATCGGTCAACGTTACTTGATCGCCAACCGCGCTTGCCAATTTTTCCACTTCGATCTTGTCGCCAATCGCGACGCGGTATTGTTTACCGCCGGTTTTGAGTACAGCGTACACATCGTCCTCCACATCTAACAGTCAACGGCGCGAGATTATACTTACGATGACTGCTTTTGTCAAAAACAAACCCCAGAGCCATTCACTCCGGGGTTTCCCGTTGTGTGCCGAGGCGGGGAGTTGAACCCCGACGGACTTGCGCCCACGGCGCCCTGAACACCGCGTGTCTGCCAATTTCACCACCTCGGCATTGAATTTGAGATCAAGTACGGTTCGGCAATTTTTCGCTTCCGATCCAGACAGGGCAAATCATTTCGATAATATAATGAGCGCAACAACTGAATAGATTCCTGCTTCGCATACGTTAGCGCATATTCGCCAGTAAGTTTCTGTGTGAATCCTTTCAACTCAAGCAAGGATCGAATTCGCTGTTGCAACCATTCAAGATGCGAAAGACTCGCAGAATGAAACGCTACATACAAACGTTGGGAATTTGGATAGACCGGATCCGGGTACGATTTGATCGTCCCATCGCCATCCAAGTGTCCGCGCAGAAAATCGAAAAAATATTCGTCAGGAATATCCAGTGCGCCGATGGTTTTACTTTTCTGTGGTGTAACTCCGATCTCCATCAGCCATTGGTATAACACCTTATCTCCAAATTGGATGTAATGTGCAATCGTGCCAAACCCACCTATTTTCCAACCAATCTTATTTTTGAGATCCAAGCATTGCTTGAATGTTTCAATCAAATCAACATCTTTCGATGTGAAGCTAAGATGCCGTCCGTCCGGCGACAAACAGCCATCGGTTGTGATCAAACCAACCGCGTATGCAAACGCTGAACTCCATTCGACGTTTTCACGCCTGGGTGCCGGACCGCGTTTCCCCACGTTTCACTCCGTTGGATGCGGGCGTATTGTATTCCAATCACACCATTTGTCAAACAAATCCTAATTCGCAACGTTCACGCGAATCTGGCACGGCGTCCCGGCATTGCCGGCATTGTCCACAACGACGAGTTGCAACCAGTACACCCCGTTCGGCACGGTGCGCGTTGACCAGACGCTCAACACTTGATCGTTGATCGGTTGATCCGAACGAAAGAGTTGCGTGTACGTCGGCGTCGCATCCGCGCGCAGTTCGAGTTTCCAATATCCCAAATTCGGATGCGTCGCCGTGCCGCGAATTTCGTACAAGCCGGAAACTTGCGCGTTCATCACCGGCGATTTGATCGCGCTCGACGCCGCACATTGCCCCGCGTCACTTGTGGACGATGGCGCGGGTGTCGCGACAACGACCACGACGAGCGGCGTTGCCGTGCCGATGACAGTTGGCGCGGCGGTCGCGGGCGCGAGCGTTGGCGTCGCGGTCATCGGCGCAAAAGTTGGAATGACGCGCGTGCGCTTCCGCTCTTCGGTCGCATCCGGCGGAACGCGTTTCGTTTTCAAGTACCACTGCGCGATACTGCGAAAGCGATCACTCGGCGTGAGCAGTGGCGCGAGTTGCACCTCGCGCACGCGCGCATCTATGCCGTACGAATAGATCGGATAATAGAGCAAGAGCGCGGGCACACGATCCGCGAACAATTCTTGAAACTTGCGATACAATTCCGCGCGCTTGCCCAGGTCGCTCGTGCGGCGCGCGGCTTCGAGCGTTTCGCTAATGTCGCGATCTTTCAAGCCGGCATAATTTTGGCCGGCGCGCGCGGCATCGGGAATTTGGGTTTCGTGCCAGTTCTCGTACTGATCGGGATCGTTCGACAACGTGCGCCACTCGTACAGCACCGCGTCGAATTGGCGCGGGCGCAAAATGTTTTGCACGAGGAGCGACGCGGGCACGGCTTGCACCGTTACCTTGACGCCAAGCGTTTGCCAATTTTTCGCGATGGCATTCGCGATCGCGACGCGTTGCGGATCATCGCTCGTCGTCAACGCGAACGCGAGCGGCTGACGATCTTTATCGCGCGTGCCATCGCCATCGCTATCGCGCCAGCCCGCGCCATCAAGCAGTGCTTTCGCTTTGTCGAGATCGAACGCGTACGGATTGACCAGCGCGTTGTGCGCCCACGATCCCGGCTCAATCGGACTCGACGCGATCACGCCTTGCCCCTGCAATTGCTCGTCAATCAAACGTTTGCGATCGGTCGCGTAGAGCAATGCTTGACGCACATTTTTATCTTGAAACGGAAGTTTGGAAAGATTGAATAGCACGAGTGCGTAACCGCCAATGCGCGCGTTGTACGATTTGAGTTGCGGTTGCTCTTGCGCTTTTTTGAGATAGCCCGGCAAAATGCGCGCGATGCCCGATACTTCTTCGCGCGCGTACGCGGCAAAGATCGTTTCGGAATCGGGATAAAATTTAAATTGAATGCGTCCCAGGTACGGACGCGCGCCGTAATAGCGCGGATTCGCGTCGAGCAAAATTTGTTGCGCGGTCAGTTCCGCGATTTGAAACGCGCCCGTGCCAATCGGTTTGCGATTGAATGGATGCTGAAGCAAATCGCCGGGTGCGACTTCTTTCAAAAGATGCGCGGGCAAAATGCCGATGCGCGTGTAATCGAGAAACGGCGCGTACGGTTGTGTGAGTTGAAAGCGGATCGTCGTCGCGTCGAGCGCGGAGATCGCGACCGTGCGCCAAAACCCGGCGAGGTCGGGCGGACATTTGCACGCGGGGTCTTGAAGCGTGTGCAATGTGTACAGCACATCGTCCGCGTCGAAATGATCGCCGTCGTGCCAGTACACATCCGCGCGCAGTGTGAACGTGTAGATCAATCCATTCGGCGCGATGCTCCACTTGGTCGCGAGATCGGGTTTGATATTTCCATTTTCATCCGCGCGCGTCAAACCGGTAAAAACGAGCGCGGCAATATCGCGATCCACTTCGTTGTATTGACTAAAAATGGGATTGAGCGCGTTGGGTCTGCCCGCGACGCCTTCGACGTACGTGCCGCCATAATCGGGTCGCTCGACCGTGCTCGCGCCAAACGCGAGCACGGCAAAGACCACGCCGAGGAACGCGATGCCGGTCAGCGCGATCAGCGCTTGCCAGCGAATGTGTTTCATACGGAGTTGCTTGGCGAACGTGCCGCGCGAGTTAGAATCGCGATCCGAGGAACGCGCTGAGGAACGACATCAGGAGGAAGATGGCGGCAAGCGCAATCGTAACGTTGTACAAGGTGCGCTCTAAACCGCGCCGCGTGCGCGCGACGCCCGCGCCGCCAAACACGCCACCGCCGGTGTCGCCTTTGATTTGGAGCAGAATGATCACAATGAGCGTGATCGAAATAATAATCTGAATAATGTTGAGATAAGGATCCACTGTTTTCCCTCACGAGTAAAGTGCGCGCATTATAGCATCAGAGCAAGCAATCGGCAAATTGATTTTGTCGCGCGGGTGTGCGTCACGTTTTGGGGTGACACGTAGGGGCGAAGCATTTTTTCGACGGTAGTTCCGTCGAAAAAATGCTTCGCCCCTACCGCCCAAAATTTTGACGCACACCCTGCTTTGCCC
>JACRPR010000155.1 GCA_016223105.1 Chloroflexota bacterium | reverse complement strand
TGATAATACTCACAAGCCGCATCGCTATTTGAGATGATTCCACAATCAAATGTAGTTCAGGGGCGGCATTCTTTTGCAAGAGTGCGGCTTGGTCAAGCCGACTCTTTAAACGAATATCGTACATCCCAGAAGGATGTTGTGTCTGTTCAATACTTTCAATATCAACAAACTCCACCATATTTTGCGAATCAACAAAGTAGTATACTCGTTTCGATTCAGAATCAATAGATGGCGGAATAGAGATAACTCGGTCAGCGGTAATGATATATGTATCATAAACAGTCTTGCTACCTTTTCCTAGCAAGCCTGCATACTCCCAAATACCCTGAGTTTCAAAGCAAGAGACTAGGTTTGATGGAATTATTGAATTATAATAATGCCTGATCGCCTTGAGTACGTCGGGTTGTAATTGTTCCAATGAGCACTCGCGAGTTTGTAAACGTTGATTCATTTTTTATTCCTCCTTATTCGCGCCCAACTCAATCGCATTTCGGCAATTGAAAATCCGAAATCGCGTTTCCCGCATCGCGGTAAAGTGTGCTATAATTTTGGTATGGCACAAGTAAAAGTTTCCTACGACCAGGTTGGCAATACGCTCACCGTTTGGTTCGGCAATCCGCAAGACGAATACATCTGCGAAGAAACTGGTGATGAAGTTGTCTTGATGAAAGACAAAGCCGGTCAGGTTATCGGATTTGAAAAGTTGAATTACCTCGTCCCCAAGCCCGCGCATCTCCAGGTTGCGTTTGAAACCGTTGCGGCGTGATATGGAAAAATTTGAAATCAACGCCGTCGAAATGACGCGCCAAATCCGCGATAAACATTACGAACAAACGAAAAATATGTCGCGCGCCGAACGTTTGGCGTTTTACCGCGAGCAAGCGCGCTTGATGAACATCAAAGCCGAGCAAATTCTCAAGGCGAAGCGCGAGCGCGAACACGCTTGACACGCGATGCCGAACATCGTAAAATAGAATCACCAAAAAGCGGAAACGCTTTCTCCCGCTCTGCGAAAAGTCGCCGATTGTGGCGGCCTGTCCCCCTCTCCCTGTGAGGGATCGGACTAGCAGAGCGGGTTTCATTTTTATCCGCCACGATACTCTAGAATCTGTTTGACCTTCTTCGCCAGATAATCGAAAGCATCCGCATCTGCACGCGTGTCCCGCCGCAAGATTGAACCCGCGACCAAGTCGGCAACCTGAATCAGTGGTTCGCTGCGCGAGCGTTTAACGAGGACGCGCTTGAAGCGGCGCGGAATGTCGCGTGCAATCATAAATCGGCGCAGTTCGGTTCGCAATCGCTCGGCTGGACCAAATTCGTCAAGAATCAAGGTCGCGCCGTCGCGTTTTTCAGGTGGAATGAGTCGAATCAGTTCGGTCACAAAGTAGATGTAGAAATCCAGTCGGGACATCACCTTGAATGAATCGGACAACATCAGTTTGTCGGCAATCAGCGCCCACGCTTCGAAATCTGCCTCGCCCAACGCCGCGAGAACACGCTTGCGTAGCCGTGATGAAGAGAGCGCGTGAAAATTGAACTCGTAATTGGAGCGCAAGCCCGAGTCTCGCCGAAGATCCGTGAGGACTTGGTACAGCCCGTCGGGATCAGGTGTAGCGATCACCGCGACGACAAAATAGCGCGACGCGCCTTTGTCGAACGCAAAACTCACATCGCCGGCTTCATCGCCTGCAAAGGTCAGTGTGACCATCAAGTTGTCTCCGAAACTGAGTTTCCCGCTTTGTTTATCGCTTGCCCTTGCCCGCCGTATTGGATTTCGCCTTGCTTGGCTTGGCAACCGGCTGATTGCCGGAAGTTTTTTTGCCGCGCGCCTTTGTTTGTTTCGCGGCAGACGCTCCCGGAATATCCGCCATCGTCAACACCGGCAACTTTAACGCTTGCTTAAAATACTTGAGGTCTTGAGCCAGTTCCTCTACCGTTTCCCCGAACGGCTCAACCGCGTCTTGAGTGCACGCAAAGATCGAACCGTCCTCTTCGTAATACACTTCGCGAATGACGTAAGCATCCTTCGCATCGCGAAACACACGATAATTCCAGGTCATTGTTTTTTCCTCACACTTGTAAATCCACTCCGCCCCGATTTACGACGAACGTTCCCGGCGGGACGCCGTGTCCGTTTCACGATATTCTTATCGTCCAAAAATTCAACCGGCTTGGCAGTATCGCCACGTTCCCACATCATTGAGAAAAACCAGATGCCGCTTTCGCCGATGCAAAAATCGGCGGGCGTGAATTTCATTTTGGAATCCAGCGGCGGTTCTTTGCGCGAGGGCGTGTACTCGGCTTGCCAACCAAATGCTTCACCAGTCCAAGCTTTACGTTTTGCGTGAAGCTCAGCGGCGAACCAGCGCACATCGCGCAAATCAGGAATCACACTGCTCATCTCATTCCAAATCATAAATCCTAAATCGAAAATCAAAAATCTCGCTTCATCCACTCCCGCAAATCCCTCAACACCGCGTGCGGATGCTCGAACGCAATCGCGTCCGGCAACGCGTCGAGCGCGAACCACGCGAACGCGTTCACATCGTCTTGTGCGCGCAACTCACCGCCAATCGGCTCGACCACATAGTACGAACTGAGCGTGAAAAATTCTTCGTCCTGAAAATGATAACGATCAATGTATGCGCCGAGAAATCCCAGGACGCGCACATCCAACCCAGTTTCCTCGCGTATTTCGCGCAACATACCATCGCGCGGATGCTCGCCGGCTTCGAGAAAACCGCCGGGCAAATCCCAGCAATCCTTGAACGGCTCGACCGCGCGCTTGACCAACAACACGCGCCCATCGCGCACGATCAACCCTCCCGCGCACGGACGCGAGTTGTGATAATGCGTGTGACCGCAACGTGTGCAGGTCTGCGCGGTAAATGGGTAAATGGTAAGTGGTAATTGCGCGCCGCAGTTAGAACAAAATTTGTATCGCATTTTCGATTTTTGATTTTTGATTTTCGATTGCTCGAATACCCAATCAAAAATCAGCAATCGAAAATCGAAAATTATTCTACGGCGATCCTCAACCGCTTGTTAATCTTCCCCTTGCTCTCGTGTCCCACCACCTTGATGCGCCCGACTTCGCGCGTGTTGGCGACGTGCGTGCCGCCGTCGGCTTGCAAATCGAGTCCGACGATTTCGACGGTACGCACTTTTTGAATATCCGGCGGAAGCAAATTGATTTTTGTGCGAATCAAATCCGGAATTGCGAATGCTTCATCGCGCGGCAAAATTTTGACGCGCACATCGCGCGCCGCCGCGATTTCAACATTCACTTTTTCTTCGACATCGTGCGCGAAATCCGCGCTCATTCGCTCCAGCTCGAAATCCATCCGCGCAGAGAGCGGCTCCATATCGCCGCCGGTCACGCTGACGCCGTAATCGCGCCACATCATTCCGCAAAGAATGTGCAGTGCGGTGTGTGTTCGCATCAACTTGTGGCGGCGATCCCAATCAATCGCGCCGTGCGCGCTCGCGCCGATCGCAAAGTTCGCAACGCGATCCAACTTGTGCCACACTTCGCCGGCTTGCTTTTTGATTTCGATCACGCGATATGATTCGCCCACGACAACCACTTCGCCTTGATCGCTCGGTTGTCCGCCGCCGCGCGGATAAAACGCGGTGCGGTCGAGCGCGACCTGGTCGCCGTTGATCGCGGTCACGGTCGCGTCAAATTCTTTCAAGTACGCATCAGATTGGCAAAGCAGTTCGGTCATCGCAACTCCATTTCAAATTTCAAATTTCAAATTTCAGATTGATCAGCCGACCGCGTTTTCAAATCTGAAATCTGAAATCTGAAATCCTAAATCAAAAACGCCCCGCCCCAAAGGGACGAGACGTTGCTCGCGGTACCACCCTTTTTAGTGCGTTAGTGCGATAGTTGGTTAGTGCGTTAGTTGATCTCTAAACTATCGCACTATTGCACTATCGAACTAATACACTCACTCACCCAAAGACCAGCATCTTTGCGTCTTGTGTAACGATTGACGAGACCGTCACTGTCTACTCGCGTGCGCTTTGGCAGTGCCGCTCCGGAAGGATTTTCGGCGAGGTTCACGCGCTCGGCTTGCACTGTCCCGAACTCGCTGGGCGATTGACTCGCGTACTCGTTTCCATCATCGCGTTTGTGGCAAGAGTATAGCGAAATCACAATCGCTTGTCAACCGGCGATCAATCCGCGTCTCAATTTCACCGCCGAGACGCGGAGAACGCGGAGAAAAAAAGAAACACTCTGCGTTCTCTGCGCGCTCCGCGACTCGGCGGTAAGTTTTACAAAACCGTCACGGTTCGGGTTGCAATACGCCCGCGACAATCCCGGCTTCGCGCCGCGCATCAATGTCGTCGGGATACGTCAACGCCGCGCGTCCGCGCTCGCCGGTGCGAATGCGAATCACATTTTCGACCGGGTAAACGAAAATCAATCCATCGCCCGGCTTGCCACTGCCGGCGGCGTCGCAAATCGTCGCGACGGTTTTCTCGACGTTGTGATCGCTGAGAACGATGTTGAACTGCAAACGCGGCAACATATCAACCTGGTATGTGCCAACGCGTCCTTCGAGAACGATGCCGCCCTGCCGACCGTGCCCGCGCACTTCGGATATGTTCATTCCGACAATGCCGATTTTTTTCAGCGCCTCTTTCACATCGTTCAATTTTTCTTCGCGAATGATCGCTTCAATCTTTTTCATTTCGCCTCCAATGTCATTGCGAGCGAAGTGTGCGAAGCAATCCCCGCGTGCCGGTTGGGGATTGCTTCGTCGCCAAGTGCGCTCCTCGCAATGACACACCAATTACCAATTACCATTTACCGAATTACGCATACGCGCGTTCGCCGTGTTCGCTGATGTCGAGTCCAACTTCTTCTTCGTTCTCGCTCACGCGCAAGCCCATCGTCTTGTCGAGTACTTTCGCAACGACGAATGTTACGCTGAACGCGAACACGATCACAATAATCGCCGCGATCGCTTGGATGACAAATTGTTGTGGATTGCCAAAGAACAATCCATTCGCGCCCGCATCATTCACCGCTTTCGTCGCGAACAAACCGGTCGCGAGCGCGCCCCACAATCCGCCCATGCCGTGACACGCCCACACATCGAGAGATTCATCGAGATTGCGCGATTGGCGAAACTTGATCGCGTAATAACTGATCGGCGCGGCGATTGCGCCAATCGCGATTGCCGCGAGCGGCGTCACGAATCCTGCCGCCGGTGTAATCGCCACCAACCCGACGACTGCGCCGGTTACGATTCCCAGGATACTCGGTTTGTTATCGCGCCAACTCAACACCATCCACACGAGACCCGCCGCCGCGGCGGCAGTGTTCGTCGTTACGACCGCGTTCACCGCGAGTCCGTTCGCGCCGAGCGCAGAGCCGCCGTTGAAACCGAACCAGCCGACCCACAACAACCCCGCGCCGAGAATGCTGTACGGAATGTTGTGCGGCTCCATCGGTGCGCGACCGAAACCGCGCCGCGCGCCAATCACGCGCGCGAACGCGAGCGCGGAAAAACCGGCGGTGATGTGCACGACCGTGCCGCCCGCGAAATCGAGCGCGCCCATCGCGCGCAAAATTCCGCCGACGCCCCAGACCCAGTGCGCGACCGGATCGTACACGAGCGTTGCCCACAATAACGCGAAAACCAGGAATGCTTTGAAGCGCACGCGCTCGACGAACGCGCCGGTGATCAGCGCGGGCGTGATCACCGCGAACATCATTTGGTACGCCGCAAACGCGAGATGCGGAATCGTCGCCGCGTAATCCGCGTTCGGCGTCGCGCCGACATTTTCCAATCCCAGGAAATTGAGTGCGCCGATCAATCCGTTGATGCTCGATCCAAACGCGAGCGTGTAACCAAAGAGAACCCACTGCACGCTCATCAAACCCATCACGATAAAACTCAGGTTGAGTGTCGAGAGCACATTTTTGCGGCGCACCATTCCGCCGTAGAAAAACGCGAGCGCGGGCGTCATCAGCATCACGCGCGCGGTCGCGACCAGCACCCACGCGGTATCACCGGCATTGATTGTTGCAATTGTGTCCATTGATTCCTCCTTTGAAAATATCTGTAGCGCGAGCGGCTCGCTCGCCTGACAACGGGCGCGCGGCTCGCTCGCCTGACAACGGGCGCGCGGCTCGCTCGCTTGACAACGGGCGAGCCGCCCGTTCTACATTTGAAAATAATACGCCCTTGCCGCGAAAAAATTCGCGGCAAGGGCGTCATGGCCCCAGGTTGGACAAATTGGAAATTTGTCCTACATGTTAGAACTGATTCCACAAATACTGATTCGTCACTTCGTGATGGAAAACGACTTCGGACGATTTGATCACCGATCCTAATTTGCGCGGGCTCCGATCAGCCGAGTTGAGTTTAACTTAGGCGAATTTGCCGTGCACCCATTCGCCCCACATTTCCGCCGCGAATTTGCTGGCGCGAAAACCTTTGATCGCGTCGTAAATGTTGTCGGGCAAGATGCGGATGTTGGCTGGATCATCCGCGTTCGGATCGAGCGGACCTTCCAAGCCGGTTCGCAACAGTCCGTACAGCGCGAGATAGGGATTCGCGTCCGGCGCAATCGAACGCACTTCGACGCGCATCGAGCGTTCGTTGCCGATGGGAATTCGCACCATCGCGCCGCGATCAATCGGCGACACTTTGATCTGATTCGGCGCTTCAAAGTGCGGATCGAGGCGGCGATACGCGTTGACGCTCGAATTGAGAATGAGACAAAGATCCAACGCGCTCGTGAGGATGCGGCAAATAAAATCCCAGCCCATTGCCGACAAACTCTCGCGCCCGTTTTTATCCCAGAACAAATTCGTCGCGCCGCGCGCGACCGACAAATTCGTGTGCATCCCGTTACCGTTGACGCCGGTGAACGGCTTGGGCAAAAAGCTCGCGGTCATCTCCAACTTTTGCGCGACCTGGCGCGCGATCAATTTATAGAGCAAGACCTGGTCGGCGGCGATGCTCGCTTCGGTGTACGCATAGTTCATCTCAAATTGCGATGGCGCGACTTCGGGATGATCTTTTTCGTTTGCAAAGCCGAGCGCGCGTTGCGCTTCCGCCGCGCCGTCAATGAATGTGCGAAGCACGTCACCGGGCAACGAGTGATAATAACCGCCGGTGCTGATGAACTCGAAACAATTCGTCTCCGCATATTTTTGTTCCGCGTTGCGACCCTTGAACAAAAATCCTTCGATCTCGTTCGCGGCGTTGCATACGAGTCCGTCTTTGGCGTACAGCGCTTCGGTGTACGCTTTCAGTTTGCCGCGCATATCCGCGGCGTACGGCGAGCCATCGCGTTCGAGCACGTTGCCAAACACCAACACTTTGCCAGGACCAAAGAGATCGGCGGGCAACCAATAAAACGCGGGCCAATCAATGCTCAGCCGTAAATCCGATTCGGCTTGTTGCGAAAAACCGCGAATCGAAGAACCATCGAAGGTCAGATTGTCCGCGGACTTGAGCAAAAATTTCTTGTCGTAATCGAGCATATGCAAACGACCTTCCAAATCCGAAAAGCATACCGTGACGGCTTTGATCCGTTTTTCATCGGCGAGGTCTTTCATCCGGGCTTCTTGGAATTTGTGCGCGGGCACGCGCGCCGTGCGATCGGCTTTGATCTGCAAATTCATTTCTTCGAGTTTGTCGTACGGAATTTCCAGAAAATCGCGCAGAGGGGTGGTCATTGTGAATTGTCTCCTTTTTGAAAATATAAAACCCTCGGAGAGATGCGCGATAGCATCTAGTCGAGGGCTTCACGGTCCCGATCACGCGTGCGTCCCGGCACGCGTACTCTTGAGTTGAGCAAGATTATAGACAAATCGTTTCGATTGTCAAGCGACATTTTACGCGCGATGGGCGCGCGCGTCTATGGTCAGTCTGCCAGAACAAATCGCGATGCGCGTTGTGTAGATTGCACACATCGTTCTTTGTGTTTTACGCGATTTTTTGCGGTGCGCGTTTGGCGGTGATGAACGCGAGTACTGCAGTCGCGATACTGCCGAGCAACGCGATTGCAAAACTCGCGAGCCACGCATACACACCCGCGCCAATCGTTACGCGCGCGACCATCCCGGCTTCGTTGACGGGCAAACGCGTAACGCCAAACGAAGTTAGCGCGATGCCCAAGCCGAGAACGAGCGCGATCACCGCGGCGATGGCGAGCGGACGAAATTTTCCGAGCAACATCGCGCCCCAGCCAAAAACCAGGAATAGATTCGCGTACCAACCGATTGGATTGCCCGCGTCGTTTACGAACGGTCCCATCCATCCCAAAAACAAAACCATTATGCCGTAAAACGGATCGTTATTGGCAAGATTGTACACCGGCAAGGCGAGCGCGAGGAGATAAACGATTCCACTCAACACGCACGTCGCGAGCGCGCTCAGGATCGAAAGTTTACCGGCGATGCTTGATTGCATAATTTCTCCTATTTGGAAAAGACCTGGAAGGTTTCGCGAAGCGACCCTTCCAGGTCTTGCATCATTTGACGACGATGTTGACCAATCGTCCCGGCACGTAAATCACTTGCGCGGGCGATTTGCCGACAAGATATTTTTGCGCGCCTTCGGTTTTCAGCGCGGCGTCCTTGATTTGCGTTTCGCTCGCGCCAACCGGGAATTGAATGCGGTCGCGCACCTTGCCGTTCACTTGCACCGCGAGTTCGATCATTTCATCCACGGCGAGTTGCGCGTCGTACTGCATCCATTTTTGTTGATGGATCGAGCCCGCGCGCTGTTTACGCGCCCAGATTTCTTCCGTCATAAACGGCGCGACTGGCGCGAGCAAAATCAGCAGAGCATCGCGCGCTTGTTCGTACGCCGCGTCGCTCACGCGATTCTGCGCGCCCTGGATCGCGTTCGTAAATTCCATCAGCGCGGCGATCACGGTATTAAAACGAAATCCCTCGATATCTTGTTGAACTTTGAGAATCGTCTTGTGCATTTTGCGAATCAACTCGCGATCCGCTTGTTCCGTCGTCGCGTCCGGCGCGGGACGATCACTTGGCGCGAGAAGTAAATCCCACGCGCGACGCAACCAGCGATACGTGCCCGCGAGACCATCGGTGCTCCACGGCGTCGCGGATTCGAAATCGCTGATGAACATTTCGTACGCGCGCAACGCGTCCGCGCCGTACTGTTTCACCATATCGTCCGGCGTGATCACATTGCCTTTGCTCTTGGACATTTTTTCCATTTTCGCGTCGTCGCTTTTTTTCGGCGCGAGAATCATGCCCTGGTTTCGCAAACGCGTAAACGGCTCGATGAACGGAACGAAACCCAGGTCGTGCAACACTTTGGTCCAAAAGCGCGCGTACAGCAAGTGCATTACCGCGTGTTCCGCGCCGCCGACGTAGGTATCCACCGGCAACCAGTACGCGGCCTCTTTCGCATCGAACGCGGCTTGCGAATTTTGCGGATCGGCAAAACGCATAAAATACCAGGACGAACACGCGAACGTGCCCATCGTGTCGGTCTCGCGACGACCCCGCGTGCCGTCCGGCATTTTCACGTTGACGAATTTTGGAATCGTCGCGAGCGGCGATTCGCCGGTCGCAGTCGGTTCGTACGAGTCCACATCCGGCAATTTCACCGGCAAATCGTTTTCCGCGACCGCGACTTCACCCGCGTCAGTGTGAATGATCGGAATCGGCGTGCCCCAATAGCGTTGACGACTGATGCCCCAATCGCGCAATTTGTAATTGACGCGCGCTTTGCCTTTACCGGATTTTTCCAGCCACTCGGTTACGCGCGCTTTCGCGACATTGCCCGGCGTGTTGGAAAATTCGTTCGAGTTGATCATCGCGCCGTACTCGGCGTGGAACAATGCGTCGCGATAAAACGCGACCGCGTGCAACATTTCCATCACCGTCCGTTTGCCGCGCACGTTCGATTCGAGTTGGTGACAGCGCGCCAAAATTCTTTTTTCACTTTCACTGCCGCCGAATTTTTCGACATCGTTCGCGCCGAAAATGAACAGCCACTGCGCGCCGACGATTTCATTCCACTTGCCCGGCGCGACGAATTCCTGCGCGAGATCGAGATAGCGTTCCAGTTTCGCCGGCGGAATCGTGATGTACAACGATCCCTGGCGTTCCTCGAAAGAAACGCCCACAGCGCGCAACGCGTCGGCAAAGCCATCGCGCATCGTGCCGCCGAGCGCGAACGATTTCGCCAAGCCGTCCGTGCGCGCAATCACCGGCAAAATCGGCAAGCCGAATTTCAGCGCGAACGCGAAATCGCGTTCGTCGTGCGCGGGCACTGCCATAATCGCGCCGGTGCCGTACCCCATCATCACATAATCCGCGACCCAGATCGGAATTTTTTCGGCGTTGACCGGATTCGTTGCGTACGCGCCGATGAACACGCCGGTCTTTTCTTTTTCGGCGGCAGTGCGCTCGGCTTCAGTTTCGCGTTGCGCCTGCGCGACGTACGCTTCGACATCGGCGCGGCGATCCTGGGTCGTCAACTTGACGACGAAGGGATGTTCGGGCGCGAGCACCATAAACGTCGCGCCCCACAACGTATCGGGTCGCGTCGTAAAAATTCGCAAATCCCCGGCATCGGTCGCGAAATCTACTTCCGCGCCTTCACTGCGTCCGATCCAATTGCGTTGCATCAAACGGATGTGTTCGGGCCAATCAATCGTGTCCAGGTCCGCGATCAAGCGATCGGCGTACGCGGTGATGCGGAAAAACCATTGCGGCAAATTTTTCTTTTCGACGAACGAATCGCAACGCCAGCATTTGCCTTCGTGGACTTCTTCGTTCGCCAACACGGTTTTATCTTTGGGACACCAATTGACGGTCGCGGCTTTGCGGTACGCCAATCGAAAATTCGACAAATAATTTTTGCGCGCCGGCGCGTCGAACGCGTTCCATTGTTCCGCGCTCAACGGTTCCGCGTCGGGAATATCGCGCGTGCCTTTTTCGCTCAACTCAGTTTCGAGTTCCGCAATCGGGCGCGCGGCATTCGCGCGCGGATCGTACCACGCGTGGTACAACTGCAAGAAAATCCACTGGCGTACTGCGCGATCAATTTCGCCGGACTTGTTTTCGCTTTGATCGCCGCGTTTTCCGCCGGCAAACCAAACGCGTCCCAGCCCATCGGATGCAAAACATTATAGCCGCGCATCCGATAATACCGCGACAAGACATCGGTCGGCACATAGTTGCGGCAATGTCCGACGCTCAAACCGTCGCCCGATGGGTACGGAAAAAAATCGAGGATGAATGCTTTGGGGCGTTCGTCCGCCGGCGCGGTTTTGTATAACTGATTCGCTTGCCATTGTTCAAACCACTGCGCTTCAAATTCCTGGGGAATATATTTTTCCGACGCGGATTTTTGTCGCGGTGGTTCGGTAGTTTGATAGTTGGATGGTTGAATCGTTGACTTGCGACGAGCGACTGTTTTCCGCGCGACAATTTTTTTGCGCGGCGCGGCTTTTGCTTTCGTCGTGCGTTTGGTTATTGTTTTTTTGGTAGCCATATTATTCCTCCGAAAAGATCGTTGCTTGAGGTTGGAGGTTGGAGGTTGGAGGTTGGAGGTTCGAATCCAACTTCCAACATCTAACTTCTATTCACGCAAAAATTCAGTGACGATTTTATTCCACGCGCGCGCGTGCGACACTTGCGACCAGTGCCGGTTGTTCGGATCGGCATCGGGATCGCGTTCATCGCGTTTGAAAATGCGAACGCGCGAATTTGGAATCGCGTTCGCGAGGATCGCCGCGCCGGTAACCGGCGCGACTGCGTCCTCCTCGTCCCACACGATCAACGTCGGGCACGCGATTGTTTGCAAGCGCGCGAGATTTTCCGGCTTGGCACTGTAACTGCTGTCCACCAGGACAAGTTTGTTTACGCGCGTCGGCGCGGTCGTCGCGATGATCTGCGCGATGCCGCCGCCCCACGACAAGCCGATCAAACTCGCGCGTTCGATTCTTTCAGCGTCGAGCAATTCGATGACCGCGCGCGCTTGCCCGCGCGCGTCGAGACGCGGCTCCGGGTTATCCGATTTGCCATAGCCGATCAGATCGAGTGCGTACACGCGCGCGACCGTCGCGAGCGCGTCAATGTTCCGTTCCCAGGTTCGCCACGAGTTAAGATCGACGCTCGAACCGTGAATCAAAATGACCGGCGCGCCCGCGCCCGCAACTATCGCGTGAAATTTTCCTGATGGAGTTGAAATGAATTTACTGTCCATACAAAATAAAAATCCTTCATCCGAAAAAGGGACGAAGGATTCCTCCGCGGTACCACCCTGGTTAGTGCAATAGTTCGATAGTTGCGTAGTGAGATAGTTAAACTCGGCAACTATCGCACTAACTTACTATCACACTATGGCACTCACTTGAGACGCTTAACGCGCGTAACACGGCGACGACTAGAAACTTATCATCGCGGCTCCCGGGCGAGTTCGATCTTAAGGCGTTCTCCCTTTCGCCAGTGTCGAGCTTGCACCTGGTTGATCTCGACTCGCTGAGGAGATGACCTACTACTCCCGCTCACAGCCATTTTCGATTTGTGATTTCAAATTTCAGGTTTTCAATCTGCAATCAAAAATTTGAAATCTGAAATTATGTGTGGAGCCGAAGGGATTCGAACCCTCTGCCTTCTGTATGCCATACAGACGCTCTCCCAATTGAGCTACGGCCCCGTTACAGTAAACAGTGAGCAGTGAACAGTGTGTCGCCTACTGTTCACTGCTCACAGTTCACTGACCTGTGGAGCCGATGGGATTCGAACCCACTACCTCTTCAGTGCGATTGAAGCGCTCTCCCAACTGAGCTACGGCCCCCCGATTGACGATGGGCAGTATATTCAATTGCGCGCGGATTGTCAAATCACATTCGCCGGGATTTTGCGCGCGCGGCGCATCGCGCCATTTTTGTGCGAAATAATAATCACGCGCGGCGTACCGCGTTCAATCGCGATTGGGCGTACAGCATTTTCATCGCGAACAGTCTCGCCGATGCGGATTCGGGATCGATTTTTGCAGATACCGCGATTGTTTTACTCATCTTGTGCCTCCGTTCGGAGTATATCCTGATTCACCACATTTCAATCGAATAATCGCCAATCACCGCATCCAAGCGTTGACGTTCCATAAAGTCAATCGCTTTTTCGAGCAAGCCGTGCGCGTAATCCACGTCGGTCGAAACGCACACAAGCGCGATCGTCGCGTGTTGCCACGCGTCGTGCGAATCCACTTCGGCGACCGACACGTTGAATTCGTTCCGCACGCGCGCGATCAACGATTTGACGACGTGGCGTTTATCTTTGAGCGAATGGCTCGCCGGAATTTCTAGTTCGAGGGTACAGACGCCGATGACCATTTGAATTCATAATTCGTAATTCATAATTCTTAATTCGCCGCTACTTGCGTGAATTAAGAATTACGAATTACGAATTGCACTACGCACTTCCGATTCAATCAACTTTTCGAGCTGCGCTAAATCGGTCGCACCAACGCGCGCGCGCGAGGGATGGCGTTCGCTGACCGGGCATGCGTTGCACTCGGCGCACACATCGCGCCCGCGTTGCGCGAACACGGATTGGCGCATCGCCGCGATTTTTTCGATTGCGTCCGGCGGCAAGAGCGCGACCGGACCGCGCAACGCCTGTTGCGCGGCGAGCGTTACTTGCGCGGAATGTTCGACGCGTTCCAAACGCATATACGCGTCCCACAACGTCGCGCCGACTGTTACCGAACCGTGCCGATCCAAAATCAGCGCGTCGTATTTTTGAATGATCTCGCGCACCGCGCGTGGACCTTCGGGACTCGCGGGCGTCGCGTAGGGCGCGGTCGGAATCGTGCCGAGATCGTACAGCACTTCCGGGAGAACGCATTTCGCGAGCGACACGCCGGCGAGCGTGCACGCAATCGCCATCGGCGGATGCGCGTGAATGACCGCGTGCACATCCGCGCGTTGGCGATAACATTCGAGATGAATCCGAATTTCCGACGACGGTTTCAGCTCGCGCCCTTTGCCAAACAGCGGCGCGATTTTTTCGCCGTTCAAATCGGTGATGATCAGTTGCTCCGCGTCGAGAAATCCTTTGCTGAATCCGCTCGGCGTGATGAGGATGCGTTCGCGATCCAGGCGCGCGGAAATGTTGCCATCACCCGCGGCGACGAAATTTTTTTGATGCAATAGTTTGCCGATTTCGATGATGCGTTGGCGTAGGTCGTGATCTGTCCTTGTATCCATATTTTTCGATCAACTCATCCGCAATCGCATTCGCGCGCGCGATCTGCGCGAGCAAATGCGCGCTTGCGCGCGGCGTGCGTGTCTGCGTCGCGAAATCGTTCGCGATCAAACCGAATCGCAAAAAGTTCAACCCCTCAATCCATTCGAAATTGTCCACGAGCGACCAGTGAAAATAGCCGCGCACGTTCGCCCCATCGCGAAGCGCGCGCTGTAACGCGGCGAGATATGTAACGAGGTAACTCGGGCGGATCTCGTCGCGCGCGTCGCCGATGCCATTTTCGGTAACGTAAATCGGGATGCCGTTGCCGTACCGCGCGAGCCACATCAGCGTACCATAAAAACCTTGCGGATCAATGTCGCCGGTGCCGAACCAGGATTCCAAATCTTTTTCAAACGACACGCCCCAGAGTTGGTGCGGCAACTGTCGTCCGAACAACTCTGCCGGGCGCGCAAGATCGAACGCGATGCGGCTCGAAAAATAATAATTCAGTCCGAGAAAATCTTGCGTGTTGATTGCTTCAGGTACGCGCGTGTTTAGCCCAAGCGGAAAGATCAATTTGCCTTTTTGCAACGCGCGCGCAACCAAGTGATTGAAAAAATAATCACGCGCGCGCGTCGCAAACCGATCCAACGCGGAACGCGGATTCGCCGGGTACAATGCGCGAATGTGATACGCGATGCCGACGCGCGCGTGCGCCTGCGCGCGATGAATCGCGTGATATGCCGTCGCGTGCGCGCGCACCATATTCGCGAGCACGCGAAATGCGAGTCGAAAATCTTTCTTGCCGGGGGGCCAAAGCCCGTTGATGTACGCTGTGAACGCGTACACGTTCGGCTCGTTGATCGTGATCCAAAAATCGCACAGGTCGCCCAATTCCTGAACCGCGCGCGTCACGAATCGTTCAAACAACGGCAGAACCGCTTCGGTCTCCCACGCGCCTTCTGCGACCAGCCAACGCGGATTCGAAAAATGATGCAGAGTAACGAGCGGCGTCATTCCGCGTTCGCGCAACGCGCCGAGCACGCGCCGATAAAACGCGATCGCGTCCGCGTTCCATTCGCCTTCACGCGGCTCGATGCGACTCCACTCGATGGAAAGCCGATGCGCGTTGTGATTCAAGGATCGCGCGAGATCAAAATCAGCGCGATAGCGTTCGCCTTTCCACCAAGCACACGCGCCGGCGGAGGTATCGCCGTTTTTGATCTTGCCGGGAATTTGTTCCCAGTCCCACCAATCGTTATTGAAATTGCCGCCCTCGACCTGGTGCGCCGCGGTCGCCGCGCCCCACAAAAAGCCGTCTGGGAATTTCATCACGCTTGTTCCCACGCGCCAATTAGTTCGAACAATTCGACCGGCGCATCGCGCCCTTTGACGATCAACTTGTCGCGCGGCGCGACCACGACCCGACTCTCGACCAATCCGAATGACGTGCGACTCAACAAAATTTGTCCGTCGTCGGCGTTCTCTTGCAAACGTTTCGCGACGTTCACCGTGTCGCCGACCGCGGTGTAATTCACCAACTCGCGCGCGCCGATATTGCCGACGACCGCGTCACCGGTATGGATGCCGACGCGAAAACGAAGCCGTTGCAGTTCCGGCAATTGCTTGGCGTAATCCGCAATGTTGCGTTGCAACGCGAGCGCGGCGCACGCGGCGCGCCACGCGTGATCGGCTTGCGGGACCGGCGCGTTGAAAATCGCCATCACGCCATCGCCCAGAAATTTATCGAGTGTGCCTTCGTACCGCAAAATCACTTGCGCCGCGGTCGAGAGATAGCCGTTCAAAATTTGCACCAATTCTTCGGACGGCATTTTTTCGGAGAGATGCGTAAAGCCGTGCAAATCGGCGAACAAGATGGTTACGGTTTGGCGTTCACCGCCGGGCGCAGTGCGCCGCGGATCCGCCAACATTCCTTCGACGACCGTCGGCGCGACAAATCGTTCGAACGTCGTGCGGACGCGGCGCGTTTCCGCTTCGAGCCGATATTGTTCCGTGAGGTCTTCGACGACAACCGCAACGCCGACGGTTTCTTCGCCACGTCGAATCGGCGAGAGACTGATCGTGAGATGAATATCGCCGCGACCGCCGACGTGCGCGCTGACATCGCGCGCGGATTGCGGAACGCCTTGCGCCCACACGCGCGGCATTAAACGGGGTAAATCCGCGGCTTGAATCGGCGGCAGAGCGCGTTCGTACGATTGCCCGATCGCGCTCGTCGCGGGAATTTGAAAAATTTCTTCGGCGGCGCGATTGAAACTAGCAATCGTCCCTTCGCGATTTAACGTGATGACGCCGGTGAGAATGCTCGCGAGCGTCGAATCGAGATAATCGCGCATCGCGCGCACTTGCAAAACCTGGTCGCGCAAATCGGAGAGCAGACGCGCGTTTTCCAACGCGACCGCGCTTTGATCCGCAAGCGTCGCGAGCAAACCGAGATCGGCGTCGGTGTAGCGATCATCCGAAATTTTCGCGCTGATCATCCAGAGACCGATCAGCGAACCGTGACTCAAAATCGGCACGTACACTTCGCTCTGAAACGTTTGAAGCGTCAACCGCGCGTCGGGCGCAATGTCCGCAAATTCGGGAAGCCGATCAATATCGTACTGTAACAATGGCGCGGAACGCGCGACGAGCGCGTTGATCACCGGCAATAATCCTTCGACGCGCACTTCGGGGGGCCATTCGGGTTTGGAGGGAAAGGGATGCAGAACCATTCCCGATTTGCCCTGACTCACGACGAGCAACGCGGCATCGCGCGCGCCCAATGTAGTTTTGAGCAAACCGCGACCTTCTTCCGCCAATTGCATCAAATCAATCCGCGCGTTCAGGCGTTGACTAAATTCTTGCACGACGGCGGGCGCGTTATACCGGCGACCGAACAACGCGGTTTCGATCACGCGTTGCAAGCCGGCGCGCAGAGGTTGATAAATCAGCGCGAGCAAAACAGACGCGCCCAGCACACCCGCGCTCAAGCCCCAGGGTTCGCGATCGCGGCTCACGCTCAACGCGACGCTGATCACGAAAACGTAAAACGCAATCGCAAAGGTCGTTACCAGGATCGTTTGCATACTTTGGCGCAAGAGAAAACGCAAATCGGCGAGCCGATGCCGCGTCGTCGCATACGCCAGGATCAAAACACCGCCGACTTGGAACACGATTCCGAACGCGCGCGCTGGTTCACCGAACACCAATTCGAGCGCGTCATACCCCATAAGGAATGGCAACGCGACGATCAGGTACATCAGGCGATTGCGATGAAGCGGACTCGCCGTGCGGCGATTGGAAATCAACGCCATCACAATAACCAGGGTGAACGATCCCGCCCACAACAGCACGCGCAGGAGTGTTTCCAAATTCGGATAGGTCAAGGCGAGGTCCGGTTGCGTAAGATCAACGCCGACCAGCGCGACGAGCAAAATCAATCCCGCGATAAAAATCCAGGGACGTTGTTCGATGCCGAGCCGGGAATTGCCGATCAGCGCGAACAGGAACGCGTTCGCAAACGTGTAGAGGTAGAGTGGTTGCGCGGCTTGGAGGTACAAATAAATCGTGGCGACGAGCAGAGAATTACTTTCGATGCTTGCCAAACCGTACGACGCGCTAAGCGCGAAATTCGTCAAGAGCGCGAGCGCGACATAGTACGTAAAGCGGCGTTCGGTTACGTCATGCCAGCGATGGCGCAACGTGAGCGCGATCAAAATCGCGCCATAGACCAACGCGGAAATAAATGTGGCGATCAAAAGGAAGAAGGTGTCCAGCGACATTGTTACACAATCCGAAACGCATCCACCAACACACAACGCCGTTCGCGCGTGAACGTGCGCGCGCGCGTCATTCCTTCGCCGGTGTACCCGGCAATCGAGAACGAGGTATAGCCCTCGCCGCCGTAACCCAGCCCTGCGAGCGCGGGACCATTTTTCACAAAGATCGAAACGTTGATCTCTTTCGCCATGCGACTAAGATGATCGAGATTGCGCGAGTGCATCACCGCGGTATGTTTGCGATTGCCTTCGACCGCGATCGCGAAATCAATTCCCGTGTCCGCGTCCGGCACGCGCACGAGCGGGAGAATCGGCATCATTTGTTCCGTCCACACGAGCGTATGTTCGCGCGGCACCTCTGCAATCGCGAGCCGTACATCATCACCGACGGTGATCCCGATCTCTTTCAAAATCACGGACGGATTCTGTCCGATCAATTTTTTGTTCAAACCGGTTTGTTTCCCCGGTTTAACCGGTTCGGAGAAAATTACTTTTTCGAGGCGCGCGATTTCTTCCTGGGTCAAGATGCGACAACCCAAACCGCGCATCGCCGCGATCAAACGATCCGCAATCGCGTCCACCGCGATCAAAACTTTTTCGTCGGAGCAAATGATATTGTTGTCGAACGACGCGCCTTTGATGATATCGCGCGCGGCTTGATCGAGATCGGCGGTTTCGTCCACGACGATGGGCGGATTGCCCGGACCCGCGCAGATCGCGCGCTTGCCGGTTTGCATCGCAACGTGGACGACCGCTTCGCCGCCGGTAACGAGCGTTACTGCCGTGCCGGGATGTTTCATCAATTCTTGCGCGCTTTCAATCGTTGGATTTGCGATCCCACTCGCAAGATTCGCGGGACCACCCGCTTCGACAATCGCTTGATTGATCGCGATGATCGTGCGCGTGGTACATTCTTTCGCGGCGGGATGCGCGTTGAAGACGACGCCGTTCCCGGCGGCGATCATTCCAATCGTGTTGTTCATCGTCGTCGCGATCGGATTTGTAACCGGCGTGATCGACCCAAAGACGCCGAACGGCGCGCGCTCGAGCAAGGTCAAACCGCGATCACCGCTCCACGCGTCCGGTTCGAGGTCTTCGATGCCGGGCGTCTTGTTGATCGTGAGCAAATTTTTTTCGATCTTGTCTTCGTAACGTCCATAGCCGGTTTCGCGCCACGCCGCCCACGCGAGCACTTGCGCGTTTTCGCGCAGGCGTTCGCGCAAATGCGCGATCACTTCTTTGCGTTTTTCGAGCGGAAGCGCGATCCACATTTTTTGTGCGCGCACGGACGCGTTGACCGCGCTCGTTACATCGGCGAAAATTCCGCCGGACGAAATCGCGTTCGCGTCGCCGCGTTTGCCTTGCAATTCGGCGATGACGTACTGAACGATGTTGTTGATATCGCGTTCGGTTAGATCGGACATATGACCTCCGTCAAGCGGTCACTCAATCATCCCAAATCTTTGTCGTTTTTCTTCGCTCTTCTGCGCGCCCAGAGATAGATAATCGGACCGAGCGAAAGAGGCCAGAACATACAAGTTAGTTGAGCGATAGTCGCCGGGATCTGACCCACGATAGGGAACAAGACCGCATAGAGAACCTCAATTACATTTCTATAATCCTCAAAGATCCTCCACGAAAAAACAGGAGCCCACAAAAACCAAAGGGGAAGACTCGCGATACAACCTACTATTCCAAAACGTCCGGGTTTGCCAGGAAATTTCAAAACTTGCATCAATGAAAGCCCAGACATAAGCGTCGCAATAACCACACTGCCAACAGTTCCAAAGCAAGCCACGTTCCACGAATCGGGTCCACGAATGAACAACAGACTCGTTATCACAAACAATGGTGTAAACACAGCCACCCACACCACCATAGCAATGCCAATCCGTCTTGTCTCCATTTTGCCCCTCCTCATTGAAGCACAAATGAAATCACTTTTCGAGATACACCGAATCAATCACGCCCACAATCGAAGAGCGCACGGGCTGATCTTTCAATCCCATAATTTGGCGCGTCGATCCGCCTTCTTGGCACACCAGCACCACATCGCCGACACCGGCGCGCGCCAAATCCACCGCGACGAATGCATCGTCCGGTTTTTCGCCGGGCAAATGCAACGCTTGCACGAGCATTATTTTTTGGGCGTGGTACGCCGGATGTTTGATCGTCGAAACGACGGTACCGATAACTTTGGCAATTAGCATTTTGGAAATTGGATGTTGGACGTTGGATGTTGGATGTTGGAATCTAACTTCCAACTTCTAACCTCCAACTTCCAACTAAGTAAACCAGGTTTCACCGAACGGCAATTCCAAACTTGCCGGATCAATCGTGTCCCAGTGATCAATGATGCCGACGATGGCGAGATCAGCGGGCGCGTTGGGGACGACCGCGAACGACGCGTCGCGCGCGCGGACGAGAAACACAAAATCGCCGATGCCCGCGTGCACAACTTCAAGCGCGACCTGGGGACGACCGATCGGTTCGCGTTTGTGGTTGAGCAATTGCGTGATCAGCAATTTGCGCCCGTGCATGGATTCGTCTTTGATCGTGGCGATCACTTGTCCGATGACTTGTCCTAAAATCATTTTGGGTGTTGGAGGTTGGAGGTTAGAAATTGGAAGTTGGACACGATACGCGCGCGACGATCTAACATCCAATTTCCAACTGCCAACGTCTATCAAGAAATTTGTGTGACGACGCGGCGCACGATGCGATCAATCAGCGCGGCGTCAACATTCGCGCCGAGTTTCGCGATCACATCCGCTTTGACCTGGTTTACGATTTGATCGACATCGCCGCGCGGCGCGGCGGGCAACGCGGGCGCGGGCGATGCGCTCGACACGGATGACGCGCGCAAAGCGATTCCTAGTTTTTCCGCGCGTTCACGCGCGACATCGGTGAGATACACATCCTCGGTCAGCGCGATTTCTTTTGCGCCGCGCCGCGCCAGGTCTTCGACATCGCGTTCGGTGTAAATTGTTTTTGGCATCACACACCCTCCACCGATTCCAACGCTTGCACTGCCGCTTTTTTCGCGGCAAGTACTTCGGCTTCCGTGCCCGACAACCACATTCTGCCGAATCGTCCGACCGATGAGATGTGAATGATTTTGATGTTCGCGTATTTTTCCGCTTCGTTCGCGGCGAGATTGATGTACGCCGCGGGCGCGCACTCTAAAATAAACAGCGTCTCACCCGCAACCAACATCGCGCCGCGCCGAAAGCGATTGAGCAATTGCACTTGGTACGGATCAACATTCGTGATGATTTGAATCGAAGCGATCTCTGGTTTTTTGCGATCCGTAATTTTCAAACCGAGCCGATCCAAAACGACTTGACCGGCTTCGATCACTTCGGCTTGCGAAAACGAATGGACTTCGAACATTCCAAATTCGCGTTCGACGAGTTGCGCGCCCGGTTTTGCCTGCGTCGCCTTGACCGCGATATCCACGAGCCGAAACACTTCGTTGCCCGGCGCGACCTCGATGTACAAATCCGCCATCCCTTGCACCGGCAAATCGCCCTGCGTGATCGTGCCGACGAAGGCGGCGTACTGTGGTTGCATCCGGTCGAGATACGCGTAACAACGTAATTCAAACTTGTCAGCCATTTTGCCTCCGCTGAAATCGTATTGCTATTTTACCACACTCAGCGACACAATGCGAGATTCGCCGATCACGCGATGGGTTGCCGCTTGGCGCAGAATAACCCAGATATCATACGCGCCCGGCGCGAGCTCGCGCGGCACATTGACATCGTGCCAATCCAGCAAAACTTCGCCCGCGTCCCACTGCGTGGTCGGATACGCGTCGTTCGCCGGGCGCGCCGCGTGTTCGAACGCGCGGTTGCCGGACGCGTCGCGCAATTGAATCGCGACAAGATAATCGTCGCGCGGTTTTTCGCGCGCGCGCCAGTACACGCCAATCGAAAGCAACTCGCCCGGCGTGAGCGTTTCACGCGTTGGCGCGAATCCGAGCAAACGCATTTCGCGCATGTCCACCTGAAGCGGCTGTTCGATGTACAACTCGCGCGCGGTGAACGACGATTTATTTTTTTCGACGCGCACGCGCGTCAGTTCGATCTCTTGCTCGCGCACCTGCACCGCGATCACGTACTCGCCGGTCGGCATCGTCGGCGGCAAGCGCAACGCGTATTGGTCGTTGAGTGTTTTGCCGACGCGCCATTGATCGGTCGGCGACTGACCAGCATGCGGTTCGCGCGTTTCACTCGCCCAGATATGACCGTGCTGATCCGCGACGCGAATCGAAAACACCAACCGCTCCGCAAGCGGCGCGTCCGCGCGCCACGCGAGCACCGGGCGCAACACGGTTCCGCCGCGCAAGGTGTCAGTCGGAATGATCGTGTAACCGAGCAAACGCAACGATGCGCCAAAGCGCGCGTCCAATAAATGCGCGGGCGCACGCGGCTTTGCCAGCCAATAGCCGTCGCGTTCGACCACCGTTTCAAAAAATCCGTTCGTCGCAAAATCTTGCCAGCCCGCGCGATGCACGGCGTACCATTCGCGCGTTGTGTCCGCGAGCGCGAAATCCGTTTGGCGATAATCCGGGATCATTGGGATTTCATAGACGTGTCGCCGATTGGAGAGCGGCGCGAGAAATTCATTTTGCGCGACGACGGTGGCGTCTGCCGGAATCATTTGGATCAGCGCGCGCCCTAGCGCGGCGTGTTGATCGAGCCGGTACCGCCGCGGATCAAATTCGCCGCCGAATGGCGCGGGCGCTTGAAAATAAAACGTCACGGCGCTCGCCGTTAGCACCATCGCCGCGAGCGCGGCGCGCGCCGAACGCGGCGCGCGTTCCAAGCCGGCAATCAACGCGAAAAAAAGCGCGGGAATGATCGGAGCGAAATAATAAAATTTGATAGACGATTGCAGTGGATACGTGCTCAACAGCGAATAGCCGAGCGTTGGCAACGCGAGCGCGGCGATCTCGAATCCGAGCAATGGCAAAAACGCGAGCGGAATCAACAAATCGAATAAAAAGCGCACCTTGTTCGCGTCGGCGATCTGTGCGACGATCAGATCAAAACGCGTAACAAAGGTAAAAATGATTTCAGCAACGCTCGTTCCGAGATAGCCGTACCGCGATCCACCACCGCCGGTTTTACCGGAACCGAAATAATAAAAGCCCGCGCCAAAGTCGGGACTGCGAAAAGCCGGGATGATGAATTGCAACAGCGCGATGCTCGCCACGAGACCGAACGCGGCAAGCCCCAGCCCCAACGCGGGGCGGCGTTGCGCGAGAAAAATGTACGCGCCCAAACCCAGCGCGATGACGGCGATCTCTTCTTTCACCAGCAACCCAATCGCAACGCAAACCAGGAAGGGCGCGTAGCGGCGGCGCAATAAAAAAAAGATCGCGAATGCCATCACGGGCGCTTCGAGCGCGATATCGTGAAATTCATTCAGCGCGATATTCTGCGCGCCGGGAAATAAAAAGTAAACGAGCGCGATGACGAGCGCACTCGCATAGCCCAAGCGCGCACGCGCGTGCCAGTAAATCGGAAAAGCGGCGAGCGCGAGTCCGCCCGCTTGCGCGATCAACAACACGCGTGGATCACTCCACATTGCGTAAAGCGGAACGAACGCGAGCAGGATCGGGCTAAAACTTTTTCCCAAGTACGAAGGCGCATCGGGGATGAATGAATTTTCGAGGACACGCCCTTGCAACGAATTCCAAATGGCTTGATTGAACAATCCGAGATCCCAAGAAGTAAAAACATCCAGGTAGCCGGTGCCGAACGCGAGATAACGCGTGATCGCGAGTCCGGCAAACAGCAATGCATACGCGATGGCGGCCACGCGAAAAATCCGATTCGCCCACGCGGCGGCGCGCGTGGCATTGTCGCGCGCCGATGCCGCGCGGACGCGCGGGCTGAATGTGCCGATACAAAAAACTACCACACCGACAGCAAGCGCCGCGCAAATCGTGACAGCAAATTCGTTAAACGCGTTCATCGGTACCGTTCGGATGAACGGGATCGTTCATCGCGATTCCAAGCGGGGTAACGAACAACGGTTGACCGGGGATTTGCGTGGGGATGCCGGTGATTTCCGCGACGACCTCCGCGATGCCCGTGAAATTCGCGGTGCCACCGACGAGAAAAATTTTTTCGACGGTAAAGCCGCGCGTGTGGCGCGCGACAATCGCGCCAACTTTTTCCATCACCGGGCGCACAAGCGGATACAAGCGCGTGTGCTCGCGCGGATCGGTTTTGATTTTCTCCGCGTCCTCGAACGCGATGTTCAACGCGCCCGCGATCACGAGCGTGAAATGCGTTCCGCCAGTCGCTTCATCGGCGGAATAGATCACTTGACCGTCGCGAAAAATCGCGATGCCGGTTGTGCCGCCGCCAACATCCACAACCGCGCCATCGCGAATTTGCAGAGCCGCGTTCGCCGCGGTCGGTTCATCAATTTCAGCGGTACATTCAAACCCCGCGGCGCGCACGACGTTCGCGGTTGCGCGCACTTCGACGCGCGGCACGCCGGGCGGATACGCGGTCGCGGCGTGCGTCAGTTCAAAACCGAGTCGCGCTTCGATGCCGCGTTTCATTTCGCGCAACAAATCAATCGCGCCGATAAAATCTACGACGAGTCCATCGCGCACAACGTTCGCAAAACGATAATCGCCGGCGAGCGGTTGATTGTTTTCGTCAAGCACGAGCAACACCGTGTACGCCGTGCCGAGATCGACGCCGACGCGCACCGCGCCGCGATACGCTTCGCGTGTAAACGCGCCATCGCGCATCACGCGTTCGGTTTGCGCGAGCAAGGTTTCAAGATGCGGGTTCAATGGTTTCTATCTTTCAAAAAGATTGTTGAACAATGTTGTAGATGGATTCAACACTTTAGCGGATGGTGGGTTGGATCAAACAACCGCGTAAACGCTCGACACCAGAAGAGCATTGAACGCGGATAATTTTTCATTTGCATTTGTCCGCGTCCAATTTACGATCGCGCTTGCACGTTCTTCCATTTGTTTGCGAGGTACGGCAAACCGTCTTCGGAATAATGCGCGACGCGCGGCGTCTCTTCGGTCGCGCGTTCGCCGCCGACGAACACGTCGAGCCGCCACTGGTTGATGAAATCGCGCGCGGACGGTGAAAAGCGCGTGCCCGCCGGAAATTCAAATCGTGTTACCTTGCCCTCTTGCCATTGTTCGCGCAATTCTTGTTCGGTGATAAATGCCATTTCGTTTTTCTCCTGCGCTGTCACCCTGAGCAAAGCGAAGGGTCTAAGATTCTTCGCTTCGTTCAGAATGAGGGTTAGTTGTGCAATTCAAACGCATCCAAAATCAAATCGTCGCGCGGTTGACCGCCCCAGGTTTTGATCGGTAATTGAAAATTGTAGCGCATCCAAATCACATTGACCTGAAGCCGGTACATCCCCGGCATCGCGTCGCCGGATACCGGGATCGTCCACACATCGTCGAACATTCCAGGTCGCCAGCCCTTGCCTTGAAATAAATCTTGTTGCGATTTTGCAATCTCGCGATCCTGTGCGTCGAGCAACCGCAGTTGAACTTGGAACGGTTCCGGTTTATCGCCGAGTGCGCGCCAGAAAAATTTCACGCGTAGCGGTTCGCCCGCGCGCCGGGGCAACGGTTCATAACCGACAAACTCAACCAGGTCAAAGTGTTCGCCGAAACGCGCGTCGGCGCGATGCGCGGGTAGCGTGACGCCGGTTGAGTATACGCGTACCTCGTACGCGTTTTCATCGAAACGCGCGATTTGATTGAATCGCGCGAAAAGCAAATTGTACCGATTGACTTCGGTCGCATACCGCGCGGGATCGGCAAAATAGCGCGCGTACACGCCTTGATTGAAAATCAAATACTCGTAGCCGTTCGCAATGTACCACTCCGGCGCGTGATCTTGAATCCCGTAAAAACCGTCCACCAAAAATTGATCGCGATCCAAATACGGCGAGTACGCTTCGAGCGCGACGCGCGATCCGCGCGGCAAATGCGCGTAAATCCATTGGCGCGCTTGCTCGCGTCCATCAGATTGCAACAAGCGCGTATCCGCCGCGACTGCAGTGCCCAACGAGGGCAAACTCAAAAGGGTAACCACGCTCACGAGCAACGCGGTCAGTGCGACGCGGCGCGTTGAAAATCGTTGCGCTAAAAAATCGTACACGCGCGCGAGAAATTGCGCCGCGAAAATCAACACGAACGGGACGATGGGCAAAATCGTCGTGTCGTGATGAACGGTGAATTGGCAAATGAAAATGAAATAGATCGCCGGGAACGTGAAAAGCGCGATTCCTCTGCGATCACGCGCGCGCAAAACCAATGCGGCTTCCGCAATCGCGAAAGGCACAAGCCAGCCGAGCGTGCCAAACAAAAATCCGACGTACCACTGAAACGAATCGCCCTCCGCGCCGGGATGGCCGGTCGAATAAATGTTGACATCATCGCCCGGACCCATTTTCGTAAAGCGTTGCCAATCGAGAATGACGTACGGGTTGAGCAGTAAAAAAATGGCGACGCTGATCGCACCGGCGAAATAAATTTCTTTGCGCGCGATGCCGCGCCATCCGTAACGCAGAAAATGTGCCGCGACGAGCGCGACAAAAATCAGTGCGGCGTTGTACTTGCTCGCCGCCGTCAAGCCGATGCCGATCCCGGCGAGCGCGTAATTTCGCAGACGCGGATCATCGGCGGTTTTAATCGCGAACAGTGTCGCGATCAGCGCGCAAAAAATCGCGAGAAGATCCGGGCGAATGAAATGACTGTGCTTGATGCTCGTCGCTTCGACCGCGAGAAACAGCGCGGCGATCAACGCGGCGGCGCGATTGCCGCGCCCTTCGCGCGCGATCAAAAAAACCAGGACGATGGTTAGCGCGCCGATCAGCGCGGCGAGTCCGCGCCCGATCAAAAAAATCTCCGGCAGATCCGTGCGACCGACCGCCATCATTTCATAGTCGGGATAACCGAGATCGGTCGGGCGCGTGAATCTGCCGGTGAGCCAGCCGCCGAGATAGAACGCGCCGTACGCGAGCGCGTTCAGATGAAATAGCAGAGCGGGCCAATGAAAAAATTCGGGATTCAAATTGCCCGTCTGCAAAAAACGAAGCGCGATGCGGACCGGCACCCCTTCGTCGGGATGATACATAAACGGCAAACCGAAATTAATGCCCCACAGACGCAAACCCAATCCCAGGATCAGAATTGCGCTGATGAGCCACGATGCGCGCAGACGCGCGAACACTCCACTCATTCGATTTCGTTACGCTTCGCGTTTCGCGGTTGGCTTTACAAAAAATGTGCCCGCGAGAATCGCGAGACCGATCACGATCAAAATGAGGGGCCATCCTTTTTCGATCCACATTTGCGCTTGCGGCACGCCCTCCGCGATTCCAACCACCACCAGGATTCCGCCGGGAATGAGGGGCCACCAATGCGACGCGCGCGCGACGATTAGTTGGATCGCATAGATCGCGAGAAAACCGATGCCAAGTCCAATCGGCACGGTAACATCGGAACGCGCGCCGCGTTCAAACATCAAACCGACGCCGATGCCGGCGAGAATACATCCTGGGATCAGCAAACCATAACTGCGCGTGAGCGCATACGGCGCGAGAAACACCACTGCCAACAAAATCAGCACCAAGCCCGGTCCAAATTCAAAATACTGGAACAACAGAAACACGATGCCCAGCGCGATCAAGATCAAGCCGGGAATCAAGCGAGCGCGATCCATTGCATCCTCCGTAGACAACGGACGCCGTTCCGTTGCGCGATCAAGCGTACCGATGAAAAACGCTACGGCGAGCGGTGACTAGATTGCACACGCGATAAACGCGCGGCGCACGCGTTTGCTACCATCGGCATCGAACGCGATAAAGTACGGTTTTTTCTCCGCGATCAGTTTTTCCGAATCCACCTGCTCGCCCTCCGCCGTGTCATACACGCGTTTGCGCTCGACGAGTTTGACAACGTGATCCTGGATGCGTTTTTCGTACGCGCGATCCGCGCGATGCATTTGCGCGGCGATCACAGTCCCGTCTTCCGCGAGTTGCACGGCAACCGCATCCGAGAGATCAATCGTTGCACCAGCCGCGATGCCGTACGATTTGCCTTTCAATTCCGATGTGCGCGTGGATTCGTAATGCAACACGCGACTCGCATCGCGGCGTTCGATGTCGTCCATCAAGCGCAAATCTTGACGCCGTTCGCGCAGTGCCTGAATAAATTCCGAAGGCAGTGGCGCGCCGAGTTTGCGTTCAATCGTTTCGACCGAGACCGGCGCGGCAGACATCGCGGTGATACCGCGCGCACTCGTCTTGAGCGTGCCGCCGCCCGCGGATTTTTTCAACGCGTCCGCTTCGGACGCTTTGATGATGCGCCGACCGACAAATGCTTTGCGTAACGCGCCAAAGTATTTGCCCGCGAACATTTGCGCGTCGGCGGCGAACATCGCGGTAACGATCGATTTGAATAACGCATCACCGCGCGGCGCGAGCAGTAACCCTTGCGCGATCAAATGCCCCGCGTCGTAGCGCGCTTGCTCGAGCGCGGCATCTGCGCCGAGCGCGGGATCGGCTTGGCGCAATTGCGTATACATCACGACGAGCAAATTGTAAAACGCGCCGGAAAAAACGCGCGAAAAATTGTGCGACTCGGAACTGAGTTTCGACGCGGGCGTGCGCGCGGGCAATTGATCGGGATCGCGATAACGGAATGTGTTGACCGCGTCGCGCAACGCGTCGGGCGAAACGACTGCTTGCGCGAATCCATTGTTCGCCAAACCGCGCGCGAGTTGTTCCGCGAGTCGCGTTACCGCGTTACTCTTGGCAAGGTCGCCGTTGTTTTCCGCGAGAATCGCGGCGCGCACGCGCGGATCGGCGAGCGTGATCAAAATCGCGGACACATCACCGAACGCTTCGTGGAACGCGGCGGTCTCGCCGAGCAGTGAATCCCAGTAATCGGGGTGGCGCGCGTCGAGAATCGCGTGCCCGCACTCGTGCGCGACGACATCTGCGCTTTCGCAAGTGTAGAGCGTCGCGCCGGTAACCTGGTCGTTCGCGAAAAAGAATTTCAAACCGACGCGATCATAATACGCGTTGAGGTCTTGCCCGGCGCGAGGTGCGACCGGCAATTGATTGACGCGCGGTTGCCATGCGAAATCGCCGTTGAAAAAATCAGACCACATCACATAGGTCTGATTGAGAACGACGTGCAACATCCCGGCTTGAAATTGTTGTGTGCCGGGATTGAACAAGCCGCCCGCGCCATTCCAACCTGGGATCGTAAAACGCGACGGCGCGGTTGGCGGCTGAACTTGTTGCAAGCCGAGACCACGCGCATTCGGATCGTTGACGAACACATTGACTAGCCCAGCCATCGTAACCCCTCCTACGCGATGTACGCGCGCTTGAGTCGTTTGTGTCCTTGTTCGTCGGCGACGATTTGCCACGGTTTGCGTTGGGCGCGCAATGCAGTTGAATCAATTGGCTCACCGGACGGCGCGGAAAAAATCTGGTCCGTCGCGGCGAGTTTCTTGATTTGATCTTTGACCGAACGCAAATGGCGTTCATCCACCGGCGACACCTGGGATGATACGAGCGCGCCGCGCGCATCGAACACCAATGCCGCGCTCACGCGCTCGTCCACGATTACGCCGTTCGCGATGCCGAACTCGCCGCCGCGAATTTGAATGGGCAACGTGATCGCGTACTCGACGTTCCATCCGCCGCGCGCGTCCGCCGCGATGTTTTGCAACTCGACGCGCGCATCCGCCGGCAAATCGAGCACGGCGCGCACCTGCGCGATAAAATTTTCGTCGCGTGCCGTGTTTTCATCGGTGAGGCGCAATTCAGTTTTCATTTTTCACCTCGACCGAATTACAGATTACGAACTCTCGCCGCCGCTACGTCCGCCGAACGACCCTTTGGTCATTGTCGGCAAAATCGTCTCGACGTCACCATGCGGGCGCGGAATGACGTGCACGCTCACGAGTTCGCCGACGCGTTTCGCCGCCGCGGCGCCGGCATCCGTCGCGGCTTTGACCGCGCCAACATCGCCGCGCACCATCACGGTTACGAAACCGCCGCCGATGTATTCACTGCCGATCAATTTCACGTTCGCGGCTTTGACCATCGCGTCCGCGGCTTCGATTGAACCGATCAAACCGCGCGTCTCAACCATGCCGAGCGCGATCATTTCGGGGGGAACTGAGGACATTTGTACCTCCTGGTTTTTGAGATTAGAGCTTGGAACTTGGAGATTAGATTTTCGATTTGCGATTTTGGATTTTGGATTTCGAGTTTGAGATTATGCTGGCACAGTTACTCTTGGCGGCGCGGCAATCGGTGCATAATGTAAGAGCATAATTTGATCGGGACGTAAACCGAGTGATTCAAAAGTTCGTCCATCGCGGTCACTGAATTCAACTTCAAACGCCGCGCCATTCGCAAGAATTTCAACGACGGTGCCGACTTGCCCGCGCCACAAACCGTATTCGGGAAGGTCGTCTGTGAGCGCGACTACGTCAAGCAATTTTATTTCGCTGGTCATATTCACCTCAAACTTTACAATGGGTAGCAACTGGTGAGTCGTGGCGGGTCAGCGTCGTGTTCGATAATCCACGCGCTTCGAACTACCGCGCGTCTGCCGCGCCATTCGAAAACAAAATCAACGACATAGCGTTGTCCGTACCCATCGCGTCGCCCAAGTTTCGCGTCGTGCGTTCTAACAATTTGCAATAATGCATCGCGCAAATCCGCGGCATCACTCGCAGTAATTCCAAACGCCGCTTTGAATAGTCGGGCTTTGTGTTTGCCGTCATCGTGTTCAGGGTCAAGGCAATAATCACGCAATTTGCGAATGTCCACAATTGCGCGGTCTGCATTTGGAACGATCATAGATGCGAACTCAACTCCGCTGCACATTGATTACAAAATTTCGCGTCGCGCGGATTTTGTTTTCCGCAATTCGCGCAAACGATTTTTGTGCGCGGCACTGGCAATGCAAGACGCGGCAAGCGAAATTGTCGCCAGGTTGGACGCGGCGCGCGCGCGAGTAAATTTTTCGCGACGGCTTTGCCTTGCGTGATCGCGCTCGCGTACAGCTCGTTCAAATCTTTGCCGGAAATTTTGCGCCCGGTGTGATACCAGTACACAATCGCTTCGCCGACCGCGTACGTCCCGGCATATGCAATCGCGACTTTGGGCACGATGCCCCAGATCGGGATCAAGCCGACAAGTTGACGCGCGGCTTGCCGCCACAAAAATCCCGCGCCAATCACGCCGCCAAATTCTGCGAGATGATCGCGCCAATCGGTGGACAACCCCAGCGCGAGTCCGAGTTTGTACACCATCAACGCCTGGTTTTTG
The DNA here is from genome assembly GCA_016223105.1 of Chloroflexota bacterium. GTDB lineage: Bacteria > Chloroflexota > Anaerolineae > UBA4142 > UBA4142 > JACRPR01. The sequence continues at coordinate 3,632 of JACRPR010000155.1, read as the reverse complement.
GTCAGGACGATCAGATCCGTGATGTTGAACGGAATGTTGAGCGCGGGAATCATTTCGGCAAAGCCGGTGCCGATGGCATAACTCGCGCTCGCGAACGCGGTGTCGTTGATCAGATTGCGCGCGACCGCACTGCGAAATAATGGATACTGCCGCGCGAGCGCGATTGGTTTGTCGCGCAAGGCGTCGCTCACGCGCGGAACAAATTCGGTCGCGAGCGATTCGGGCTTGATTGCGGAACCCATCGCGACGCGCGTGCCCGACCACATCGGCATCGCGCTGGCGAGGATGCTCGCATCGCTCAACGCGTCTTGCTTGTTGTAAAAGATCAGCAGGTTGCGCCCGGCAGTTTTCAAATCGCGATAGACATTCGCTTCGAGTGAAACATCGCCGCGCGTCGCGTCGAGCATCAGCACGATCAAATCGGCTTCGATGCGCGACGCGTTTTCGAGATCGGCTTCGATGGTTGGCGTGATGACCTGGTCGCGCGCGCGTTGATCGTAACGCAACGCCGCGATCAATGTACTTTTGCCCGCGCCGGTTGCGCCGACGAACGCGAGCACAACCGCGCGTTGCGCGTCATCGGCAATCGGACGAATGTCCAATTCTTTGAACGTCGTCCAGATATTTCCGAGATCAGTCCAGCCGGGCATCAACGTCCCTTGCGAAACGTAACTTGACCTTGCACGTCGAGCGAATCCACAATCGCGAAAATCACCGCATCGGTTGGGGTGTCTTTCGTGCTGGAGGTTTGGCGCGCGGAACTGCCTTGCGCGATCAGCACGACATCGCCGATCCCGGCATCCACCGTATCAATCGCGACGACTGGCTTGCCGACGATTTCGTTTTCGGTTGAAACTTCGCGGACGATCAATAATTTGCGTCCGACCATTTTTTCGTCTTTGATCGTCGCGACCACATCGCCGACGACGCGCGCGATTAACATTCGGTTCTCCTCGCGTGAATTGCTTTGATTATATGTCAGACGATTATTTAGTCAAGCAGTTAGCCAAGTAGATGCGTCAGAAAACGCAATTCATTCCACACCGTTGCGGAAAAAAAACGCGGCGCAGAAATTGGAATTTCAACTGCGCCGCGTCTCAATTCAACTGGATGGATCGGATCAAACTCATCGGCGCGTTGCGACGCGCCTCTCGTCTATTCGCCGCCGTGATACTTGAAGGAGAGTTTCACTTTGGTGCGATAGGTGATGATCTTGCCATCCTCGATCTGCATATCCAATTGCAAAACTTCGGCGATCCGCAAATCGCGCAAGGATTTGCTCGCCATCTTGATCGCGTTGGCGGCGGCTTTTTCCCACGATTCATCGCTACTGCCAACCAGTTCGATGACTTTGTACACACTGTCAGCCATTGCTCCTCCTCATGCCCGGTGGGCGAAATAATTTTTGACGCGTCAATTTCCGCGCGACTCTATTCTAATCGAAAATTCGTTGAATCGCAATAGGGGCAAACGCCGGGGCTTTTCAAAAGTCGCGTTCGGGCGAACCCTTGCACCGCCCGCAAGGGCAGGTGTAAATTCTCGGCAACGCAAGGCAAAGCCGACCGTCGTCGGCTGAATTCAAGCGACGCAGGTCGCTTTGGCTATGGGTTGACGCGACACTAGCACCTGCGGTTACGCTAGTGCAGGTGTTTCAATCGCCCTGTCAAGTGACTTTTGAGAAGCCGTGGGGCAAACGCTCCACCCCGCGCCGAGCAACTTGCGCGCCGACAAATAATCCGCTGGATTTCTTGATCCGAATCGCGCCATCGCGCGCGATCCGCGCCGCGATAAAATCGCGCAACGCGTCCGCGCGTTCACTCAGCGCTTTACTGATCGCGCCGGACAACGCGTACGCGACGAGCGGCTCGGTTTCGGTAACGCTCAACGCGTCATCGAAATCGAATCGCCGCACGTCCGCGAACGCGTGCGCGAGTTGTGCCGCGCCATTTTCTAACGTAAACGTCAATTGCGGGAACGTCGGTTCGGTCGCGCGAAATTCCGCGATGAGTTGAAAATACTCGCGCATATGCGTCGCGCCATTCGTCGCCGCGTAAAATTTTCCACCGCGTCGCAGAACGCGCTTGAATTGCGCGAGCGCGCGCGCGATATCGGGAACGTGATAGAGCATGTGATTCGCGATCACCGCGTCGAAACATTCAAACTCGAACGGCAAGTTTTGCGCGTCGCATTGCGCCAAGCGCGTCGCGATGTTCGCCGCGCGCGATTGCTCGATCATTCCGAACGAAAAATCGGTAAGCGTGATTTGCCAGGTTGCCGGGATGCGCGCGCGATTGTGTTTCCACAATTCGCCGACGCCACAGCCGACCTCGAGCACGCGCGCGTTCATCGGCAAATCGAGCCGATCAAAATACCAATCGAACCAATCGCGCGGCGCAGTGCTAAAGCGTTCGTGCAGAGCAATGCGCGCGGTGAGATTATTGCTCGCGCGATATTGTTCGCGCACATACGCTGGATCATTGAGCATTACCAAGACCTCGTTGCGCTTCGCCGGGATCACCCCAGCTTACAATGTCCACGCCGGACGCGCGCGCAAATTCGAAATCGGGTTGCCACATTTCCGCAAGCGCGATTGCGACGCCGAGCGCGTGCATCTGCGCGACATCGCCGGGGCGAATGAGATCGTACGAAAGCGAAACGCAATCCGCGCGCGCGTCGTGAATCACGCGCGGCAGATCGAGCAGACGACAGCGGATCAGCGCGCGCGTTTTGAGCGCGGGACACAATTTTTTCGCGTGCGCGATTTCGGCGTGATCCCACGCGATCAACAATACACGATCCTGGGTTTGCGTTTTTTCGATCACCCGGACAACTTCCGTCGTCAATGTTGTCTGCGGAATAAACGCGCTTTTGAGATCGAGCGATAAACACGCGTTCACATCACGCGCCCACACCAGCACATCGTCCAAGCGCGGCAACGGCTCAGCGCCGATTCGCAATTCCGCCAACTCGCGCCACGCGACCTCGCGACATGCGCGACCGTCGGGCAAGGTGTAATGATGCCGCAAAAACGCGACGCCGTCCGCGCTCGATTGCACATCCACTTCGATCAAATCCGCGCCGAGTTGATGCGCGATCTGCAAACCGCGCCACGAATTTTCCGGCGCGAGTTTTTCCGCGCCGCGATGCGATTCGATCAGGATGCGACCGGTGAGGGATTTCAAAAGTTGCATTTTGGAAAAGTACGGCAAATTTACAAATTTGCCGTACGGTTCACCTGCTCAACACGTACTTGAACACAAACGTACGCGCGACGATGAACAATTCGTTCTTGTCGTTGAACACCATTCCCGACGGCGCGCCGCCTTCGACGCGGAGTGTGTCGAGGTAGCGACCGTCCGGCGCGAACACCAGGACGCCCGCAGAATCAGCAACGTAAATGCGACTCTGCTGATCAATCGCGATCGCTTGCGGTGAACGAAATTGTCCCGGCTCGTTGCCGCGACTGCCGAATTTATTTTCGTATTTTCCGTCGGCGGTGAATTTATAAATCGTCGAACTCGTCAATGCAAAAATGTTGCCCGCGCCATCCACCGCGAGTTTCGTGTCGAACGCCGGGCTGTTCGTCATCCCGCTGATGAAACCTGGGATCGTTTTGACGACCTTGCCCTCGC
>JACRPR010000154.1 GCA_016223105.1 Chloroflexota bacterium | reverse complement strand
AAACGCATCACCGAACTCGACGTGATTATGCTGGATGATCTGGAATCCGACTAGATTTTTACGAGGGAAAAAATGAACCTGGGCTTGCAAAACAAAATCGCGCTCGTCGCGGGCGCGAGCAAGGGATTGGGCAAGGCGGTCGCGCTCGGTCTTGCGCGCGAAGGCGCATCCGTCGCGATTGTCGCGCGCGATCACGCGCGCGTCGAATCCGCCGCGCAAGATATTCGCGATGCGACCGGCGCACAAGCGCTCGCAATCACCGCGGATGTTACGCGACGCGAGGACATTCAACGCGCGGTGGATGAAACGATCAAACAGTTTGGTGCGATTCACATTCTCATCACGAACGCGGGTGGACCACCGCCGGGTCAATTCGTCGCGCTGACCGAAGAGCAATGGCAAGCCGCGGTGAATCTGACGCTGATGAGCGCGGTGCGAATGTCCGCCGCCGTGGTACCGTTGATGCAAAAACAAAAATGGGGACGCATCATTCACATCACGTCCGCGTCGGTCAAACATCCGATTGACAATTTGATGCTCTCGAACTCGATTCGCTCCGCCGTCATCGGACTCGGCAAGACGCAAGCGACTGAACTCGCGAAAGATGGAATTTTGGTGAACAGCGTTTGTCCGGGCTGGACGGAAACGGAACGCGTTGGGGAGTTGATGGCAGATCGCGCGACGCGCGCAAAGACAGATGCGCGCACACAATTCGCGGCAATCGAAAATCAAATTCCGATGGGACGCATGGGCAAGCCGGAAGAATTTGCGAACGTGGTCGTGTTTCTCGCGTCCGAGTGCGCGTCGTACGTGAACGGCATAACGTTGCCGATTGATGGCGGATTTACGCGCACCGCGTTTTAGAGATTAGAGATTGAGAGATTAAGCGATTGAACACGCGGACGAAGAACTTGCTTCGTCCGCGTGTTTGTTTTGTCCTGGCGGTTTTTCAAATTCGGTACATCTGGAATCGAGCGTTTACGCGGTAGTTCGTTCGGACAAGCACCCCGCTGAAGCGTCGAATCCGGCAATTTGACTAACAACAAAAATTATCCGCGTTCGTCCGCGCTCGTCCGCGTCCAATCACGCTCGCGGGAGCAAAAACCGAATCGTCGTGCCTTTGCCGAGTTCGCTCTGCGCGGAAATTTCTCCGCCGTGCGCGGCGACCAAATTTTTCGCGATGGCAAGTCCCAGCCCCGCGCCGCCGGAATCGCGCGATTTGTATAGCCGATCAAAAATGCGCGGCAGATCGTCCGGCGCAATTCCCGCGCCGGTATCGCGGATCGAAATCGTTACGCCGGAATTTTCCGCGAGGCACGCGACGCGAATCGTTCCCGCGCGCGGCGTGTAGCGCAACGCGTTCGCGATCAAATTTTCCAACACCTGCCGAATCCGCGCGGGATCAAGCGCCAGCGTTACCTCGCAAGTCGTTTCGATCTCCAACGCGATGCCTGCCACGTCCGCTTGCGCGCGCAATGAGGCAACCGTCTCGCGCGTGAGCGTCGCGACATCGGTCGGCTCTTTTTGCAGTTGAAGCGCGCCGCTCTCCGCGAGCGCGAGCGTTCGCACATCGTCAATCAAACGCGCGAGCATGCGCGTCTCATCAAGAATCGGTTGCAGATGCGCGTTATCGCGCGGGTACACGTCGTCGAGCAATCCTTCGAGATTTCCCTGGATCACGGTAAGCGGCGTGCGTAAATCGTGCGCGATGTCCGCCAACATTCGGCGGCGTTGTTCGTCATTCTCCTGCAGGCGTTCCGCCATCGAGTTGAACGCGCGCACAACCGCGCGCACTTCGACGCGCGCGGCGGCTTGGACGATATCGCCGACCGGCAGAGCGACGCGCCTGATCACGCGCAACACAATCCCCAAACCGATCACGATTAAAATGAACGCGACGATCAATCCGCGCGGATCGCGCGGCGAATCCAATCGGTCGAGCAACCCGGACACAATCCAAAACGCGAGCGCGCAAGCGGTGGACACGAAGAAAAATAAAAATACAAAGAACGCGCCAAAACGCCAAAAGAATCGCCCGCGCATCGCGCGCCATTTGCGCGGATCGGGTGGAGGGTGGCGCGGAAAATGATCGTGGTTCATTCGTCTGAAAATTTATAGCCGACGCCGTAGACACTGAGAAGGTAACGCGGCGCGCGCGGATCGGGCTCGATCTTGCGGCGGATGTTTTTGATATGCGCGTCAATCGCGCGTTCGTACGATTCGAACGCGACGCCGCGCGCCGCGTCGAGCAATTGCGCGCGCGTAAAAATACGACCTGGTTCGCGCGCGAGCGTCGTCAAGATTTGAAATTCAGTCGCGGTCAACTCGACCGCGCGTTTGCCGATGGTAACTTTCATGCGCGGCAGGTCGAGCGTAACATCCGCGGCGCGAATAATGTCCGCGCGCGTGTGCGCGGCTTCAAAACGGCGCAAGACCACGCGCACGCGCGCGACGAGTTCTTTCGGGCTGAACGGCTTGGTGATGTAATCGTCCGCACCGATTTCGAGCCCGACGAGTTTATCGCTTTCTTCGTTGCGCGCGGTCACCATAATGATTGGCACGGCAGATTCTTTGCGGAGCGCGCGCGTTACATCCAAGCCATCGCGATCGGGCAAGCCCAGGTCGAGCACGATCAAATCCGGCTTGCCCGCGCGCGCGGTCGTCAACGCGGACGCGCCATCGCGCGCGGTTAAAATCGTAAAGCCCGCGCGTTCCAAATAATCGCGCGCGAGCTGAATAATTTTCGGTTCGTCGTCCACCAACAAAATCGTTTTCATTTTCTGGAAAAGACAGTCCGATCATTTTTTTCCACTGACGGAAGAGAACACGGACGCACTTTTTTTACATCCGTATTTCTTTCCGTCGGTGGAAAAATTTGTTACGCCGCGCTCGACTCGTTCGGTTTGTTTTGCGTTTCGTGCATTTTGCGATGCCATTCTTCAAACATCGGCGGCACACCTTTTTCGCCGTGCGCGTGCGGTCCGTGATGTTTCCAGCCCCAATGCCCGCGCCAGATCATCGCGCGCATCAATCCAAAAACCAGGAAGACGAACAACAACGGCGCGAGGCAACTGAGCAAACCAAATCCGTGACCGACCGCGCGATAATGGAACGGCGCAAAGTACGGATACGGTGCGACGCCCGTCGGCGGCGCGGTCAACTTGCCGCTCTCCGCTAACCCTTGTGCGACACCCATTCTGAACGCGTACGCGCCGACGCCCGCCGCGCCCGCGATCAGAACGATCACGAGCAACGCGCCCAGCAAAAATTTTCCGTTCATTTTTTCTCCTTTGATGTCATTGCGAGCGAAGCGAAGCAATCCTACCTGCGGGATTACGGCTGTAGCATAGCGCCTCGTGCGCGTTCAACGCCCACAAGGGGCTAAACTACATCGGAAAACACGGGCGAAAATGAACTAGCACCAATGGTTACTATCTCTGCCACAAGCCGATGCGGCACCGCGCGCAAAAATCCCCAGTCGCGCCAATCGTCCGGCAAATTTTCTAGCGCGTCCGCGATCTGTGATATTTCGCTCCACGCGATTTCGCGAAAGTCGGCGATGCGTTCGTCCGGGTCGGTCGGGCTCGGTGCGTCGCGTGTTTCGCCGGTGCGGAAAATGTACGATACGAAACGCACCTGTGCGCGCGCGTCCGCGTGCGTAATCGCGTACTCGATCACACCGAGAAATCGCGCGAGCGGCACGCGCAGACCGGTTTCTTCGACGAGTTCGCGTTGCGCCGCATCCGCAATCGGCTCGCCGAATTTCAATCCGCCGGTCATCAAGCGATAGGTGCCGGGCGGATAAAAACTTTTCGTGTGCAAAAGCACACGCCCATTCGGTCGCGCGACGACTAAAACGATTTCGCCCGGGCGATCCTGCGCGATCTCACGCCACCACGCGAACGATTTTTCCGCGACGACAATTTCGCGCGTCCAACACAACGGCGCGCCGTACTGCTCCGCGAGCGCGGCGATTTCGGTGTGGGGCAAATTGGAAATTTGCCTTACGTGATCCATCGCGCGCGCTCCTGGCGCGACACGCGCGCGGTCAAATCGAGTGTGAGCGGCGAGACCGAAACGACGTGATCCAAAATCACCGCGCGCACATCCGAATCCGGTTCCAGCGCCTGGGTCGTCTCTTCGACCCGGGAGTGATAGTATGCGGCGCGTGACACACGCGTCCAGCGCCATTCCGTCGAACGGCGCGCATCTTCCGGCACGTTCACGTTCAACACATCCACGCCGCGTGGCAAACCGCGCGCGATAATTCGTTTTGCAAAATATCGCGCGAAATGCGCGGCGATGGAAAAATCAATTTGCTCGCTGTGCGTCAAATGAAATTCCGGCATCGCGACCACCGACATTGCAATCGCCGGCGCGCCGAGATTCGCGGCTTCGAGCGCGGCGCCGATGGTGCCGGAGATCGTAACCCCGTTGCCGATATTTTCGCCATAGTTGATCCCGGAGATTACGAGCGCGGGCGGACGATCCGCGAGAAGTAAAAACGCGTGGCGCATCGTTACCGCCGGCGAGGTTGGCACGGCGAACGCGCGGATGGACTTGCCGTCAATCACATAATGAAACGGCTCCGCGTCGCCCATTCCAAGAAACGCGCGCCCGGTCGAAGATTGTTGTTCGCGCGGCGCGGCAATCAACAACTCACCCAGGTTCATCACCGCGCGCGCCGCCGCGCGCAAGCCGGGGGATTTTATTCCGTCGTCGTTCGTTAGTACGATTAGAGGTTTTTTGGTCATTGGTAATTGGGATTTGGGATTTGGGATTTGTTGTTCACAACAGTTTTTCTGCGCGCAACCATTCTTCCGTGCGCCGCATTCCTTCCGCGAATGAGATACGCGGTTGATAGCCGAGCAAACGCGTCGCTTTGGAAATATCGAACACGATGCGATGCGAATAAAATTCGATGCTCGATTTCGCGACGAGCGGCGGCGTGCCGGTGATTTTCGCGATCAGCTCGAACGCGGTCGTGATCGCGAGCGCGAGCGCGCGCGGCATCGAATTTAATCGCGCGATGCCGATCATTCGCGCGTATGCGCCGTAAAATTCACGCCACGTTACGCCGCGTCCTTCCGCACCGATGAACGATTCTCCAATCGCCGCGTCGTTTTGCAATGAGAGAATAATCAAATCCACGAGATTGTCAATGTAGACCGCGTTGCAAATTCCATCGCCATTGCCGATTAACACCGGCGCGCCGCGGCGGACGCGTTGCAATGGAACGACACTCCACGAGTGCGCGCGGGGACCGTACGTGCAATCGGGACGGATAATGGTCAGTGGCAAGTGGTGAGTGCGCGAAAATTCAAGCGCGGCGCGTTCGCCTTCGGCTTTGCTGACCGAATAAAAATCGCCCTTGAACGCGAGCGGCGAATCGCTGTGCGCGTCGCGCGGCGGCGGAAT
>JACRPR010000153.1 GCA_016223105.1 Chloroflexota bacterium | reverse complement strand
GTACTTGGCGGCTTCGGCGGCGGACAGATGCGCGTTGATCGCGAATCCGCCTTTGAGCAGATCGGCAAGTTTCACATCAAGCGTCGTCGTGGATTTGCCATCCACCACATTCGTCAATGGATATTTCACCGCGCCCGGAACCGGGCAAGTGCCTTCGTGAATGTGCGCGGGTTGCGCGACGCCAGCCGCGCCCGGTTTGATGTCGAGCACGACATCGGTCTTGTCACCCTTGGCGACCAGACGCGCCTTGCCATTTTGATCGGCATCGCGACCCGCACCGAGAATGAGTTCAATCGTTGGAAAAGCGGCGGAAGTGATCGTGCCGCCATCGGCGGTCATCACCCACCAAATATCGCCAACGGCTTGACCGAGCGTGTCACCGGGATTGCGATCACGCGCCCAGTAGTACAGGGGCCAACCATTGTACGCGACCTGGGTTGTGCCATCGCGTCGTTGTGTCGTGCCGATCAATTTTTCATCAAGACCCGTGCCTTTAAGTTCCGGTTTTCCGGCGGTGAGCAGGGGGGGCCAATTGCGCGCGCACGCATCGTAACAAGTGCTCGCGATTGGATTGCGCGTGTCCGGTGGATACATATACAAAGACATTCCATTTCCATCGGTGATAATCTTGCCAAGTTTTGTCTCGTTAAGCGCGAGCACTGCGGGCTTGGTCACCGGCGTGGGCGATGGTGGAACCGCAGTCGCAGTTGCCGCGGGCGGTTGAGCCGGCGGGACGGCGGTTGCTGGCACGGCAGTTGCCGGTACAGCGGTCGCAGGCGGCGGCACTGGGGTCGGTGTCGGCGCGGGCGCGCATGCCGCAAGCGCGATGAGCGCAAACGCGACGAGCGCGATCAAAATTATTAAACGTGCGATTTTCATTTTATTCTCTCCTCCTGAGAATGTAGATTGTGGTCGCGTCTCGATCGCGAACCTATCATTAACTACGCACGCGCGCGCGTTTGCTATTTCGCTGGTCGCGCCGATTTACAAATAATTCGTAAAAAAATATCGAGAGGTGCGAGACCTCTCGATGCGATGTTTACGCGGATTCCGCGCGTTCCAGTTTTCGTTCGATTAAGACGCCGAGCAAAATTCCCAGGATGGCTACAGACTGTAGCACGCACCATCCTCAGACTGAATAGATTACGAACAGTTCGATCACGGTGAGATACGCGGCGAAGAACAAGCCGATGCTCGCGAAAATCAAGCGTGTGTCGGTGAGCCACGCGGGGACGTTATCGCGCGCGACGAATGCCCACACCGCAAGCGCGAGCAACGCGGCGTACCCGCCCGCGCCAATCGCCGCGACCGGGACGCCGAGCAAGGACGAGTACGGACTCGCTTGCACGGCTTCGCAATCGCCCAGCCCGCACACCAGCGCGGTTACATTCACTTTCGTCCACCACAGATACAGCGAGTCCAACAATCCGACCAATGCCAGGACTGCGCTGATGCTTTGTAACGTTTGAAAATTTTTAAACCAATCGCGCATTGTTCACTCCTTGATAAGGTAACGCAAATTTGTAAATTTGCGCTACGCCTATTTTACCGCAAATCGAATCGCGCGCAAAAAAAACACCGAGCCGCAAAACGCGACTCGGCATTGATCTGCCTCCCCGGCGAGGTTTGAACTCGCAACCTCAGCCTCCGCAGGGCTGCACGCTATCCAATTGCGCTACGGGGAGATAGTTCGATAGTTGGCTAGTGCAATAGTGCGATAGTTGATGCCTCGCTATTCAACTATTGCACTATCGGACTATTGCACTATGCTGGCGGAGGGGGCGGGATTTGAACCCGCGGTAGAGGCTATTATGACCCCTACAGTCACTTAGCAGGCGACCGCACTAGACCGGGCTATGCGACCCCTCCATTGATTTTAGATTTGCGATTTCAAATTTCAGATTGAACAATTTGAAATCTGAAATCCAAAATCTGAAATTCCTCCGGCGGAGGAGGAAGGATTCGAACCTCCGTGGCTTGTGACCCATCCGCTTTCAAGGCGGCGCCGATAGTCCACTCCGGCACTCCTCCAACGCGGCAAAAGTATAGCAGAGAGACGCGTTTTAGTCAAACTTGCGCGCGACGTTTGGCGAATCACGCGAGTTAAGGTATAATGCGCGCGATTCTGATTGGGAGAGGCATCGCTTGCGCGCGCTCATCACCGGGTTGAATGGTTTTGCCGGCAGTCATCTTGCCGATTTTTTATTGACGCAATCGAACGTCGAAATTTTTGGCGCGGGGATTGGCGACACCGCGAATCTCGCGCATCTTGCCGGGCGCGTTACATTCAGCGAAGGCAACCTCACCGATCCTGGTTTCACCGGCGATTTGCTCGCGCGCACTCAGCCCGATCGCATTTATCATCTTGCCGGGCAAGCGTTTCCGCCAATCTCGTGGCAAGACCCGTGGACGACGCTCGAAATCAATTTGCGATCCCAGGTCAATCTGTTGAGCGCGGCGGCGCGGATGAATTTATCCGCGCGTATTCTTGTCATCGGCTCGATGGATGAGTACGGGCGCGTCGAACCCGGCGATTTGCCGATCACGGAAACGACGCCGCTACGCCCCGATAGTCCGTACGGCGTGAGCAAGATCGCGCAAGATTTTCTGGGCTTGCAATATTTTCTTAGTCACAACTTGCAAGTGATTCGCGCGCGACCATCCAATCACATCGGACCGCGCCAGAACGAACAATTCGTTACCTCGAACTTTGCCAAGCAGATCGCGGAAATCGAAATTGGAAAACGCGACCCGGTGTTGCGCGTCGGCAATCTCACCGCGCAACGCGATTTTACCGACGTGCGCGATATGATGCGCGCGTATTTTCTCGCGATTGAACGCGGCGCGCCAGGCGACGTGTACAACATCGGCAGTGAACGCGCGGTTTCGATTCAACAGGTCGTTGATCTTTTGATCGCGCAGAGCCGCGTCGCGATTCGGATCGAACACGATCCGGCGCGGATGCGTCCCTCGGATACGCCGGTGATGATTTGCGACGCGTCGAAATTTCGCGCGCAGACCGGCTGGGACGCGACGATCGCGCTGGAAACAAGTCTGCGCGATATTTTAGATTATTGGAGATTACGAGTTCAACAATGAAAAAGAAATGCCTCGTCACTGGAGTAACTGGGCAGGATGGCGCATATCTCGCCGAGATGTTGCTCGAACAAGGATACGATGTCATCGGCATGGTGCGCCGCACTTCGACGATCAACTTTGAACGCATCGCCGACATCCAAGACAAGATCACTATCGTGCAAGGCGATCTGCTCGACCAGGTTTCGCTGATTGATATTTTGCGCGAACACAAACCGACCGAGGTGTTCAATCTCGCCGCGCAGCGGTTCGCATCGTCAATCCAGAGATTCGTTTTTATCAAGCATCGTCGTCGGAAATGTTCGGCAAGGTGCAACAAGTTCCGCAAACCGAAAAGACGCCGTTCTATCCGCGCAGTCCGTACGGCGTCGCCAAAGTGTACGGACATTGGATCACGGTGAATTATCGCGAGTCGTACAATTTGTTTGCCGTGTCCGGGATTTTGTTCAACCACGAATCTCAACGCCGCGGTTTAGAATTTGTAACGCACAAAGTTACGTACAATGCCGCGAAAATCGCGCTCGGACTCGCGGACAAGTTGCCGCTCGGCAATCTCGACGCAAAACGCGATTGGGGTTACGCGCCGGATTACGTGCGCGCGATGTGGTTGATGCTTCAGCAAAATTCGCCGGACGATTATGTGATCGCGACCGGGCGCACTCATTCCGTGCGCGATTTGTGCAAGGTCGCGTTCGAACATGTTGACCTGGATTGGGAACGCTACGTTTACCTCAATCAAGCCGATATGCGCCCCGCCGAAGTGGATTTGTTGATCGGCGATCCCAGCAAAGCGAAAGCGAAACTGGGTTGGGAACCGACGGTAACGTTCGAGCAGATGATCGAAAAAATGGTGGACGCCGATCTCGCGGCGTTGAAAAAGGCGCACCATCTTTAGCCATTATGAATTTCGTGGCGCGGGCTTTTTTAGCCCGCATCCGGCGGCTTGAAAAGCCGCGCCACTTGCGAGGCAAGTTGTGAAAGCGCAAACGCGGGCGCGCGTAAAAAAAATCGTGAACGCGCTCAAGCCGTACAATCCCGACCGCATCATTCTTTTCGGGTCCGCCGCGCGCGGCGATGCGGATCGGTACAGCGACATTGACCTCGCGATCATCAAAGATACCGACGCGCGTTTTTTAGATCGGCTCGCGGTCGTGTACGATTTGATTGATGCCGATTTCGCATTCGACGCGTTGGTGTACACGCCGAACGAATTCGAGGAAATGCAAGCGCGCGAAAATCCGTTTGTCGAACAAATTCTGCGCGATGGGATCGTCATTTACGACGCGCATCCGCCCGCCGCGTTCAAGGCAATGCGTGAGACACCTGGAGAATATGGCATGAAAAAGACGCACGCGCAAAACGAAGGGCACCGTTGGCTGGAGCAAGCGCAAGCCGATCTTGCCGCCGCGAAATGGAACGCGCAAGGTGGCTTTTATTCAGTCGCGTGTTTTTGGGCGCAACAAACCGCCGAGCGCGCGCTCAAGGCGTTTCTTTATTTTCGCGGCAAGCGGCGCATCGTGGGACATTCCGTCCAAGACCTGGTGAACGATTGCATACGCCTTGACGCGGATTTCAAATCGCTTTTGCGCCCGGCGAAAAAATTGGATCACTATTACATTCCGACGCGTTATCCCAACGGATTGCCTGGCGGAATTCCGGCGCGCGCGTATGATGCCGATGAAGCCACCGAAGCGCTTGAATTAGCGGAGCAAGCGGTAACTTTGGTCGCACAAAAAATTTCGCCCGCGCAAGACACACCAAAGTAACGCAATGTCTGACTCGATCAAACTCTTCGGCACTGACGGCATTCGCGGCGTCGCGAATCAATTTCCACTTACGCCGGAATTTATCACGCGGATCGGAAGCGCGATCGCGCAAGCACTGGGACGCGACACAACGCAACCGATCGCGCTGATCGGTCGTGACACGCGCGCGAGCGGCGCGATGATCGAAAACGCGTTGTCTGCCGGATTGATGGCGTGCGGATTCGACACTCTGCACGTCGGCGTTCTGCCGACGCCGGGGATCGCGTTTCTCACGCGCGCGCTGAACGCACGATGCGGCATTGCGATTTCCGCGTCGCACAATCCATACCAGGACAATGGCATCAAGGTTTTCGGTGGCGATGGTTTCAAAATCCCGGACGAATCCGAAAACGAAATCGAAACGCGCGCGCAGAATTACGAATTACGAATTACGAATTACGAAATCGGCACACGGCGCGATGACACGTCAAGCATCCAAATCTATTTCGATTTTTTGCTCGATGCGATCAAGCGCGCGCCGATCTTGCAGGGCACGCGCGTTGTGATTGATTGCAACAATGGCGCGACGTTTCGCATCGCGCCGCGCGTGATGCGCGAGTTGGGCGCGGAGGTGATCGCGCTGAACGATGCGCCCGACGGCATCAACATCAATCGCGGGTACGATTCGCTCGAACCGAAACTATTGCGCGACACGGTTCTGCGCGAACGCGCGGATTTCGGCGTGCAGTTCGACGGCGACGGCGACCGCGCGGTGTGTGTGGACGAACGCGGCAATTACATTGACGGCGATTTTATTCTCGCGATTCTCGCGCGCGATCTGCGCGCGCCGACGGTTGTCTCAACCATGATGGCGAACATCGGTTTGGAAAAATCATTGCGCGCGATTGGCGTCGCGATGGAACGCACCGCCGTCGGGGATCGCTGGGTGACGGAGCGGATGCGCGCACTGAACGCGCAAATCGGCGGCGAACAATCCGGGCATATCGTTTTGTTCGACGGCGGGCACACAACCGGCGATGGCATTTACACCGCCGTTCGTATCGCGGATGTGATCGCGCGTTCCGGCAAATCGCTCGCGACGTTGGCGGAATGTATGACGCGCTATCCGCAAGTGTTGATCAATGTGCGCGTGCCGCGCAAACCGCCGCTCGAAAATTTTCCGGCGATCCAACAACGCGTCGCACACGCGCAAGCAACGATCGGCGATGGCGCGCGCATTTTATTGCGCTATTCCGGCACCGAGAATCTCGCGCGTGTGATGATCGAAGGACGCGACGCGACGCTGATTGATCGCGAAGCGAACGCGATTGCAGATGTGATTCGCGAAACGATAACCTAGACCCGAAGGGTTTCAAAAACCCTTCGGGTCTCGTGAGGACACAATGGCAACCCCAATCAAATTTGGCACCGACGGTTGGCGCGGGATTATCGCCGACGATTTTACGTTTGAAAATGTGCGCCGTTGCGCGCAAGGAATGGCGCAGTATTTGATCGCGACCAAGCAAACTGAACGCGGTTTGGTTGTCGGACACGACACGCGTTTTCAAGCGGAACAATTCGCGCAAGCGGTCGCTGAAGTAGTTGCCGCGCATAACATCAAAGTTTATCTCGTGGATCGCCCGACGCCGACGCCGGTGATCTCGTTCGCGATTCTCGACAAACACGCGCACGGCGCGGTCAACCTCACCTCGTCGCACAATCCGCCGATTTGGGGCGGATTCAAAGTGCGCGCGGATTATGCCGGCGCGATCGCGCCGGATGGATTGAAACAAATCGAGGCGCTCATTCCGCCACCCGAAGCGATCAAACGCATCGCGTTCAAAGACGCGCAAGCAAAAGGATTGATCGAAATTTTCGATCCCAAACCGGCATTTTGCAAACAGCTCGACAAACTTGTGAACATCGAGCCGTTGCGTCAAGCCGGGCTCACGGTCGCGGTGGATTCGATGTGGGGCGCGGGGATGGGCTGGTTTCAAGAATTGCTCGCGGGCGGCACAACGTGCGTCGTCGAAATTCACAATCATCGCAATCCCAGTTTCCCGGAAATGAACAATCCCGAACCGATTCCGCCGAACGTCAATCATTTGATGGAACTCGTCAAACGCGAACGCGCGCACGTTGGCATCGCGACCGATGGCGATGCGGATCGCGTCGGCGCGTCCACCGAGCAAGGCGTGTTCATCAATCAATTGCAAATGTACGCCCTGCTCACGCTGTACTTGCTCCAAGTCCGCAATCTGCGCGGCGCGATTGTGAAAACGTTGAACACAACTTCGATGCTCGACAAATTGGGCGCGCGCTTTAATGTGCCGGTGTACGAAACCGGCATCGGCTTCAAGTACGTCGCGCCAAAAATTTTGGAAACGAACGCGATGATCGGCGGCGAAGAATCCGGCGGATACGCGTTTCAAAATCACATCCCGGAACGCGATGGCATTGTCGCCGGATTATTCCTGCTCGATTTCATCGTGCAGACCGGCAAGACGCCGTCGCAATTGCTCGAGCATCTTTTCGAGTTGGTCGGTCCGCATTATTACGAACGGATTGACACCGATTTCCCGGAAGAACACCGCGGCGCGATTTTAGCGCGGTTGCAATCCGCGCAACCAAACCAGGTCGCCGGTTTTAAGGTGACTGGGATCAACACGACGGATGGTTTCAAGTATTTGCTCGACGATGGCGGCTGGATGTGCATTCGTTTTTCCGGCACCGAACCGATTATGCGATTCTATGTCGAAACGACGCGCGATGAAAAACGCCGCGATATTTTGGAAGCCGGGCTCAAGTTGGCGGGGTTGCGATAAAGGAGTGGGACGATGACTCTTACCGCGCAAGTACACCAATTGGAAAAACAAGTCAAGCGCGTCGAACGCGATTTGACGAAAATTCGCTTTGCCTTGCAGGAACTCAAGGTGAGGCGGCAAAAGATAAAACTCGAAGCATTGCAAAAATCAATTGGGGCTCACCTGA
Organism: Chloroflexota bacterium; assembly: GCA_016223105.1. Lineage (GTDB taxonomy): Bacteria > Chloroflexota > Anaerolineae > UBA4142 > UBA4142 > JACRPR01. Next base: position 3,399 of record JACRPR010000153.1, on the reverse strand, counting down.
TCAGTGATGATGATCCGGCGCAAGTCTTGATGGAAATGCGGCGACGGAACCGTCAATGAGTGATTTCACGGTTGACTCGTCTTTCATCGTCAAAGGATTGGTCCCAGTTCGCCGAACCAAAACCGATGATTTGCGCGCGCGCCAAATGCGCGAGTACGAAATCGCCAGCGAATATTTGAACGCGATCCGGGTTGGCGCGCATCGGATGTTTGTGCCGGCGATTGCGCGTGTCGAAGTTGTTGCAGTGATTTCGCGGTTGACCAATTCGCGTGAAGATGCCCAAGACGGTTCCGATTTTGTTCTCCAAAACGCAGCCCGGATTTACTACGATACAGATTTGCTCGACCGCGCGATTGAAACGGCGATTATTGCCAAGACCGGTGGATACGATACGATTTTTTTGACGGTCGCAAAAATGACGAGTTCAACTTTACTCACTGCGGATCGAATTCAACACGACATGGCGATCAAGACCGGGATCAAATCAATGTTGCTCTCCGATTTATTGGGGACACGCGATTAAAGTTGGCATAGTCGCGATAAAAAGAATGTGCGAAATGCCCAAAATAAAATCGTGTTACCGTGTGGTTAGAACACGCTATACAGTCGAACAGAAAACGATTGATGAACACGCGGACGAATTCCAGGGTCAGTATGTCGTGGTTGTCGGCAAAGACATTGCCGGATCAAAAAATGGCGATGAACTATTTCGGCTTTTTCGGCAAATGGAAAAACGCCATCCCAAACGCGTGCCGCTCATCTCATTCGTTCCTGAAAAAGACAAAATCTATATCCTGTGAAAATTCAATTTCCTGGTAGTGAAGGAGTTTGTGATGCAAAAAATAAAATCATCTCCAAGCAAAACATCGCAACGCTCTTTGGCATACAAAACTTTTTTGGCGCGCGAATCTGAATTTCGCGGCAAGTATGTCGTGATTGTGGGAACGCGCGTCTTTACCGCGAAAACCGGCGCGCAAGCGTCCCGGCTTTTGACCAAGGTACGCAAAAATTTTCCCGGTAAGACTCCGCTAGCAACCTTTTGGCCCAAAGAAGGCACATTGATCCTATGGCAGTGAAATCCGCGCACGTTGCCATACCCTCGCCATTGTTCGGCGTGGTTTTTCGCCCGGTAGTCAAGGCAGAGTTTAAAATCAAAATCACCGGCGAATGGCTTGAACTGCCAATGATCGTAGATACCGGCGCGGATTACACCTTGTTGCCGCGCTGGGTCGCAAAAGATCTCGGCGTGGATTTGGAAAAAGATTGTGAAAAACACACAACATTCGGAATCGGCGGAACGGAAATTGTTTTTGTCCAGCGCAAAATGACCGTGCGGCTAAATCGGTGGATGGGTGATATTCCGGTCGGGTTTGTAAACCGGGATAATGTGACGGGGCTTTTAGGTCGCCAGGATTTTTTGGAAAAATTTCGCTTGATCTTTGAAAATCACACAACGACATTCATTATGCCGCGCGCGAGGCACCGTGCCGCTCATTGACGCGCACTGCCACCTCGACGACGCGCAATTCGCGGACGATCTTGATGACGTGATCGCGCGCGCGCTGGATGCCGGGATCAGCGCGATCATCACCGCCGGCGCAGATGTCGCGACGAGCCGCGCGGCAGTTGAACTCGCGGAGAAATACGCGAGCGTGTACGCCGTCGTCGGGATTCATCCGCACGCGGCGCATGCGTTTGATGACGCGCAACTCGATCAGATCCGCGCGCTGGCATTGCATCGTAAAGTCGTTGGGATCGGCGAGATCGGTTTGGATTTTTACTGGAAGGAAAACGCGCCGCGCGCAATCCAGGAACGTGTGTTGATCGCGCAACTCGATCTCGCGGTGGAAGTGGACAAGCCGGTTGTGATTCACGATCGCGACGCGCACGCGGAGTTGATGGCGATCTTGGCGCGCCGCACATCACCGCGCGGCATCCTGCACTGTTTTTCCGGTGATCTCGCGATGGCGCGCGCGGCAATTGACCGGGGATTTCTGATCTCGTTCGCCGGAAATCTCACGTTCAAAAACGCGACGCGTTTGCAAGCCATCGCGCGCGAACTGCCGCTCGAAAAAATCGTGATCGAAACGGACGCGCCGTACCTCTCGCCACTGCGCGGCAATCGCAACGAGCCGGCGAACGTCGCGCGCGGCGCGGAAAAAATCGCGACGATTAAAAATGTAGAACCACGCGTGGTCGCGGACGCGACGACGCAAAATAGCAAAATGCTGTTTCGGATGGAATAGAAGTTGGATGTTTGAAATTGGAAGTTGGAACGCGCGATGTTTTCCAACATCCAACTTCTAACATCTAGCATCCAAGATTGCTTCGCAAAAACCGCGCGCAATGACAAACCAACGAAACAGCCGGGTGAAAGAAACCTTGAACCTCAATTCAATTTTGGCTCCGATTCAGTCCGAACTGCAACTCGTCGAAACGCGTTTGCGCGCGGCGGTGCATGTGGATTACGCGCCGCTCGGTGATGTGTTCGAATCGCTGATCGAAAGCGGCGGCAAACGCATTCGTCCCGCGCTCGCGATTCTCGCGACCAAGTTCGGTCCCGCGGATCCGGACAAGGCATCCACGCTCGCGATCACGGTTGAACTCGTGCACGCGGCGACGTTGATTCACGACGATTTGATCGACAAGTCGCCGGTGCGGCGCGGCAGTCCGACGATCAATTCGCGATGGAGCGGCACGGCGACCGTGCTCGCCGGCGATTACTTGCTCGCGCGCGCCGCGGACATTGCCGCGAACATTGACGACTTTCGCGTGATGCACATTTTCGCGCGGACGTTGATGGCGATTTGCGAGGGCGAGATTCGCCAGGATTTCGGCGGCATGCATTGGCCCCCCAATCGCGCGGAATACTATCGGCACATTGATAGCAAAACCGGGTCGTTGTTCGTCGCCAGCACGGAAGGCGGCGCGGTGCTTGCCGGTTTATCCGAAACGGAAATTGGCGCGCTCGAAACGTACGGACGCAACCTGGGACGCGCGTTTCAAATCGTGGATGACATTCTCGATTTCACGTCGGACGAACAACAACTCGGCAAGCCGGTCGGAAGCGATCTGCGGCAAGGCACGTACACTTTGCCGGTGTTTTATTTTATGGAGCAAGACGCGCGCGGCGCGAACATCTCCGCGCAGATGAACGTGATTGACGACCTGGTAGATACGATTCGCCGCTCGCCCGCGATTGACGCGTCGAAAGCCGAGGCGCGCGCGACCGTGCAGAACGCGCAAGACGCGCTCGCGATTTTCCCGGACACGCCGTACCGTGCCGCGCTGATCGATCTCGCGAATTACGTGGTAGAGCGGACGTTGTAATTTGTCGTTGCGAGCGAAGCGAAGCAATCTCCATGTTGTGCGGGTGTTGCTTCGCTTCGCTCGCAATGA
>JACRPR010000020.1 GCA_016223105.1 Chloroflexota bacterium | reverse complement strand
GAAGGGTTGGATGTGAACGCCGCGGTGTACGAATGGAATTACACGCGGCAAATGTTGCAGATCCGAATGTTGGAAGCGACCGGCGCGGCGCGGACCCAAGTCCAACACGAAATCTTTGGTCCCGATTTTCTGATCAAACGCCCACTACTTCAAGCCATCGAGGATAATTTGCCCAAGCCGCCGGTGTTGTTGATTGACGAGATTGATCGAAGCGATGAAGAGTTTGAAGCGTACTTGCTCGAACTCTTGTCCGATTGGCAGATCACGATTCCCGAAATCGGCACGCTCAAAGCAACGCACGCGCCGGTAACGATCATCACCTCGAATCGCACGCGCGAAGTGCACGACGCGCTCAAGCGGCGTTGCCTGTACTATTGGATTGACTATCCCAGTTTTGAAAAAGAATATCGCATCGTGCTTGCCAAGGTTCCCGGCGCGCCCGAGCGACTCGCGCAACAGATCGTCAAGTTCGTCCAAGAATTGCGAACTATCGAATTGTACAAACTCCCCGGCGTCGCGGAAACGCTCGATTGGTCTGCCGCGCTCGTCGCGCTCGACGAAAAAGATTTGAGCGCAAGCACGGTCAACGATACGCTCGGCGCGTTGCTGAAATACCAGGACGACGTGCTCAAGGTGCAAGGCAATGTCGCGCGCGAATTGTTGGAGCGAGCAAAGAGGGGATGAGAGGGCATCGAAGGGTTAGAAGGTGGAGAAGGCATCAGAAGGCGAAGAGGACGTAGAGGGCGAGACGCCCTTTTCGCCTTCTCTCCCTTCGCTTGCCCTCTCTGCCCTCTCATGACTTCTCAAACTTCTATGGCTGAAAAATCTTTCCTCCTCAAAAATCTTGTTCTCTTTGGACGCCTCTTGCGTTCGGTCGGACTCGACGTTGGAGCCGGTCAAGCGATTGATCTCGCGGCGGCGTTGGAGTTGATTGACATCGGCAAGCGCGACGATTTTTATTTTGCCGCACGCGCGCTGTGCGCGCATCGCCACGCCGACCTGGGACTGTTCGATACCGCGTTCAATCTGTTTTGGCGCGCGCGCACATTGCCGCCGCTCGATCTGGGTTCGCTACCGAGCGCGGAACTGCAACCCAAGTCATTGCGAATGCCGGGCGCATCGTATCGCGAGAGTTCTGAAGCCGAAGCGATCCACCACGCGCGCGCGTCCGAGCGCGTGATCGTCGAAATGCAACAGACCTACAGTTCGGTCGAAGTGTTGCGTCAAAAAAATTTCGAAGCGTTCACCTGGGAAGAAGTGCAGCGCGCCAAGCAATTGATGACGGAAATGACCTGGCGCGTCGGCAAACGCCCGACGCGCCGCAAGGAACCGGTCGGGCAGGGCGAGCATCTCGATATGCGCCGCGTAATTCGCCGCAATCTAAAATATGGCGGCGAATTTCTCGATCTCGCGTACAAGCGCACAAAATTCAAAACGCGTCCGCTCGTCGTGCTGTGCGATATTAGCGGCTCGATGGAACGTTACTCGCGAATGTTGTTGCATTTTATTCACACCTTGTCGAATGGTTTGGAACGCGTCGAAGCATTTTTGTTTGGGACGCGACTCACGCGCATCACGCGCCAACTCGCGCGCCAAGATATTGACGCGGCGATAAGCCAAGTGGTCAAGGTCGTGGCGGATTGGGGCGGCGGCACGCGGATCGGCGAAACGCTCAAGGCGTTCAACTATCACTGGGCGCGGCGGGTTGCCGCGCGCGGCGCGGTTGTGTTGATCATCAGCGATGGCTGGGATCGCGGCGATGCCGATCTATTGCGAAGCGAGATGCGACGCTTGCGCCAAAGTTGCTTTCGCTTGATCTGGTTGAATCCATTGCTGGGTTTGCCGGATTATCGTCCGTTGACCCAGGGCTTGCAAGTCGCGTTGCCCTACGTGGACGATTTTTTATCCGTCCATAATTTAGCAAGTCTCGAAATCCTGGGACGCACGCTTTCACAACTCGACACCGCGCGCCCGGCGCGGCGACAACCGGTTGCGACGCAATCAATTAAAAACCCGGTTTCAGCGCAAGACTGAAACCGGGTTTTGGTTGTGATGCGGCGCGATCAGATTTTTTGTCAGAGAATGTTTTAGAATTACCTGTGGCGCGGCTTTTTCAAGCCGCCCATGCGGGCTAGACAGCCCCACGCCACGAATTTCAAAATGCCTCCTCAAACATTCTCTTCGCCGTACGCGAACAGATCGCTGATGGACTGACGCAAAAAGTTGCGGCGAATCGCTTCGGCGAAAACGTGCGCGACCGACAGCACGCGCAATTTGGGATGACGTTTTTCCGGCGCGAGCGCAACCGTGTCGGTCGTAACGATCTCGGTGATTTGCGGAACGGCGGCGAGGCGTTCGAGCGCGTTCCGCACGAAAACACCGTGCGTGCACGCGACCCAAATTTCTTGAATGCCTTGCTCGATCAAAATGCGACTGACTTCGAGGATCGATCCGCCGGTCGCGATTTCATCATCGTAGATCAGCGCGCGTTTGCGCCCGTGCAATTGATCGCCGACGAACCCGGTGATTTCAACCTGTGTATCCGAAACGCGTTCCTTGTTGCCGGCGGCGACTGGCAATCCCAGATCGCGCGCAAAGCGCGCCGCGGATTTCGCGTGCCCCATATCCGGCGCGACGATCACGGTATTGTTCAACTCGCGCGCTTGAAAATACTGTTTGAACACGGGGCGGCTGGTGAGCGGATCGGTCGGCACGCCGAAAAATCCATGCACCTGCGGCGAGTGCAACATCATCGTCATCACCTGGGTCGCACCCGCCGTCTGCAACAAATCGGCGATCAAGCGCGCGGTGATCGAAATGCGCGGCGCGTCTTTTTTATCCGAGCGCGCGAACGAAAAGTACGGAATGATCGCGTGAATTTCTTTTGCCGCCGCGCCACGCGCAATGTCGAGCATCATCAACAGTTCGACCAGGTGATCGTTCACCGGCGGCGTGAGCGATTGCACGATCAACACCGTGCGCGAGCGCACGCTTGCGCCGAGTTGGATGTACAAACAATCGTTGCTAAAGCGCGTGATGTGCGTGTCGTCGCGCGGCACGCCCAACTCTTGCGCGATGTCGGCGGCAAGTTGCGGATGCGAACTGCCGCTAAAAATTCGCACGAGACTGGGATCGAGCATGGGATCGGACATTTGAAGACTCCGTGGAAAATTTCTGACGCTATTGTAGCACGTTTTTCGTGCCGCGCAATAATGTAATTGCCGGACATGCGCCGGTCATTCTGAACGGAGTGAACGTAAAGCGGCGCGGCTGAATGGACGCGAGTTTTTGAGTCAAACATTTTCGCGCCGCACTCGCCGTGTTAGGCGCGCTCCCGCGCAAACAAATTAATCCCCACGCGCATTTTCCAGATCATCTCCGCAATCGGCGCACTCATCAGCGCAAACCCAATTGCAAAACTGGCCCAATCGAATTGCGTCGGCAGAACATTGCGAATCGCGATTTCACCCGCGCGCGCTGCGATCAGCGCATCGCGCATAAACACGGCAAGTGCGATCAGCGCGCCCGCGCTACTCGCGAACCAGGACGCGCGGCGCGCGGTCGCATCGAATTGCGTAACGAGCGTGCCGCCCGCGATCATCAGCGCGGCGATGGATGCGGGCGCGATCACCGGACCCCACCAGGGCAGGGTAATCAAAAATAAAATATCCCAATCGAAAATGGTGCGGGGCCACCCGCTCATCGGCGCGAGAAAAAGGTAATAGAAGATATCCCACACGCCGAACGCGATCAGCGCGTACGCGACGCGATGCCGAAAATTTTTGCCGGCGAGCCAGCCGACCGTGAGCAACATTACGAGCGTCGCGATTTCGCGTCCCAGTTCGATGGGACCCAAGCCGCCGAAATTCGGCAGAGGATTTTGTTGATACGGTTCGATGCGATCAATCAGCGTTCGCAAATACACGACGACCGCGGCTTCGACCCACGCCATCGAGCGGTTTTCCCTGGCACTTGCGTTCCCGCCAGGGCAAGTGTGCGAAGCAATCCCCGACCTGGTCGATCCGGATTCACAACGCGGGGATTGCTTCGTCGGCAAAAACCGCCTCCTCGCAATGACACCTGAGTAGTTACAGGAAATGAGGGAAATGATGGAAATAACGGAATTAAAGTGACGCCGCAACGCGCATCGCGGTTCCGACGAACTGCATAAATTCGCCGGACGGTCGCGTCGTTTGTCCGACAAATGGACCGATGCGCGTTGGCGCGATCATCTGGCGCGCGTCGAGCGGCGCGTTGCCGCGCAATGCTTTCACTCCGTAAAAGCCGTTCATCGCGAGCGACAAAAATCGCGCGCCAATGTTCAAGCGCGGCGCATTGCGCGCGATGCGTTGCGCGATCTGCGCGGGCGAAAACGCGGTGTCCCACAATTCGCGATGCGCGTCGAGCAATTCGTTCGCGCTCATGTGATTCGGTTGAAACGCGACATTGTAACCGTTGTAGAATTGCCAGCCGCGTTCGCGCAGTAACCGATTTTGCGCGTCGAGTTGATCATAGAGCGGCGTTGCTTTGTACGGTGTGAGCACACTCAAGAACGGCACGTCCACACCAATCGCGTTCAGTTGATGCGCCATCGCAACGATGCTATTGCGCGTGTCGCCGTCAAATCCCGCGATGAATCCTGCCATCACCGCGATCCCGCGCGCGTGCATTTGCTCAATCGCGTTTTTGTATTCCGCGATTTTATTCTGCCGCTTGTTCGCATCCTTGAGCGACGCGCTTGCAAAACTTTCGATGCCGAAGAAAACGCCGATGCAACCGGATTTTTGCATCAGGTCGAGCAATTCGGAATCGCGCGCAATGTCCATACTCGCCTGGGTCAACCACCATTTATTGAGCGGAATCATCGCGCGCAACAACTCTTTGATATACGCGCGCTTGGCGGTGAGGTTATCGTCCCAGAACCACGCGACTTTTCTTTGCCACCAATGTTTGAAATTGTCGTACTGAATATCGCGCAAAACATCCGCGATGGGGCGCGCGCGAAAACCAGGATTGAGCGCGGGCACGGAGCAGAACGAACAACTGAACGGACAACCGCGCGTCGCTTGCACAACGCGCGGCGCGAAAAATCGCGACGAGAGCAAATCATAACGCGGCGTCGGCAAATTCTCAAGTGTCGTCGGCGTGCCAAAATATTTCGATTGCAATTGTCCACGTTCCGCATCGTCAAGCGCTTGCGCCCACACCGATTCCGCTTCGCCGATCACGACCGCGTCGCATCCATTTGCGAGCGCTTCATCTGCCCAAAACGAAACGTGCGGTCCGCCTGCGATCACTTTTTTTCCGCGCCGCTGAAATTCGCGCGCGAGCCGGTACGCTTCGGGCGCGAATCCCGAAAAGAACGCAAGCGCGATCACATCCGCGTCCGTCTCGAAATCCACGCGCTCGACCTGTTGATGAATTACGCGAACGCGATGCCGCGCTGGCGTGAGCGCGGCGAGATGAATCCCGGTGATCGGCGGAACAAAATTGTACTCGTGTCCGTGTTTGTAGCGTTGCATATAGACGACGATAATGTCAAGGTTCATTCGGCTCCTCCGTAAGGCAAATTTTCTAATTTGCCATGATTCTAAATCATCCCGCGCGCAATGACCACACCTTGAAACGAATTTGCCGCGCACCCGAGTGCTTGACTTTTTGCAACCAAAACGCGACAATGGGAATGTAAGTGGATTGGATTAGAGGGGGGCAATCCGATGGTTGAAAAAACTGTAATGGTCACAAATTTTTTTGCTAGACATTTCATTGCATCTCTCGCGAGTATTCTGTTCCCGGTTATCCTCACGGTTGTTGCTTATTTTGTTTTGTTGGTCATCGCGATTTTTACGAATACAGGTTTGGGTAGCCCAATTGCATTGCCTTTATGGATGATCATTGTCGCGATATTTAGCACAGCATACACAGCATTGTTGTTGTTCCCGGTCGCCTTGATTGCTGAGATTGTCTCGCGTGTTTTTGGCAAATGGCAACATTTCGCTCAAGTTCCCATCTCGACAGCAATTTTGTTTGCAGTGATTTTTACGCTCGCGTTGATTTTTCGGAGAGCCCCAAATTTTCCGAACGAAATGGCGACGCATTGGATTGAATATACATTGGTGACAGCTTGCGTGTTTACAATTCCACTTGGAATGTATTGGTGGACGATGAAAATAATTCAAGCCGGTATTTCTTTGCCATTCTTTTTGTTGAGAAAAATCAACGATGCGCGTAAAAACGGAAATACGTGAATGCTGAACCTCCTCCTCGTTGAAGACAATGCAAAATTGCGCGCCGCGCTAAAAACCGGTCTCGAAGCGACGGGCGAAATTCGCATCACACGCGATTGTGCGACCGGCGAAGACGCGCTCGCATTTGCGCTCGAATCGCCGCCCGACGCGATTTTGATGGATGTGCAACTCGCGGGCGAAATGAACGGCATCCAAGCCGCGATTGCGATTCGTCGCGAATTGCCGCGCGTGCCGGTCGTGTTCTATTCGATCCAGGACGACGACGCGTACTATCGCGATTTTCGGCGCGCCGGCATTTTGAGCCATTACGCGTACGTTCGCAAATCGAATTACCTGTTGCCACAAATGATTGTCGGCTTACTGCGCGACGCGATCGCGGGGCGCAGTTTCATCGATCCCGAAATCGAAGCGCGCGTGCACGCGGTTCAACACAAGGACGAAAACTCGCCGATGAATTTGCTCGAGCCGGCGGAGCAAGCGGTCGCGCAATTGCTCGCGCAAGGAATGACGAACGAACAGATCGCCGCGCGGATGGGCTTTCGCGACAAGCGCACGATCAGCCGCATCAACGGACAAATTTACGCGCAGTGGGGCTTGGACGAATCCACAACCGACGACAAGGTCGCGCGCACGCGCGCGGCGATCATCGTGCGCGCGGAACGCTTGATCGCGTGGGGCGAAGACGGCATCGCGCGCGTGCTGAATGAACGCGGGGAGTGGATCGCGTGGGAATAGTTGAAAAGCAACAGATGGATTCGAGCGTTTACGCGGTGATTTGTCTGACAAGCAACCCGCTGAAGCGTCGAATCCAATCGTGCAACACTTGGAGCGCAATTTCATTATTGGCGCATTGGCAAATTGGCACATTGGCTCATTGACTATGTCTGGAATTTTTTTTCTCGATTGGGCGGCGCTTGCCGTTTCGATTCATAACACGATTCTTTTGCTGTGGCTCGCGCTCACGATTTTGTTGAACGCGGAACGGCGCACGCTCGGTCTCGTGTTCGCGGGCGCGTCGTTGTTGTGCGCGACCGCGTTTTTCGCGAGCCACACGGTTATCCTCGTCCTGGTTTTTGCCGCGCCCGCCGCGCATCTCGACGTGTGGTGGCAGATCGGTTTGTTCTCCGTCGGCGCGCTTCCGTTCGGTTGGTATCTCGTTACCGTGTGGTACGCCGGGAACGTAGCGCAAATTTATAAATTTGCGTTACCCGTGCTTCTCAACCTCGTACTTGCTACGCTCCTCGTTTTTGCAAATCCGCTTCCCACCTTTAACCAGGTTTTGAATTTCGATTTTTCGCGCACGCCGGATATTTTCGGCGCGCCGATATTGTTGGTCGCGTTTGCTCTGGATATTTTTCTCTGCGTCGCGCTCTCGCTCGATGCGTTGCGCCAAACCGCGCCAATGCCGCGCGCGGCGGAAAATCTCGCGCGCACGCGCGCGCGTCCCTGGTTGATCGCGACGAGCGCGACGCTGATCCTGGTCGGCGCGCTCGTCATCGGCGTGATCGCGTGGGCGATTTTTGCCGGCGCGCGCGCCGCGCTAATGATGTATGTCGTCGCGTGGATTGATCTGATCGCCGCGTTGCTGATCGCGCTTGCGATTATTTTCGTTGGGCAGGCGGTCGCGTTTTACGAATTGTTCACCGGCAAAATTTTGCCGCGCCGCGATCTGTTTCGCCAGTGGCGCGGCGCGGTAATTCTCGCGAGCGGGTATGGCATCGTCGTCGCGTTCGCGATGCGCGCGCGCATGGAAACGATTTACGCGGTGTTGCTCGCGACCGCGCTGATGACGATTTTTTACGCGCTCGTCAGTTGGCGCGGGTACGTCGAACGCGAACGCTACATTCGCGATCTGCGTCCGTTCGTGCAAAGCGAGCATTTTTACGATCATCTGCTCAACGCGTCTCTACCCGAACTCGATGCGGCAATTCCATTTCGCGCGCTCGTGCGCGATGGCTTGGGCGCGCGCGTCGCGCATCTCGCGCCGGTCGGATCGCTCGCGCCGCTCGTGCCGTCGCTCGCGTTTCCGAACGACGCGAATTTTCCCGCGCCGCGCGAGCTCGCGCAATTCAATTCACTCGCAACGATGTGCGTCGCGCTTGAGCCCGCGCAAAACGGCGGCGCGCTCTGGGCGATTCCGTTGTGGAGCGCGCGTGGGTTGATCGGCATTCTGCGCTTGGGTGAAAAAAATGACGGCGGATTGTACGCGCAAGAGGAAATCGAAATCGCGCGCGCGAGTTGCGAACGCTTGATTGACACGCTCGCAAGCGCGGAACTCGCGCGGCGCTTGATGGCATTGCAACGGCAACGCGTCGCGGAATCGCAATTGCTCGATCAACGCGCGCGCCGCGTTTTGCACGACGACATTTTGCCGAAACTGCACGCGGCGATTCTCGTCATTGCGAGCGAAGCGAAGCAATCCCCATCCGGTGAATCGGGGATTGCTTCGCAAAGTGCGCTCGCAATGACAGTCGAATCACTCACCGCCGCGCATCGCGAAGCATCGAACCTTCTGCGCGAAATGCCGATGAGCGCCGCGCCCCAGGTCGCGCGCATCGGGTTGATCGACGCGCTCAAGCAAACGGTCGAGGATGAATGGGCGCGCGCGTTTGATCGCGTCGAGTGGCAAATTGAAAATGACGCGGAACGCGTCGCGCGCGATCTGCCATCGCTCACCGCGGAGACATTTTTTTTCGCGGCGCGCGAAGCGATTCGCAACGCGGCGCGCTACGGTCGCGTGGAACATCGCGCGTTGAATTTGCGCGTCGCGATAAAAACGCGCGGCGCGTTTCAAATCGCGATTGAAGATGACGGGGTTGGGTTACACAAGACTGATTCGGGGACGATGCAAGGCGCGGGGCAGGGGCTTGCGCTTCACAGCGCGATGCTCGCGGTGATTGGCGGCACGCTCGCGGTCGCGGCGCGCGCAGAGGGCGGGACGCGCGTGACGATTCGGTTGGCGGGGTGAGGGGAGGATGACGGCAAACGCCGTAGCGCACCGACAACGGCGGATGAATTGAAAGCACCTTCCAATTGCAAGCCGCCCCGCCGTTGTCGTGGGGTGTGTGTTTGCGGGCGCGTTTAATGCGCCCAAGGAACCAGCTTTTGTTCGACTAGCACCGTACGAAGCGTGTTCTTCCGCTACCGAGTTGATGTGGAGAAACCTTCTATCGGCATCCCACCGTGTTGATTGAATCAGTGCCCTTTATCTGCTGCCCACTCAAGGTTTTTCCAGTGAGAACTCCAGAAGTGCCTCCACAGTTGATGCCAATGGCTTGAGTATCGAAGTGGAGGATCAAGTCAATATGACTGTCCTTATTTACATCCTCGAGAGCTGACTTCGCTGCAACTGCCTCAGTTCCCGTTGCACCAAAGCGAATCGTCTGCATATCCACAGTGGTAGCGTCAAAGTTGTCCGTCGTCAGGATTGCTACTGGGATCACTCCGTTGCTCCTTGGATTGATGCTATTTGGATAGTCGTTCGGTTTGATGTCAATGTTGACCACTAGGGTGGGAAGACCCTTTGTTACCCTAACATAGTCCACGTCTAGGAATTGATTCGTCCCCCAGGAAACTCGATCTAATCGGACGCGCATTGGCTTGCCAACTGGGAGCCCTTGTGCAACTGTTGCCCTCAACACGCCATCGATGTAGAATTTTGCTTCCAGTGAATTAAACTCAATGCGATAAGTATGCCATTCTGTCACGTTCACGTCAGTTAATGGAATCATGTTGTTGGGATCCAAGGGGCCGCTTGCACCTGCGCGAACGAAAACCATGAATCCACGCGGCATCCCACAGCGTGGGTCTACGTCACAGAAAGTCCCGAAGAGCAAGCTACCTTCATGACCATCCCCCCAGAAGCCCCAGTGCCCCCCATCAGCAGAACTTACCCTCGTGCGTGTTTCAAAAGTTTGGGTTTCCTGAGAAAGGGTGAAGAGTTGTTGGGAGAGCACCCACCCGCCTCCGCCAGGTTGGTAGCCGCCAAAAATATTGAGCGTACCATTGCCAACACCATAGCCCGATCCCCAACTATTCGTCCCGAAGAACCATTGTGTAGTATCTAGAGTAGTACCGGTGAAATCATCAAATAGTAGCGTGCTGAGGCTGGTCTGACCCGATGCGAGAGTCAGGTTCAAGAACAACAACATAGTTGCCGTCACGACAGCAACCATTACCCGGGAAATCAATTGAGTCTTCATGTTCATCTCCTTTGGAATAGATTGTCGTAACCGATGCTGAGAAGTCGGGACGAAGTCAGACACTTTAAGCCGATTTTTCCTCCTTTCGTTCTTACTAGAAACAGTAATCTCTGCTACTGTCCATTGCAACGACGTGTCCGCAAACGCTACCGCCCGCCGATTCCGCCGCAAGGTGTCTGGCGAAATGCGAGTACGTTTGCCAGCGCAAACCACACACGCCAAAACGCGCGACGGTGGCGGAATCGGCGGGCAGGTGTTTGCAGACGTGCGTTCTTGGTATCGCTCCGTTCTACTTATTTGTACATTTCTTTCAAGCGGAAACACTTTTCGCACAGTTTCCGCTTTCAATCTATCGCGCGTCCTCTTATCACTGATTGTGCTTATGATTTCTACATGACGCCACTCGATTGGACATGGCTGGGAGACGCTAAAGGTTTCCTGGTAGCAGAAAATCTTTTTGCGGAATTAATTTATCAAGCAAGCACAAACCTTTAGGGTCTAGGGCGTTGCGATTGGCGCTATCGAACTGGATTTGATTGTGTAGCGGCGGGTTGTATTCCACCCACCGGCAACGGAATGGGGTTGCCACTAGAGATTTGAAAGGTTTGGACAGAGATCCAACCAGGTTGCGGCTGACCCGCGACGTTGATTTGAAACCACTGGCTGTCGGCACTACGCCCAATCAGTTCGACCCGAGTATAAAGTTTCAATGTGGTGACAATTTTCCCGTTTGTGGCTGGAGTGGCGCGGACATTTGCTGTTGGCACACTGATCGTTGCCATGACCGGCGCTGGCGTCGGTGGAACGGGCGTTGCGGTGGGCAACGCGGTGTTTATTGGCAAAGGGGTATTCGTGGGTGCGGGCGTCGCGGTTG
>JACRPR010000152.1 GCA_016223105.1 Chloroflexota bacterium | reverse complement strand
GCGCGCGATTTTTACGCCGCGCTCGCCGGCAAGCCGGTGCGCGAAAAAATGGTTACGATTGGCGGCAAAGCATTGCGCGAGATCGGGTACGGCTGGGATGACATCACGCCATTGCTAAAATAAAAAACCAAAGTATTTGTTTTGCGAAATCCTTCGGGCAAATCATCCGAACCAAGCAACCACAGATTTCACCGATTTCACGGATTTTTTGTAACTACTCAGGTGTCATTGCGAGGAGGCGGTTTTTGCCGACGAAGCAATCCCCGCGTTGTGAATCCGGATCGACCAGGTCGGGGATTGCTTCGCAAAAACCGCTCGCAATGACATGGGCTGAGTAGTTACGATTTTTTTCTGTGCAATCTACGGAATCTGTGGTTTAAATTTATTTCCACTTCCACCGCGTCATATCCGTCGGAAATTTCGTCCACGCGAACGCGCGCGTCGGACGCATTGCGTACAGCCCGCCCTTGTCCCACTGACTCGCTTTCGGCGCGTAGCCCATCGCCGCGTACTTGGCGCGATATTCGCGCGCGACGCGCGTCGCGCGCGCGCGCGCCGGTTTGCTGATCGCGCGCGCAGTGCCTTCGAGGATCACCACATCCATTCCGTTTTCGAGATGCACCGCGACCTGGGAATTGATCGCGAGATCGCGCGCGCGGCGCGTTTTCGGACTGCCGTCAAAATAAAATGTGTCGTCCACCCACACGCCCCACACCGGCGTCGCGTGCGGTTGACCGTCCGCGTTCGCGGTGCAGACCCAGTAAGCGACTCGCTTTGGGCACGCGCGGTTTTCGATTCGATTTTGATTTCGTTTGCATCTTCAAACTCCTATCGGATTCAACGCTTGAGCGGGTTGCTCGTCCGCGCCGCGAAGCGAACCGCGTAAACGCTCGATTCCAAACGACGGAACGGCGTCCGTCGGCTACGATATCGTCGCACCCAGCCACGATTCCATTTCGCGCAGAACACGCGCGCGCGTGATTGACCAGGGACGATTCGCCCGCGCGGTGATCTGAATGTTGATAAATTGCGTTTGCGTCGCGGCAAAATCCGCGTCCACCGCATCGTGATTGTGCGCGCGCTCGTACGCGATTTGCCACCGGCTCGCGCGCGCGTTCCAGGTTGTAACGCGAAAATTCGCGGGATGCGCGTCAGATTGCGCGTCGAGTTGTAAACCACTGATCGTTTCGACGCGACCCAGGTCGAGTTGAAACCACATTCCCGACGTTTGCGACGCGTCGCTCGACCAAGCCGTGTCCGCGCGATTGTCTAACGCGCACGCGGCGCGCGATGGATTGTGACTCGCGGTCGCTTTCCACGCGGTCGCCGCGTGAACCAAAATCGCCGCGATCATCCACGCGTTCGGCGACGCGGTCAGCAAATCAATTTGCACATACTGAACGAGTTGCGGCGCGAACACGGCGAACACATCGTGCGCGTGATCGGCAACGACGCGCGCGATTTCGATCCACGAGTTGCCGTCCGCCGACACGCGCAAAACATAGCCCGCCGGAAATCCCTTGCCCGGCGATAAAATTTGAATGCCGTCCAACATTCGCGGCGCGGACAGATTCAAGCGAAACCACTGCCCCGGCGATTGCGGCGCGCCGCTATCCCAGCACGATTGCGAATCGCCATCGAGCGCGCGCGCGACCTGCGCCGGATTCACATTCGATTCCGCGCGCCAACCGGTCGTATCGCGCGGCGTCGCGGTTACGCTAATCGGCACGCGCAATCCCGCGCCGAACCACGCGTTCGCAGTGCCAATCACATCCCACAACAAAAAATATGATCCGGGTGTTTGCGGCGCGACCAGGATCGCGCCGAATGTGGCGGATTGATCCGGCGCAAGCGCGCGCGGCAACGCGGTGCGCCGATCTTCGACATCGAGTTGTGGTTCGTCGCGCGCGTTCAGCCATTTGTAGCCGATGTGCATCGCGTGCGCGCCAGTCGCCTGCCACGCGACCGTCCCGGTATTTTTCACGCGCAAATTGACCGACAAAGTTTGTCCGATCACCATACTCACCGGCGTATCGTGCGCGAGAAATTCGGCTGTTGCCATCCGTACTCCTGGTTGACGCATCAAAACTCGCGCGCTATAATCGCGCCACGAAAAGATAACATATCGCTCGGCGCGTGTCAAACGACAGGAGGCAAAATGGCTTGGGAACGCAAATTGATGCGAACGGTGCAATTTCAAAACGATCAAGTGCTCGGCACGCTCGCGCGTTTGCTCGATGCCATCGCGTCGGTCGGTGGCAATGTCGGCGAGATGCAATTGATCAAAGAGGATCACAATCGCGTCGTGCGCGATCTGACAATCTTTGCGGACGATGAAGCGCACCTTGAAAAAATTCTCGATGTGATTCGCGCGAATCCCGGCACGATCATTCTCGAAATTCGCGATGAAGTTTTGGAATTACATCGCCTGGGCAAAATCGCGATTCGCAGTCGCTTTGCGATTGATTCGGTTGAGACGTTGCGTCGCGTGTACACGCCCGGCGTCGCCGAAGTGTGCATGAAGATCGCGCGCGATCCATCGCTCGCGCGCCGCTTCACCGCGATATCGCACTTTGTCGCGATTGTTACCGATGGCACTGCCGTCCTGGGTTTGGGCGACATCGGTTCGCTTGCGAGTATGCCGGTGATGGAAGGCAAAGCGATGTTGATGGAAACGCTCGTCGGTTTGTCCGGCGTGCCGATTTTGCTCAACACCAAAGACCCGGACAAGATCATCGAAACGGTCGCCACGATCGCGCCGACGTTCGGCGCGATTCAACTTGAAGATATTTCCGCGCCGCGCTGTTTCGCGATCGAAGAAAAACTGCAAGCGCGGCTCGCTATTCCGGTGATGCACGATGATCAACGCGGCACTGCGGTTGTAACGACCGCGGCGATTATGACCGCGTGCAAGTACGCAAAAATAAATTTATCGAAAGCGGTGATCGGGCAGATCGGTTTGGGCGCGGCGGGATTCGCGACGGCACAAATGTTGATGCGGTTGACCGGCGCCCCGGTGTGGGGCGCGGATATTTCGCAAGACGCGCGCGCGCGACTCGAACGCGCAGGCGGCAAACCTTCAACACTCCAAGAAATTATGGCGCACGCGGACATTGTGATTGCGACGACCGGCGCGAAAGGGTTGATTAAACCGACGATGGTTCGCAAAGGACAAATCGTTCTCGCGCTGTCGAATCCGAATCCAGAGATCGAACCGGCGGACGCGCTGAACGCGGGCGCGGCGTTTGCGGCGGACGGCAAATCGGTGAACAATGTGATGGGTTTTCCCGGAATTTTGCGCGGCGCGATTGACGCGTACGTGCCGCGCATCACGCAAGAAATGTATCTCGCCGCCGCGGAAACGATTGCCGCGATGACGCCGCACGGCGAGTTGATGCCGAACCCACTCGACAAGCGCGTGCATCGCGCGGTCGCGCACGCGGTTGCGAAAAAAGCGATTGAGCAAGGACTGGCGCGCGCGCCGTATGTGCCGTACGTGGAGGAATAAAAAACCAGGACAGGTTTGCCTGTCCTGGTTTTTTCTAATGTCATTTCGAGCGAAGCGAGAAATCTCCATCGTTGCGAACGAGACGCTTTACGTCGCTTCGCTCGAAATGACGTTCTTCATTCCGCGCTCACCTGCGCGGTCAGATCGTACTCCATCGCGCCGGTTATTTGGGCGCGCGCGAATTTGCCCGGCGGAATTTCTTTTTGGATCAGCACAACGCCGTCCACTTCGGGTGCGTCGCGATACGTGCGCCCGATGCTCACGCCGTCGCCGACGCCTTCGATCAACACGTCGAGTGTTTTGCCGACGCACGCGCGATTTTTCGCGAGCGAAATTTTTTGTTGCACCGCCATCGCTTGCTCGCGGCGATCTTTTTTGACGCGCGCCGCGACCTGGTTTTCGAGATACGCGGCGGGCGTCCCGTCTTCGCGCGAAAACTCGAACACGCCAACGCGATCAAATTGTTGCTCGTTCAAAAATTCGAGCAACGCGTTAAACTCGTCATCCGTCTCGCCGGGAAAGCCGACGATGAACGTCGTGCGAATCGCGAGGTCGGGCATCGCCGCGCGCAAATCGTCGAGCATTTTGTGCATAACGCCAATGTTCGGGCGTTTCATTCGCTTGAGCGTTTCGGCGTGCGCGTGTTGAAGCGGCACGTCGAGGTAATGCACAACCTGGGGCAAGCGCGCCATTGTTTCGATCAAGCGCGGCGTGATGTGACCCGGATACGCGTACATCAAACGCAACCAGCGCAGTCCTTCGACCTCATTGCAGATGCGTTCGATCAACGGCGCGAGCGCGTCGCGCATTCCCAAATCCCAACCATACGCGGTCGTGTCTTGCGCGACCAAGATAATTTCCTGCACGCCGCGCGCGACCAGGTCGCGCGCCTCGGCGATCACCGCGTCCGCCGGTTTGGAACGATGCGCGCCTTTGATCGTTGGGATGATGCAAAACGTGCAAGGGCGATCACAGCCATCCGCGATTTTCAAGTACGCGCTCGGACCGTGCGGCGCGCGCGGCAACTGTTCGACAATCGAACGCGCGGCGAGTTGTTCGAGCGGCAAACCAGCGTACGCGTTCGTGAGCCAATCATCCGGCACATTTTCATCCACTTGCAAATACTGGATCAAGCGCGGCAGTGCGAGCCATTTGCCCGCATCAATCACCGCGTCCACTTCCGGCACCTCGCGCTGAACGCGCTCGCCGTACCGCGAAATCAAACAGCCCGCGGCGATCAACACTTGCCCATCGCGTTTGTGCGCGGCGAGTTCGCGCAACGCGCCGAGCGATTCTTTGCGCGACGCTTGTAAAAATCCGCAGGTGTTCACGATCAGCACATCGGCATCGCGCGCGTCCGCGACCGACGCGTAACCGGACTCGTCGAGAATGCCGCCGATGCCGTCCGAGTCCGCGACGTTTTTCGCGCAACCGAGGGTGAGTAAGTGGTAAGTGGTAAGTGGAAAGTCAGTCATAATTTTTTATACGCACAAAAATTTTACCGCAGAGTCACAGACGCTTCGCGCGCTGAGGGCGCAGAGTTTTTATTTTGATTTTTCTCTGCGCGCAAAGCGTCCGCGCTCTCGGTGTCTCGGCGGTAAATTTCCGATTCACGATTCAGGCAGTGGGGGTGAGCGTGAAAGTGGGCGGAGGCGCGATCGGCGTCGGCGTGGGAATGGTGACCGGCTTGGGCGCGGCGGGCGCGACCGGTTGCACACTGACCGGCGTGCCTTTCGGATTCAAATTCCATTGCCGTTCCATTGTCGTGCGTTCCGCGAAATTGCGCGCGGCTTGGGCTTTGCGATTGAACGTAATCACCGCGCCTTTCGCGTTTTCGACGCGCACGTAAAGCGATTCTTTCGCCGACCAATCGCGCGTCGTCCCAGGTTCCATCGCGCTATTGAAAACCAGGACGCCATCCACGCCGACTTGCACAAGAATTTTTTCAGTCGCTTCGATGTCGAGATTCAAACCGGTCGGCGCGGCTTCAATCGTGCGGCGCGGCGTCGTGCGCGCGGTCGGCGTCGCGCTGGGATTGCCGGGAAAGGTCGCGAACGGCGGCGCGGTCGCGTTAATCACCGGCACGGTTGTGGGTTGCGCGCCCGCGCGCAGAGTCGGCGTGCGCGTCGCGAGCACGCGCGTCGGCGTCGCGGTTTGCGGCGGATTGATCATCAGCGCGACGCTCGGAATAAATTGCGTTACCACGAGCGCGCCGCACATCACAATCGCGAACACTGCCGCGATGCCCAACACGATCCAGAGCGGCAGTGGGATTTGCGATTGCGCGAGGCGCGACCAGCGGCGCAACCAAAACGGCTCGACATCCAAAATATCGTGCGACATTGCGATCGCGCCATTCGCGCGCGCGGTGATGTGTTCGGGCGGCGGAGGCGGAACCGCCGTGATACCGGGAATCGGCGGCGGAAGCGAAACCGAATCAATCCGCGAAAAAATACTGGTGCCGGGTTTTGGCGATGGCGGCGCGAGCGGTAATTTTTCTTCGGCGATGATAACCGGCGCGGGCTTGGCGGGCGGGACGGTTTTCTTCGCGGACGCGGGCGCGGGCGGCGGTAGCGGTGGCGGTGGCGGTGGCGGCGCGACATCGGTAGCAAACAGTTGGACCATTGCTTCCGGATCCAATTTCAAGTACATCGAGTACGTGCGAATCAATCCGCGCAAAAATGGTTCGGGCGGCAGACTCGACCAATCGCCTTGTTCAAGCGCTTCGATCACTGCCGCGCGAATCCGCGTATCAATTTCAACTTGAAGGGGAGCAATGCCGCGCGCCTCGCGCGCCTGACGGAGACGTTCACCGAGAAGAGACATCGCCAAAGACTATATATCCTTAAGAATGAAAAGTCAAGTCATTATTTTCGGGCGAATAAATTCGCCGATTATTTTTTGCCGCGATCACCGCGTTATGCTATAATCTATTCGCTTGAGAATGGGGTTTGGAGGTTGGATTGACTCAACGACGCGCAAACACACGGTCCGGTTGCTCGCTTAAATTTCTTCTGCTCATTTTTATTCCGCTGTTGCTCTGTGGCGGATTTTTCTTTGCTTATCAAATTTACGATTTCACGCGCGAAGCCGTACTCGCGCTGGGCTTGCCCGCAATCGCCGGTCCGCCCGCGCCGGTGATTGCCGCGCAACCAACGCGCGCGCCCGCGCCGAACATTTCCGCGGGCGAACGCGTGAATGTGTTACTGCTCGGCGTGGATCGGCGACCCAACGAAAAATGTCCCTGCCGCACCGACACGATGATGATCGCGTCGCTCGATCCGAAAACACTTTCCGCCGGACTCGTCACGATTCCGCGCGATTTGTACGTGCCGTTTCAAAATGTGCCAAACATTTCCGAAGCGCGCATCAATCAAGCGCACTGGTACGGCGATTTGTACAAATTGCCGGGCGGTGGTCCGGGGCTTGCCAAGCGCACGGTCGAGTACAACCTGGGTCGGCGCATTCATTTTTACATCCTGGTTGATTTTGCCGGGTTTATCAAAGTGGTGGACGCGCTTGGCGGCATTGACCTGGATGTGCCGAAAGCGATTGATGATCTGCAGTATCCGAATATGGATTACGGGTACGATCCCTTGCACATTCCGGCGGGACGCGTGCATATGAACGGCGAGCTCGCGCTCAAGTACGCGCGCACGCGCCACAGCGGCGGCGATTATGATCGAATGAAACGCCAGATTCAAGTGTTGATGGGAATTCGCGACAAGGCATTGCGCCTCGATATTCTGACGAAATTACCGGCGTTGGTGAAATCAATGTGGGGTATCGTCGAAACCGATTTGACGCCGCAGGACGTGTTCGCGTATGCGCCGATTGCCGCGCGCGTCAAAACCGAAAACATCAAAGCCGGTTCGATTGATCAAACGATGACCGTGCAAGTGCGTTTGGATAGCGGCGCGGTCGTCCTGTGGCCCGATCGCGCCAAGATCGGCAAAATGATCGATCAGGTGATTCCGCAAAACGGCGCGACCGCGAGCGATCAACAAAAATTTATTTCGCAAGAAGCCGCGCGCGTCCTGGTTTTAAACGGCACGAAAAACGCGCAACTTGCGGAGCAAGCCGCGCAGTATTTGCAAGCGCAAGGTTTTCAAGTGACCGGCGTGGGCAATGCGGATCGCGTGGATTACGCCAAGACAACGTTGATTGATTACAGCGGCGCGAAAGAGTGGACGATCAACACGCTCGCGCGCTTGATGCGCGTCGAGTCGGATAATATCCGGCGGACACCGAACGCGAAAAGTGAAGTGGACGTGCGAATTATTCTCGGCGCGGATTGGAGCGTGCCGGAAAAATAAGCGCGGCAAATCTCAAAACCTTCGCGACCGTCGAGCGGGAATTTACCGCCGAGGCGCGGAGAGCGCAGAGAACGCGGAGAATTTTTTAAATAAACTCTGCGTTCTCAGCGCGCGAAGCGTCTGCGACTCTGCGGTAAAATTTTTCCGATCATTGATCGCGATGCGATAATACCAAAATTCAGGATGAACTCTTGGGCGTTTCGGTCGAATCGGTTTTCGCATCCGCGGCTTTGAGCTCACTCTCTTTGCCCGCCATTGCCAGCCGAAATTCGCGCACCGATTTTCCGATCCCGCGCACCGTTTCGGGAATGCGGCTCGCGCCGCCAAAAATCAGAAACGCGATCAACACAATGATCACAATATCAAAAGGTTCGGGTCGAAACATTTTTTCCTCCTGCGCGAAAATTTAGTAAAGCGTTAGCCCCTCAAGCACGATTCCATCTTTGCCATCCGCCGTTTTCAAACGCGCGCCGGTCACCGCATCGTACAAGCCAATCGCGATGTGATATTCGCCGGGCGGAATTTCCGCGACCGATGGAAATACGCGCGCGTCCGTAATGTATTCGTTTTCGATCCAACCCGTCGTCGGAAATACGCCGTTGCCCGGCTCGGCATCCACCGATGCGAGCAAATTTCCCTTTGCATCGAGCAGATGCACAAAGACGGTGTACGCCGTGTCCATCAAACCGAGCGCACGCCAATACACAACCAAACGCACATTGCGTTGCGCGTCTAGCTTCAATTCGTAACCGAGCAATTTTATTTTTTGATCGAACACGGCTTCGCGCGCTTGCGCGATCGCGGGCGCGGTCATCACGCGCGCGCGATTTTTTATTTCGATGAATCCGAGATCCGCGACCGTGTCCCAAAATGGGAACACCGCCGAGCCAAGTAAATTTTGATCGCGCGCGACCGCGAGTTTGACGCGATAAACGCCGTCCGCGACATTTGCCGGAACGCGCACCGCCGACCAATCACGCACGTACACGTTCGGCGACCACAACATTGGCGGAAAGCCGACGCTGATCGGCGCATCGCGCGCCCCAACAGTTTTTGCTTGCGCGTCCTCCAACCAAAAGTGCGCGTTCAAATGATCCGGCAATTTGTTTGCGCCACCGCGCCACAACAACGTCAGCGGCAACGCGTCACCAGGACGCAACGTGGTTGCATCGAGCGAATAACCGACGAGCGCGAGCGCGCCAAAATCCGCGTCGAGCGTGCGCGCAATGTTCCACATTTCGCGCCGCGGCGCGCGCACATCGGGACCGAGCGCGATCGGTTCGAGCTCGCGTTGCCCGATCACCGCGCTCGATTGCGCGTCATACAGCGTAACGCTGATCGCATAATTACTCGGCGTGATGCCCAACGCCAACGGCACGTCGTACGTGTCCGCGATCACTTGCCCCGCGCGCCACTGCGTCGTCGGGTATGCGTCGCGCACCGGGCGGTGATCCACTTGACCGATCACGCGGCGATCGCTCCGCGCGATCTTGATCGAAACCAGCGCATCGTTTTCGATTTTGGTCACCGCTTGCCAATACAAGGTTACGCGCAGGACGCGACCATTTTCCGCGTGCCAGCGATCCGGGATTGCGTTCAAGCGCGCGATGTCGAGATCGTACCCGATCAATTTCACCGCGCCGAAATCCGCATCGAGCGGTCGCGCGATGTTGAATGGCTTGGATGGTTGAACGCGAATCAAAGGTCCGACCGAAGCGAGCGGATATTTTTCCGCAAGCCCTTTCAACGGTCGCGTCAAATAGACCGCGCGATTTTCTTTCAACACGCGATCCACTTGCGCCAAGCGCGCGTCTTCCTGATCCGCCGAAATCGTTTGCACATCGGGACGCAAATTGTGCGCGTCTTGAAAATAGCGCACGAGCGTCATCTCGCCGACAATGCCGATGATCGTCGCGTTCGATTCGAGCGGTTGATTCAAAATGTCGCGTCCGTAATCGTGCACATCCCAACGCGATGAAAGATCGGTGGAAGCATAATTGGTAAATAATAAGTAGTAAGGAATTGCAAAAAATAATGCGCCGAGCGCCAGACGAAAAATCCAAGAGCGAGAATCAAAAATCGAAAATAATTTCCACAACGCGTCCGCGCCCGCGCCGATAAAAATCGCGAGGATGAGAAACGTCGTTAGAAAATACACCTGCACGTCCGCGACGCGATAGTTGAACGCGAATAGTGCGATCGCGATCAACGCAAGCACGAGCAGTGCCCACTCGCGTGGTTTGCGCGCCAACCAAACGATGCCGATTGCCGCGAGCGCGAGTCCCAGCCAACCGAATTGATCGAGCAACAACGTCGAATAAAAATTCGCGTCGCGCTGAATTTGCAATGGATTGTCGCTGAGAAAAATCGTGTACTGCCGCGCGGTGATCCAATCGAAAAATCCGGCGAGCGTGTTTTGATACGCGCCATCCGCCGAACCAACCGGGCCGCGTAGTGGCAGATACAAATACAGCGCGAGCGGCGCGACAAACCACAACGCGGCACGCGCCGAAAATCTCCAATCTCGAATCTCGAATCTCTGGTTCCACAAAACGTACAGCGCGATCGCGGGATATGTAAACGCGATGAGCCGATGATGCGCCAAGCCCAAGCCCATCGCGAACGCGAGCGCGTAAAATCGTTTTTGCGCGTTCGCGATATTGCCGCGCGCAATCTCATCGCGCCAAATCAGCGTAAGATAAAGTGTCAGCGCGGTGAGCAACATTTGGAGCGTGTAAATTTCTGCGACGACCGCGTTCTCCCAAAATGTTTTACTCACGGCAAAGCTCAACGCGGCGACAAGCGCGGCAATGCGCGACGCGATCAAATGGCGCGCGATCAAATACACGAACGCGACCGCGAGCGCGCCGCATAACGCGGTAAACAGATTGACGCGAAACGCGGGATCGTTGAGCGGCACCAGCAGAGTGAAAATTTTTCCGAGTAACGCGTAGAGCGGATAGCCGGTTTGATGTGGAATGCCCAAACGCGGAATTGTGTACTGAAAGTCGAGCGTGTCGTCGAAGAGAAACACGACCGAAGGCGCGAGTGTGCGCGCATAGAGCGCGAACGCGGCAACGCCAATCAGCGCGCTGATCAGCGCGTCGCGTTTTTCGTTCCAGATTTTCTGAAAAGTAATCATCGCGGATTTTTCGGATACGATTGATTACGCGATTCTTATTCCGCGCGAGGTAAAGCGGAACGTTCTCAAATATCTGCGCGAGAGTTTGGAGAAAGATAAAGAAACGGCGGCAGTCATTGTTTTCGCCGCCGGTGTATTTTTGCTTATTCGTGATCTGCTCACACGAATTGACTATGTGGAAATTGACGAAGAGTTCACCGGCAAGGAGGCAACCATCAAAGGCATTCTGATGCGGCTGGCAAAACAACGCGGGATTGAATTGCCCAAACGAATAATTGGATTTGGGCGGATTGGAAAAACTGCTGGCGCGCACAAACGCGCGATCGCGGTGACGCGCGGTCAAAGCAAACCGGATCGCCGTGTTACCGAAGCCGAACTATTTGCGCTGATAAAATAAACACGATCGGGGGGGAGCATACGCTCGCAAAACCTGCCTGCATCTCCAGTGGTGTTCTGAAGAGCCAGCCAGTCACCCGATCGGTCTAACGATAGAATAGCACATCCATTTGAGATTGTCAATGTAAATTTAGGAAAAATATGTCACACACAAATCTAACCGTTTACGGCGCGCACTGGTGTCCCGATTGCCGGCGCGCGAAAAAATTTCTCGGCGAGCAACTCGTCCATTTCGATTGGGTGGATATTGAAAAAGATGCGGACGCGCGCGCGTACGTCGAAAAGGTGAACCAGGGCAAGCGCATCATACCGACGATTGTGTTCGCCGATGGTTCGTTCCTGGTCGAACCGAGCAACGCGCAACTCGCGCAGAAACTGGGACTGCAAGCCAAAGCGAAAATGCAATTCTATGATTTGATCGTGATCGGCGCGGGTCCCGCCGGACTGACGACCGCGATTTATGCCGCGCGCGAAGGCATCGAGACGCTCGTGATCGAGCGGAGCGGCTTGGGCGGGCAAGCCAGCATCACCGGCGCGATTGATAATTTTCCCGGCTTTCCCGAAGGATTGAGCGGCGCGGAATTCGCCGAACGCGTCACCGCGCAAGCGCGGCGATTCGGCGTCGAAATTTTGCAAGCGCAAGAAGTAGAGCGCATCGAGGCGACCGACGACTATCGCATCGTGCATTTGCGCGATGCAAGTTTGTACTGCGCGCGCGCAGTGTTGCTCGCGACCGGCGCGACCTATCGCAAGTTGAACGCGCGCGGCGAGGATGATTTCATCGGCGCGGGCATCCATTTTTGCGCGACGTGCGATGGTCCGTTTTACAAAGACGCGGCACAGATCGTCGTGATTGGCGGCGGCAACAGCGCGGTTGAAGAAGCATTGTTTCTCACCAAGTTTGCAAAACGCGTGACGCTGATCGTGCGCGGCGAAAAATTGACCGCGAGCCAATTCGCGCAAGAAAAAATTCTTGCCCAGCCCGATACGATTGAGATCAAGTTCAACACTAGCGTAACTGAATTTCGCGGCAAGGGTAAGTTGCGTTCCATCGTGATTCAAAATGCCAAGACAAACGCGGTTGAAGAATTGCATTCGGCGGCAGTATTCATTTTCATCGGACAAGTGCCAAACAGTCAACTCGTGCGCGACCTGGTCGCATGCGATGAATGGGGGTACGTCAAAACCGGGCACGACCTCGCGCATCACGGCGAGCGCGTCGCGCGCGTCCCCGCGTTTATGGAGACGAGCGCGCGCGGCATTTTCGCGGCGGGCGATGTGCGCGCCGGTTCGACGAAACAAGTCGCGAGCGCGGTCGGCGAAGGCGCGAGCGCGGCGATTTCGATTCGCGAGTTTTTGAAGGGGGAATAATCAAGGAGGCACAATGCGTATTCGAGTTTCGGCGCGGGGCAACGTTACTATTCCAGTCGCGTTGCGACGAAAATTCGACATCGAAACGGGAACAAGAATTCACATCCACGAAGAGGATGGCAAGATTGTGTTGCAACCAATCACACGCCATTTTATTCACCAGTTACGTGGTTCACTCAAGGGAAAAAATATGCTCAAGGCGCTCTTGCGGGAGAGAAAATATGAAAGCGAATTGTGATGGCGAAGGTTTGACTTGAGAAACGCGGCATTGTATAATCGCGGCAAGATGATAAACCGCTCAAATTCTTCCGCCAGCAAATCGAAAAGAAAATCCAAGCCAACGAAATCCGCGCGCGTTGCAAAAGATTCGCGCGCGATTTACTTGCCAGCAGTCACGAGATCGCAAAGTCGGTATGGAACGTTTGCTGACAGTAAACAAGCGCCGATTCATCGGTGGTTTCAATACCCCGCCGGGTTTTCATTTCGCGCGGTTGAGCATGTTCTGGAAGAAAATGATATTGTACCGGGAAAAGTTGTCTACGACCCATTTGCCGGCACGGCAACTACGCTGGTCGTCTGTAAATCAAGAGGCATTGAATCATTCGGAATCGAAGCTCATCCGTTTGTCTTTGAAGTTGCGACCGTCAAGACTTTTTGGGATTACGACTATTCCGAACTCGACGCGCTCGCGGCGCATTTGATGCTTGAGATTCAGATCAAGATCAAAGAAGCCGAATCAATCAATCTCGCCCCCGTGCCCGAGTTAGTGCGGAAATGCTTCTCTGATGCGAACCTACGAAGGTTACTCTTTATCCGCTCCCACATTGCAAAATTGAACGAGCCATACCGCTCATTTTTTTTCGTCGCGTTGACTTGCGCTTTGCGTCAAGCATCCGGCGCGGCAACCGGCTGGCCCTACATTGCGCCAAAGAAGCGGATTCAAGAAAAAGATGGAGTGCAAGTTTTTTCTAAGCAAGTCTACCAAATGATTGCCGACCTCAAGACGGTTCCCGAACAGTATCGCCAAACACCTGGTCATTTGGTTTTGGGGGACGCGCGGCAAACCAAATTTGAAAGCGCGGCGTTCGATCTCAGTTTCACGTCGCCGCCGTACCTCAACAATTACGATTATGCCGACCGCACCCGACTTGAAACTTATTTCAACGGCTTTGCAAGTACTTGGGCCGACATTACAGAAAAAATCCGCTCACGGCTCATCATATCCGCGACCACGCAGATCAATCGCGGTGATTACGAATTGGCAGATATTATCAGCGCGCGATTAAAAGGCGTTGCGCCGGAAATTGCCCTTGATTTGCAAACCAAAGTGGACAAACTATCGCGTCTGCGCTTGGAACATGGCGGTAAGAAAAGTTACGACATTATGGTGGGGCAGTACTTTAACGATATGACTCTTGCTCTAGCCGATAGCTATCGCGTTTTGAAATCGCGCGCTCAGTCTATCTGGATTCTAGGCGATTCGGCTCCGTATGGTGTTCATATTCCCACCGAAGAAATCCTTGGTCGGATAGGATTGGGCGTCGGATTCCGCAATTATACTATCCAACAACTACGCACACGCGGAGATAAATGGAAAGGGAATACCCAGCGTCATCACGTTGCATTAAAAGAAAGTGTACTAACTTTGACCAAGTAGGGGCAAATGACAAACTATGCGAGCAAATTAGGCGAAGCGGTTGGGCACACGGTTGAAGCCCAAATTCACCAGATCATCCAAGATGTTGTTGCGCCACACAATCTTTTCGTTGACATTGGTGGTGCGCGACCGGGCAAACGCGCGGGCAAGAAATTGTTGATGGTGAATGATACCGGGACAGAGTATCAAATTGATCTCGCCGTTGAAAACAGATCGGGCGAACCGCTAATTCTAGTCGAATCAAAATATATTCGCTACAAAAAGCATAACCGCGATAAGGCGTCGTGGACATGTGTTGCACACTATAAATTACGAACAACCTATCCCAGCGTTAGGAAAAGTATCGCCGTCTTGATGGGACAGTGGTCTGAGCCGTCCAAAAAACTGATGAATAGTTTCGGGGTTGAACTGGTCGTCATACCATTTTCCCACCTGGTTCAAGTGCTTGGAGGTTACGGAATCGAATTCGACTGGCCCGAAGATGACAACAAGATTCCCAGGAGAGCATGGACAAAATGGGAAAAACTGACCACAACGACTAGGCGCGAAATCGCGCAAAAAATTCTTGAACCACAAGCAGACCAAATCCGCAAATTGATCTTGGATGCAATTCAAGCCGAGGACACTCAGGTAAAGAATATCGAACAAGTTGAATTGCTTTTACGAACTTTGCAGGGCGAGTATTTTGTCAGGAAATTCAAGAGCGCGCGTGAAGCCGCAATTTACCTCTTGGGGTTGACGCTCGACGCGGAAAACGTTCAGGATTTGTTGAGATGAATTTTTCAATTCCACTGTGCCAATGGGGGCGACATGCGTACGTTGGCGCGTCGCATTTTTTGTTTATGCGCCAATTTATTTTTCTTCTCACCCTGCTCGCGCTCGCCGCCTGCGCCCCCATCCGCATCCCGCTCGCCGCGACGCCAACGCGCGCGATCGCGTCTACCTCCATCGCGCCGACGAACGCGCCACCATCGGCAAACGCGACGCGCGAACCAACCGCGCGTCCTTCGCAAACCCCGACCGGGACGATGAAGATCAAAGTGTTTTTTGTCGCGCTCGACGACAAGGGCAAGTCGGGCAAAGCGATCGGATGCGCTGACAGCATCGTCGCGGTCGAGCGATTGATCCCGATCACCACCGCGCCGCTCACCGCCGCATTGCGCGAATTGTTTTCGTTGCGCGACGCGCAGATCGGACAATCAGGATTGTACAACGCGCTCGCGCAATCGCCGCTCAAAATCGAAAGCGTTTCGATCATCGGCGAGCGCGCGGAGATTCAACTATCGGGCACGCTCAAACTCGGCGGCGTGTGCGACAATCCGCGCGTCGACGCGCAGATCAAAGAGACCGCGTTGCAATTTTCAAATATCAAAAGCGTCAGCGTGTCAATCAATGGCACGCCGCTCGAAAAAATTCTTTCGGAGAAATGAACGTGATTGCGTGGACGCCGCTCGACCTGGTTCGCAAATTGGATTATCTTTTGCTCGCGCCGCAAATTTCGCGCCAAGACGTTGAAGCCGGTTGCGAACTCGCGGTGAAATCGGATTGTTTTGCCGTCGTCGTGAAACCGCATTACATCGAACCCGCGCGCAAATTGCTCAAAGAAACGCGCGTCAAGGTGAATTCGGTTGTCGGTTTTCCGCACGGCGGAATTTCGACCGCGGCGAAAATGTACGAAGCGCAAGATATTTTGCAACGCGGCGCGGACGAAATCGAATTGGTGATCAACATCGGCGCATTGCGCGATCACGATGATCTCGTCGTCAAGAACGACATCGTTACGGTGATCAAAGTCGCGCGCGGGCATTTCGTTACGGTGATTCTCGAAACCGCGTTGCTAACCGAAGAAGAAATAATTCGCGCGTGCAAACTCGCGGAGCAAGCCGGCGCGTCCGCGCTGAAAACCGCGACCGATTTTGATCGCCACGTCGTGCCGCCGCGCGATGTCGGTTTACTGCACGCGGTCTGTCCTGGTTTGCCAATTTTCGCCGCAGGCGAAGTAACGACATTACATCGCGCACGCGAAATGCTTGGCGCGGGCGCGACGCGGATCGCGACGCGCGAAATCGAAAGCGTCGTGCGCGATTAGAATGACCGAGACCCGCAGGGTTTTGAAAACCCTGCGGGTCTTTGTTTTCGCCGGAACTTTTTTTCGTCGCGCAACGTCTGTGATGTGAAAACCAAAAGGAGGCGCAAAATGTTTCGTCGAAAAATGTTTTTCGGTTTGTTAGGATTGGCGGTGTTGATCGTTCTCGCGTTCGCGGTGGGATGCCAGAGCGGGAATCCGTTCACGGCACAACACACGCCGGTCGTCGGCGCGAAGAGCGAAGCGGTGGACATTACGATTTACAATCAAAACATCGCGCTCGTGAAAGACAAACGCACGCTCGCGCTCAAATCGGGAATGAATGAAATCCGTTTCACCGATGTCGCGTCGCAAATCGATCCAACGAGCGTGCAATTCGCGTCGCTCGCCGATCCGACCGGCACGCGCGTCATCGAACAAAATTACGCGTATGACATCGTGGGGTCGTCAAAAATTTTGCAGAAATATCTCGATCAAACCGTGGCGCTCGTAACCGAAGACGGCACCAAGTACACCGGCAAATTGTTGAGCGGATCGGACGATATTATTTTGCAAAGCGACGACGGTCAGGTAACGACGGTCAAACTCGCGCGCGTGCGCGAATTAAAATTTCCGCAATTGCCCGGCGGACTCATCACCAAGCCGACGCTGATTTGGAAAATCAATTCCTCGCGCGATGGAAACCAGGACGCGCAAGTAACGTATATGACGAACGGAATCAATTGGAAAGCGAATTACGTCGTCGTCGTGAACGCGCAAGATACCGCGATGAATTTGAACGGCTGGGTTACGATTGACAATCAGAGCGGCGCGACGTACGAGGACGCGCGCTTGAAACTCGTCGCGGGTGATGTACGGCGCGTGACCCAGGTTCCAGCCGCGCGCGACGGCGGCATCGCGCCCGCGCCGACTGCCGCGAAATCCGAGCCGCAATTCACGCAACAAGATTTCTTCGAGTACCATCTGTACTCGCTCCAACGCGCGACGACGATTCGCAATCGCGAAACCAAACAGATCGAATTCACCACCGCGGCGAATGTGCCGATCACCAAATTGTTTGTGTACGACGGCGCGTCTAATCTACGCTTTTACGGTTATCAGATCACCGATCCGAATTACGGCAAGACAAGCAATGCCAAAGTCGCGGTGATGCTCGAATTCAAAAACAGCGAAGCGAACAAAATGGGAATGCCGCTTCCGAAAGGCACACTGCGCGTGTACAAAGCCGATAGCGATGGAAGCAATCAATTCATCGGCGAAGACAATATCGATCACACGCCGCGCGATGAAATGATTCGTTTGAACATTGGCAACGCGTTCGATGTCGTCGGCGAACGCAAGCAAACAAATTTCGTCAAGGTGAGCGACCGCGTGATCGAAGAAACGTATCAGATCAAGATTCGGAATCATAAAAAAGAAGCCGTCGAAGTGCGCGTGCCCGAACATCTCTTTCGCTGGTCGAACTGGGAACTCAAAAACTTGTCCCAGGATTATATCAAGACCGACGCGCAAACCATCGAGTTTCGCGTGAACATCCCGGCGGACGGCGAAAAGATCGTGAATTACACGGTGCGCTATTCGTGGTGATATTGGTAGAGGCGAGGTCATCTCGCCCCTTTGCATTTTCGCGCAAACTTTGATACGATAGAATCGTGAACAATGACGACAAAACGATTACGCTAGGACATCCCTCGTACGTTTGGCGATTCGGACAGGATCGTCGCCTGGATTTGATGCGGCGCTTCGTGCGTTTTCCCGGCGTGCACATTCTCGACATCGGTTGCGGCATCGGCTCGTATCTCGAAAAATTTCTGAACCTGGGCGCGCACGAATTCGGCGTGGACACCGACGCGGAAAAACTCGACGACGCACATCGGCGCAAACATTTGATCCGGCTTGCCGCGTCCGCGTCCGAAGCATTGCCGTTCGCGGATGAAACGTTTCACGTCGTGCTTTTGCACGAAGTTATCGAACACGTCAACGATGATCGCGCGACAATGCGCGAGGCGCAACGCGTGCTCAAACGCAACGGGCGCATCCTGGTTTTTGCGCCGAATCGGTTGTATCCCTTTGAAACACACGGCGCGTATTTCGGCAAGCGGTACGTGTTCGGCAACATTCCGTTCATCGGTTGGCTTCCTGATTTTCTGCGCGATCGATTCGCGCCGCACGTCCGTGCGTATCGCGCGCGCGAAATTCGCGCCTTGTTTGAGCGAATGGACGGCGACATTTTAGCGCACACACAAATTTATCCGGGCTATGATAAAATCGCGCGGCGCAGTGAATTGCTCGCGCGCATTTTTCGTGGCGTAACTTATTTCTTGGAAAAGACACCATTGCGCGCGTTCGGGCTTTCGCATTTTATCGTGTGGAAAAAATTCGGGCGACGCAGTGTGCGCGTGGAGCCATCTTAACCGATGGCAGACCGATGTAGGGGCGAAGCATCTTTCGACTATGCTCAGGATGCTTCGCCCTTACTTTTTTCGGTTGCAAATTGCGCGCCCATCAGTTATAATCGCGCACGTTTGGCAAATTTCGCAAAGCGTTTGCCCTACGGAGATAAAGCAATGCCCGGATTTTGGGGACACGCGATTGGAAGCGGCGTCGCGCTGGCTGGCACGACCGCCTATATGCTGTACGATCATTGGTCGGTGCCGGATGTGCTGGCGGTGAACGCGGGCATCGCGCTCGCGACGACGATCCTTTCGCCGGATATGGACTTGTTCAACTCGCGCCCGATCCAGGGTTGGGGCGTGCTTCGCTTTTTTTGGTGGCCCTATTCCAAACTCGTCAAGCATCGCGATCACTTGCACATCCCAGTCATTGGCACAACCGCGCGCTTTTTATACACCGCGCTCATCATCGCGCTTTTCGTCATCATTTTCAAATTTTGGTTTAGGCGCATTGGCTTGCAAATCGAATTCGATTTTGCCGGCGACCGCGACGACATCATTTACAATTTGCTCTTCCTGGTTGATCTGTACGTCGGCGCGGTGATCGCGGACGCAACGCATTACGTGCTCGACGTGGTAACGACCGAAATTAAATTGAGCGGACGCTTGTTGCGACCGCGCCGTTCGACAATTCGCAACGCGCCCCCGGATGGAGAAAAAGGAGAATGGAACAGAAACTTGCCGAACTCAAACACCGACTGGCGACGGTAAGCGATTTGCATCACGCCTCCGCCCTGCTGGGCTGGGATCAACAAACGTATATGCCGCCGCGCGGCGCAAATGCGCGCGCGGAACAATTGGCAACACTCGATAGACTCGCGCACGAATTTTTTATTGACGACGCGGTGGGCAAACTGCTCGACGAGTTGACGCCCGCGCTCGCACACCTGGGTTACGATTCGGACGACACGAGTTTGCTTCGCGTCGCGCAACGCGATTACGCGAAAGCGAAACGCGTGCC
Source organism: Chloroflexota bacterium (assembly GCA_016223105.1). GTDB lineage: Bacteria > Chloroflexota > Anaerolineae > UBA4142 > UBA4142 > JACRPR01. The sequence goes on along the minus strand of JACRPR010000152.1, from coordinate 5,511 downwards.
GCCCGAACTCGTCGAAGAATTGTCGCGCGCCGCCGCGCTCGCGTACGAAGCGTGGACGCACGCGCGCCAGGAATCGAATTTCAAGCTGTTTCAACCACATCTTGAAAAAATCGTCGCGCTCGAAATCAAGCAAGCGAATTATCTCGGCTACACCGAACACATTTACGACGCACTGCTCGATCAGTACGAACCGGAAATGACGACCGCGCAAGTGCAAGCGATCTTTGCGGAAGTGAAAAAAGAACTCGTGCCATTCGCGCGCGCGGTGATCGCGAATTCGGATCGCGTGGACAGCGCGGTGTTGCATCGCGAGTATGCCGCGCAAAAGCAGTGGGATTTCGGCGTCGAGGTCATCAACCGGATGGGTTTCGATTTTCAAGCCGGGCGCCAAGATAAATCGGTACATCCGTTCACGACCGGCTTTGGGCTGGGCGATACGCGCATCACGACGCGGATCGATCTCAATTTTTTGCCGACCGCGCTCTTTGGCACGATTCACGAATGTGGGCACGCGCTCTACGATATGGGCTCGCCCGCGCAATTTGAACGCACGCCGCTCGCGGGCGGCGCGTCGCTCGGCGCGCACGAATCGCAATCGCGCTTGTGGGAAAATATCGTCGGGCGCAGTCGCGGTTTTTGGCATCATTATTTTCCGCGTTTGCACGAATTTTTCCCGGCGCAACTCGCGGATCAAAATGTCGAATCGTTTTATCGCGCGATCAACCAGGTCAAGCCGTCGTTCATTCGCGTCGAAGCGGACGAGGTGACGTACAATTTGCACATCATGTTGCGCTTTGAATTGGAGCTCGCGTTGATCGAGGGCAAGTTGAAGGTTGCCGATGTGCCGGAGGCGTGGAACGCAAAAATCCAAGAGTATCTCGGCATCATCCCGCCGAACGACGCGCAAGGATGTTTGCAAGATGTGCATTGGTCGTCCGGCTCGTTCGGATATTTTTCGACGTACTCGCTCGGCACATTTTTTTCCGCGCAATTGTGGGACACGGCGACGCGCGATCTGCCGACCTTGCCCGCGCAGATCGAACGCGGCGAGTTTGCGGAATTGCTCCAGTGGTTGCGCGTGAATTTGCATCAGCACGCGCGCAAGTTCACGCTCGATGAACTCGCGCGCAAAATCACCGGCGAGCCACTGCAAACGCACGCGTGGATGCGGTACTTGAAAACGAAATTTGGGGAGATTTACGGCGTGTGATGCGCGCGCGCAAATGACAATCCAATCGGATCACGGATAATAGATTCGTAGCGAAGGGAGGTTCAAATGGCAAAGACATTAGGAATCGCACAAGCGAAAAATCAATTTTCGAGTTTGATGAGTCGCAACCGCGACCGCGTTTTGGTCACACGACGCGGCAAACCGGTCGGCGCGATTGTCAGCGTGAAGGATTTCAAACACTTGGAAGAGGACGCGGAAAATCGGCAGATTCTTAAACGCGCGCGCGCGATTGAAAAAGCGACTAAAAAGTACATTCCACTTGAGCAATTCGTTCGCGATTACGAAAAGAAATGGGGGGTCGATCTCAGCAAAGTCGAACCGGAGGAATTTTAATGTACGCGATCGAGATCGCATCTGAAATCGTAACTACTCAGCCCATGTCATTGCGAGCGGTTTTTGCGAAGCAATCCCCAACCTGGTCGATCCGGATTCACAACGCGGGGATTGCTTCGTCGGCAAAAACCGCCTCCTCGCAATGACACCTGAGTAGTTACCTGAAATCTCTAAAAAGACCGATAGACTGCACCCCAAACGATTTAAGGCGATCTATCTGCGAATCTTCTCCTTGCAGATCAACCCACGTCCGCCTGACTCTGCGATGATGGATCCGGAAACCTATTTCGTCCGGGTCGGACCATATAAAGTTACCTATAAAGTGGACGACAAGCAACGGCGTATCAATGTATTTGCCCTCAACGAAATAATCACCGGAGATACCGGCAGATAGAAAAACTTGCGAAGGAATAACCCCTTCGCAAGTTTTTTATTTCCCCGCGCTCAAAATCCAATCCTGATATTCCGCGCGCAAACTTTGCCCCGCAACTTCTTCCGCCGTTTTGATTAAATCCTCCGGCGTCGCGATTTTGTAGCGATAGCGTTCAAAGTACGTTCGCAAAAATTTATAGAACGCGTCGTCGCCCATTTTTTTGCGAAGCGCGTCAAAGAACAACGGACCTTTGCCGTATACGATTTCGCCGTACGCGCGTTCGTCGAACGCGCGCACCGGTTGCCCGACGATTGCGTCGCGCCCAGCTTTTTTCGCGCGGTCGTACACGTCTTGAAAAACTTGTTTGAGGATCGTTTGCCCGGCTTGCGCGCCCTGGGTATCCTCGTAATAAATCAGCGTCGTGTACTGCGTCAACGCTTCATCCTGCCACGGCGCGTTCACCTGATCGTTGCCGACGAGCGCGTACCACCACTGATGCGCGACTTCGTGCGCGGTCGCGAATTCAAAAAACTGTCGCTCGCGTTCACTACGATACAAGTTGCGTCCGATGACAATGACGCCCGGGTATTCGATCCCGCCCGCGGTTGTCGGCGTTTCGATCACGTCGAGTTCGCGATACGGGTACGCGCCGATACGAGTCTGAAAAATTTTGAACGCATCGGTTGCGAATTGCAATGCTTTTTTCCCGGCATCCGCATCGTTCGGATCAAACCAGGAATTGATCGTTACCGCGCCAACGGTCGCACTCGCCTTTTGCATTTTCTCCGTAATGTTCAAATCGAAATCGCGCATCGGCGCGCCGACAATGCGATGCGTCGCTGTGCCATCGCGATTGTCGCGCGTTTCAATCGTCGTGCCGGACGCGATCACATTCAACTTGGACGGCACGGTGAGCGTAACCGCAAAGAGCGACATATCCGCGTACACCAGATCGCCGTAGGCGGGCGGCAATTCGATGTGCCAGCCGTGCGCGTCGTATGCTGGGATCAATGGCAAAATAGTTGGCAGGGTTGTGATCGAATCGCTCGCGCCGAAATCCGCATAATGCGCTTTGCTGTCACGCGGAATCGTGATCGTCCAATCGAGTTGAATCGTCGTGATTGCGCCGGGCGCGAGCGGTTGAGTGAGCGGAATTCGCAACGCCGTGCTTTCCACCTCGAACGACGATGGCGCGAGCGCGCCGTCCAGCGCGACGCGCGTGAAAATAATTTTGCCGCCCGACTCGGGATAATTCGCGAACGTGCGAAAATAAATTTCGTTGAGCGGAGTCGTTTGCCGATTGACATAGCGCACGCTTTGATTGCCCGCGAGCGTCGGCGTCGCCGCATCGAATTGCAGAGTGAGATCGTACCGCGTGGGACGATCCAATTGATCGAGATCGCGTTGATGCGCGGGAAGCAAGCTCTGGCGATAGATCGCCAATTCGTCCGGCGCGCCCGGCGCAGTGGGTAGCGCGGTCGGTGCGCTCGGCACCGGCGCGCATGCGGTCAGCAAAATCGCGAGGAGGAAAATCAAACGCAGAGATTTCATCGTTCACCTCGAAAAGTGGCGCGGGCTCGCAAAACGTAGCCCGCACATCGGCGGCTTAAAGCCGCGCCACGTTTGAAAACCTTGATAAAAAAATACCGTCTCACCCTTGAGACGGCACGGCTTGCTTCTATGCAGAGACCGGGGCGACTTTTTTCGCCGAAACAAATTTGGTCATTTTCGTTCCACACGACGCGCACACACCTTGGAGCGCTTGCTTGCCATTTTTCAACGTGATCAATTGCGCGTTGTTCATCGGCTTTTGCGTTTTTTCCTTGACGCAGTAACCCAGGATTACTTCGTCGGTCATGCGTTTGTCCTCCTCAAAAAAAGTTTTGTCCTCACCACGGGCGCGCATTGTAGCATCATTCAAATCTAATCGCAAATCACCCGCGTAGAAAATGGATGCCCGAATTCACGAAATAAACACTGAGCGCGATCAGAAATAATCCGCACGCGATCAGAATGCCGCGATAGACGCGATCGCTCAACGCGCGCCGCCCGCTCGCGACGACAAACGCGACGAACAAATTCCACACCCAGTCCGCGAGTGTGTGTCCGAAATAAAACGCGATCAAACCGGGCAAGCCGAACGCGCGAAACGTGATCAACGATGCCGAGCCAACGGTCGCCCACCACAACAACCAGTACGGATTCGAAATGCTCATCAACACCCCGGCGATAATGGGATGCGTGCCGGCGCGCGCGCCCTCGCCGCGTTGCGCGAGATTCAACGACACTTGTCCGCGCCACGCGCTTTTCGCGATGGTGTAGCCCATCCACAACAAAAATACTCCGCCGATCAAACCAATCGCGCCGGCGACCGTGTCTTGCTTCAACAAATTATCGAGACCAAAGATCAACGCGATCACCATCGCGAGTTCGAGCAAGACGTGCCCTATCGTTACAAGTGGTCCCGCGATAAAACCGCGCCGCGCGCTTTCGGTTATGACGAGCGTCATGACCGGTCCCGGCATCATCGCGCCGGAAAATCCAACGAGCCACCATGAAACCGTCAACACGAGCAAATCCATTTTGATTTCTCCAACTGAAATTGGTCGGATTATAACACAATCCGCTAAAATTCACATCGGCTTTCGGATAACCCAAATGTCCTACTTGCAATCCAAGACGAACCTATTATAATGTGAGCAACTCTCAACATACTCACAAATAAAATCGCGCGAGAGTTCTATTTCGAACAACCGGAGGATCCGATGGAACGAATACTTGTGCTTGCATCTCTACTCATCATTGCATTTGCCACACTCGCGTTTTCAGGACCTGGCGCGCAAACAATGGACGCGTGCACTCCAGTAATCCAATCTGATGGAGATGATTGGTGGGTGCTCCAAAATCGGTACGGCAGATACGATTTGATTGTTTACTCACACCAAGCGGTCGTGTTTGGTTTATCGAGCGAAATGCGCCAAGCATTGAAACAGGCAAAGCATGTTGAGCTGGGGCGCAAAGTGGATGGCACGTACCGGCTTTGTGGTTTCAAGTAACCCCGCGTAAAACCGGTCCAGAAACCGGCGCGGGCGCGTTGTCACCTCAACTACCCAAAGTAACTTTGGGTAGTTTTTTTCGGAATCCGCTCGTTCAATTTGCCAGAACCGTTCGTTTGTGCTATACTGCGCCCACTTTCGGAAAAGCAAAATCATGGAAGGGAGAGGCGGATGGCACTGAAAAAGGCGGAAAAGACCGCGATAATGGAAAAGTATCATAAACATGTGAGCGACACAGGGTCGCCGGAAGTGCAAGTGGCTCTTCTGACCACGCGCATCAACCAACTTGTCGAGCATTTGAAGGGTCATAAACAGGACAATCACTCGCGACGCGGTTTGCTAAAAATGGTGGGCGAGCGGCGGTGGCACTTGTCGTATCTCAGTAAAAATGACGCGACCCGCTACAAGGAAATCGTCGAACGTCTCGGGTTGCGGAAATAACTAACGTAAAAAACGAGTAGATGCGGGCGCGATAAACCCATCTACTCGTTTGTTTCTATCCAATCGTTCCCGTTGGA